>JAHABQ010000034.1:0-16706 GCA_018376265.1 Collinsella sp.
ACTCCAACGACGAATTCTAGGCGGTGTCCCCTCCCTTTCAAGAAAGAGAAGAGGCGGGGCATGCCCCGCCTCTTACACCACATCTCTGCGCGCTACCCTATCCCCTACCCGAAATCTCGCTGCACGAGATTGGCTGGCTTACGCTGGGCATCGAGTTTATCTGGGTCTACGCCGCCTCCGTATTGCTCGTACCGATGATTGCGCTGGCAAGGCAGCGAATCGGCAGCAAAAGGGCCCCGTTTGTCGTAGCACTTCTAGTGTTCGCAACATTTGGAATCAACTGCTACATCGCGGCGACGGCAAACGAAGTTGCCGGTGTCGTTTTATGGCGCAAGCTCATGAGCGCTGTTACCTACCTGGTCGCGTTTATTGCGGCAGGAGAAATGCGCTTTGTCCTCGAACACCACGGCAACGCATCCGGCGCTCAAAAATCCAAGATCGCACTCATCAGACTCGTTGCCGTCACCATCGCGCTCGAGCTTCTGCTATCGGCAAGTAGCCAGTACGACGCGCTCTGGAAGCTCTCCTACAAGTCCACTTCCGTCATATCCTTTATCTTGGCCGCCGCATCCGTTGCCGCCGCAGCGCTCCATCAGCCGCGCCACGAAGTCCCAGCTGCAGACAAGACAATCATGTCCCTCGCCGCAGGAACGCTCGCTTTCTACGCCGTACAGTCGTTTACCTGCAATGTCTGGCGACCCATCTTTGACAAAGCAATCTACACCATGGCGACAGGCATCCAAACGGGAGAGCCCCATCCAGCCGGCGCCATTTTGCTCGGAATCCTTATGGGCCTTTGCCTCGCGCTTGCCCTGCTCCTCGTGGATATCGTACGCAGGGCCGTGGTCGACGCCATCAAGGCTCGCATGAACAGCTAAGCAGCCTTCCGACTCCGCAGACCACGAAGCGCGCTAACACCCGAAGCAAATAGAATCGCAAAGACAATCGCCCAGTTCTTGCAGCCAAATACCGGAATATGAACGATCGCGTGGTCATGCATAACAACGAAATAACCCAGGACAACCACCAGAGGCAGCGCCATGAGCAGTGACTGGATCAACATCTTGCGACGACGACCGCCTTGCGCTCCGCCCCGTATCGAGCAAACGAGCACGGCAATCCAAATCGCCAATACGGCAGCAAACGAAACAAGACAAACGATGTTCGAGATCATCGCATAACCAGCAGTTGAGCAAATGGCGAACAGCTGCGGGCTCATGCAATAAAACTCCTTCAAAATCTGAGGCCAGTCAGCTTGGGGCAACAGTGACGAAGTCCCATGCGCAGACCAAAGACCCATCTCGCCCAGAACGTTCGAAAAGACCTCGTCCCAGCCCAGCACAAATGCCGCGACAACCCATTTCATCGCCCAGGTAAACACAAACGAAAGCCCAAACCCAAAGAGCGCCTGCAGCATCGTGACGACGCAGCGCTTGGGGCGCTCACCCTCGGGCAGCGCAATAAACGCGAAAAAGCAATGCAGGGCGACAACAGCGGCAGGGATCGTTAAAAAGTCAAGAAACGAAAACACGGCGCCCGTCGCTATCGACCAAAGGACAAGGCGGCTTGTGAAAACCCGTGCGTTCGGGGCCGAGTCCAAACGAAGGCTCATGCAAGATATCATGATGAGCGCCACAAAGAACGAGATGCACAGCAGCAGATCACCGATAAAATTGAAAAACAGATTGGTCGAGAACAACAGGATTGCAAGGAAACCCAACGTTAACGGCTTTGAAAATCGCTTCCGCAAGGCAACGTAAGCGCAAGCGGAGCCGGCAATCGCCAAAGCGGCCGCAGGCACCACGACAACGTCGATACCGCCAATAAACAGGCAGACATTCGTAAGTAGCTGCCATCCATGCCAATACCGGTAGTACTGCTGATGCGTAATCCCGCCGGCTTTCGTAACGTCTTCAATCTCGGCAACAGCCATCGTCTTAAACGGAGAACCCTGGTCCTTTTGCTGTGCGACTTCAATGATAAAGCGATTGTTATCAAAGCAAACAGGACCAGCTGCAACACGGTGGTCGTAGACATACATGCCGGACAACAGGGCCGAGGACTCCGAACCCTGCGCATGCGACTCGATAACGGGCCTCGGCAGGCAATTCGCCGCGGTATTGCTCAGGACAAATGCGACCTGAAGAACCAAAAACAGCAACATGGCCTTGATGGGAAGGCCATCGGCAAAGGAGACTAAACGAGATTAATTCACAGGGCATCCAAACAGAAAGATCGCGTCCACAGGAATCGGCACCTATGTAATACCACAATGCGCGCTTGCAACCTCGCCACGCTCACACGTCAACCAGACTTATAGCAAACGTTCTTGGTGATTAGCGGAACATTACCCGCGGGCGCCCGCCTACGCTTACAATAGTCGTGTCCTATGGGACACGTTGTTTATTCCGCAGGGCCTATATACTGCCCACGCGAAAGGATATTCTCGTTCATGACTTCCACCCTTCCCGCTCCCATCGATAAGCTCGTCATTGTCGTCGTTACGTACAAGCGCCAGGAGCTCTTGGCCAACTTGTTCGACTCCATGACCGAGCTCACGGCAACGCCCTGGCGCATCGTGATTGTCGATAACGAGAATTCGCGCGAGACCGAGGCCATGTGCACCGCATTCAACGAGCGCTTGGCCAACCTGTGGGGCATCGACACCGAGCAGCCCGACGCGCAGGGCGGCACCGACCGCGTCATCTACGCACCGCAGCTCGAAAACGGCGGCGGTGCGGGCGGCTTCTCCGCCGGCACTAAATGCGCCTACGACCTGGGCGCCCAGTGGTTCTGGGTGATGGACGACGACGTGCTCGTCATCCCCGAAGGCATCGAGCGCTTGGCCAAGTGGACCGACCGCTACGATGTCATCCAGGGTTCGCGCCTGGACTTCGACGGCGGCGCGTTCTTTTGGCAGTACCAACTGATCCTTTCGCTCGGCATTCCAAACCCTGTCGCCAAGTGGGATCTGGGTCCCGAGGGCTACCGCACCATGAACCAGCTGTGCTTTGAGGGCGGCATGTTCTCGCGCCGCGTGGTCGACAAGATTGGCCTGCCCGACGCGCGCTTCTTTATCTACGGCGACGATGCCTGCTATGGCTACGTGGCCAGCCAGCACTTCCCCGCCGCCGTTGTTGCCGACGTGGTTCTCAAGCGCGCCCGCGCTGTCTCTAACTGGGATATCGCCGGCAAGCGCCAGCTCAACTCTACGAGCGACACCAACCGTTACTACATCATGCGCAACCGCGGTTATCTGGCCCGCTACATGCAGATCTACGGCGACTATCACCCCGTGCTGTTCCGTCTGGGCAACGCCGCGACCTTCTGCAAGGAATTTATTCGCCTGGCCGCCGTTGACAAGTGCTTTAAGACCGGAATTCCGGCGCTGCGCCGCGGCATGAAGGACGCCCGCAAGATCATCAAGGACCCCAACTGGAAGCCCATGCCGCCCATGAAGGACACCGAGTAACGGAAGCCGGAAACACCTCGGCGCTTAAAGCCGCTGGCACACCGTAGCCACATGCTGCCCATCAAAACCGAACCCCCAGCGCATGCGACCCACGCCGGGGCGTGGCACACGGATTTCGTCGATGCCGTCGCGCTCTATGTCGAGTAGCGACTGCACGGCCAGCAATTCCAGGCCCAGCGCATCCACATCGGGGTCATACATCAAGTTAATCGTTATCAGCGGGCGCTCGTCCAGCATGCCAATCGTGTCTGCTACGTCGAACACGGCACCCGTAGGGAAAACCTGGATGTCCCAGCGACCCGCGCCACACTTTCGCCTCGAGGCAGGATTGGCATAACCCGGCAAGCCAAAGCAGAGCCCCTGCAAGAGCAGATGATATGGCAGCGGCTTATCTGGGTCGGTCTCACCGATTCCAGCATCCCCCAGGATGCGGCTTAGCGCCCGCCTCACGGTATCCTCGTTCCCACGGCACAGCCCGTCGCGAAACGCATCGACGTCTCGAATGTCTTCGGCAGCGCACTCAAACCACTCAATAATCACTAGACGCAAGGCCTGGCGAAGCTCGTTATTGGGCAATCGCAAAGCACGGAGGCGATCGCCATGCTCTGGCTCCTCAGTCATATCCGTCGTGAGAAAACCGGACAGATACAGCGCTGTCCACATGCCATCGTCAGGCGAGAAATCAGGCTCTGCAGTGCCCAAACAAAGCGGGACCTCAGCGCACCCATGGGCCTCGAGCAAATCAAACAAGACCGAAAGGCGGTCGAGATTCCACCCGGCAACTACCCTACTCAGGCAATCCGCATACCCATACAGATCGGCGCGCACAGGCGCCGTGCAGCCTCGGTCCAGAAAACCGATCACGCGCGCCGGACTCGAGCAATAGGCCCTGCCAAACCGATATCCCTCGAGCCATTCACGCGCATCCTCCAGGTATTCCTCGCGCCCAGCATGATTCAACAGAGCCTGGACCTCGGCATCCGAAAAGCCGAAACAACGGTCACACCAGGTCGAAAGCGGCGTCGTCAGACAATACGAGCAGCCATGCAAAGAAAGCGCCGCTTCGGCAGGGCCGGGACATTCCCCCATCAGACACGTCAGCCGCAACGAATCGCGCGCAGTGGCAATGACCTCGAAAAGCACGCGATCAAATATCCCTGCCGGATCGGCGCCGGAAGCGACCCTCGCGCTCGCACGGACCAACCACGCCGCGTCGTACCCATCAACGAGCAATACAACCTGCTCATCGCAGGCCATCTCCAGCAGCTCAATGAGCACGCCAAGCACCGAGGCGACCTCGTCCTCGCTCGCCGCGCCACGCGCAACACGTTCGATGTGACGCACCTTGTCTCGAGCTAAATCCGGAGCCTCCAAAAGCGCCAGCAGGCGGGCGCACTCGTCCGAAAGAGCATCGCGCACGACGTCGGCAATAGCGGCGCCACGCCTCGCAGCGCCAGAAAAATCCAGCGATATCACCGGATAGCAAGCATACTCATCCCGATAGCGCCCGCCGTTCGCATCCCAAATCTGAGCATCGGCAAACAAACGCTGACCAGAGCGACCGACCGCTGGACGCTCCAGAAAAGCCCTGAGCATCGACAAGTTCATGCTCTTGCCAAAACCCTCGGGTCGACAGCACACCACAACGGACGCGTCGCAGTCCAACACATCGGCAATAAACATGGTCTTGTCAACCAGCATGCAGCAACCAAGGGCCTCCGCATAGTCGTGCATGCCAATGGGCAAAACCGCATCGTCGGCACAGCCGATCAAGCGCACGCCAAAGCCAGCAGCACAATCAACATTTGCCTGTTCAGACACCAAAACGTTCCCCCTAAATCGCTGCACGATGCCAATTGTAATGACCGCCTCGCGCGTACCGACGACGCCGCGCGAACATATCGGGCAACGGTAGCAACAAGAGGTGTGAGGGGGCATAACTAATCGTTGCACAACAAAACGGGGCCCGATGCATTCGCACCGGACCCCGTCCCAACTCTTTAGTTATCTAGCAACCAAGAGGCTACTCCTCCGAGCCGTCCTCCCCAGAAGCCTTCTTCTGCTGATCGAGCTTATGCTTACCACTTACGATAGACGTAGCGCCCAGCGTGGCCAAGCTTGCACTGGCAAGGCTCGCCATCACAATCAGATCGCCCGTCTTGGGCATGTTGCCACCCGAGGACTTGGTAGTTGTAGTCGTCGTGGTCGTGGTGGTCACCGTTTTGGAGTCATTTTGCTCCTGATTCTGGTTGTCAGCACCGCTCTTGTCGTCGTCTTCGGACTGTTTCTTTTCGCCCTCGGTCTTTTTCTTTTCGCCCTCGGTTTTGCTCTTGTCCTTCTTCTGAGCGGATTTGTCGTCCTTCTCCTCAGAGCTAGAACCCTTATCGGATTCGGTCTTCTCGGAAGCCTTGTCCTTGGAGTCGCCCTTTGCGGCTTCGGTCTTTTCCGTGGAAGCCTGATCAGAGTTGTCCTTGTTCTGGGCCGAGCCGTTATTGACGCCAGCCATCAGCGAAGAGCCCAGCGTAGAACCAAGCTGCTCGAAGAAAGAAGGCTTCTTGTCCGGCGAAGCAACGGGAGCGTCCGGCGCCTTATTCGAATCGTCCTCGGAAGCATCGGAATCAGGGGTTGCGTCAGAGCCAGAGCCGTTATTAGAGCCGGTGCCAGCGGACGAATCGCTCGAGCCGGTGGATGAGTTAGAGGCGCCAGCGTCGGTCGAACCAGAAGCGTCGCTGTCCGTATTGCCGGCAGAGCTTGAAGGCGAATCGCCCGCAGCAGAGCCGTTCGAATCGGAGCCGTTCGAGGTAGAGCCGTCGTTGGTAGTGCCACCAGCAGAGCCATTACCGTCAGCATCGGTCGAGGGCGCATCCATCCTGTCATCGTTGGCATCGTCACTCGAGTCGTCATTCGAATCAGGTGTCGGCGAGGGCGCCGGTGTAGGCTCGGGCTGCACGGGCGTCGCAGCGGCAGCGGCCTCGCCCTCGGCAATATAAACCAAGCAGTCCTTCAGCTCATTCTTATAACGATTCTTCCAGCCCTCATGATACTGGGGCTGACTTGAAAACTTGGTGGCAACATTGTTGACCACGCTATTGGAGAGCGCCGTCACAAACTCGCGGTCGGACATATCGTTGGAAAGATTCGCCCAGCGGAAAAAATCCCTGCAGCCACCGGTGCCGCACATGTTGGTAATGCTCCACACCATGCCCTTGACGCAATCGGCGCGGCCCGAAATATCAATGCCCAGGCCGCTCTTGAGCCACGCCTCGGTCACCGCATAGTACGAGTTGTACGCATAGGCATCCTGCAGAGCCGAAAACTCAGCAGGGTCGGTGTTATAAGCGCCCTGGAAGGCCTCCTGCGCAATACGGCCCAACTCGGTGAGCTGGCCGTTCTCGTACATGGCATTGCTCGCGTTGGAAATCTCGCTGCCGCGATCAATCGCATCCTTGAGCATGCCGTACTTGGCAGAATCGTAGTTGTAAACCTGCTTCATAAACGGAATGAGCGACCAGCGGCGATCAAACTGATAGTAACCCAGTGCGTTATAGCCGTCACCATACGAAAATCCCTGATTGTAGTTACCATGGCTCTCGTACTTGGTAAAGTACTTCATCTCGGGAGTCACGTTGACAAACGAAACGCCCTGGACCGACCTCAGCACGCCCGAGAAGGACTGCTGGGTGTAGAGACCCTTATCGATATCGGTGGCATCCGAGGCAACGCCCGGCGTGGGCTCCTCGGCAGCGGCGGGTGCCGGCGCGGAAACGGCGCCAAACGAAAGCGCCAGCGTCAGGCCCGCGACAATAGCAGAATGCTTGGGCTGCATAAGATCCTCCCTGCATTGGTATAGTTAAAGTGCAGTTTGCAAAGATAGAAATAAGTATTGCAGCTCGCCCGTTGTTGCACAACAACCCCTCGGTAAACGGCAACAACCCTCCGCGAAATCTTAAGGAATTAGACAAACTGGTCGTCGGGCGCCAACAGAAGCTCGCCGTAACGTTTCGTCAGCCCGTCTCTCAACTGACAGAAAGCGGGAATATAGACGTTCAAGATGCGCTGAATCAAATCTTGAGCGAGCTTGTTGTCGTAGATATGGACGTTCGTATTGCGGTCTCTGAGCATATCCAGCCAGGCTGCCTCATCAATAAAGTCGTAGAATCGGTAGGACTCCTTCAAGATGGCACGAGGAGACCCCGACGCGGCAAGCGTGGCGCCCTCATACTCGAGCAGACGCTTAAGGAGCTTCCAGCTCAGTTCAAATTGAAGATTGAACTTATTAATCAATCCACTCTGAACAAAATCATTGTTGAGATCCTGATTGGGCGCATCCTCAAGATTCGCCAAGGCGCTAACAAAGTTCTCATATTTTTTCATACAGAATCACACCATCCTTGGCAATCTCATCGAGCAATTGCTGCGATAGGGACTCGTCGAGATTGACGACATCTACATCTAAAAGAGTATCAAGATGTTCCTCGATCAAATATGAGAAACGGCCGAAATCCCGGCAACCTGCTACGGCGATGTCAATATCGCTCTTGGGCAAGTTGTCGCCTCGAGCACGAGAACCAAACAACACGACCTTCTCGGCGTCACATTCCCGAGCAAAAACTTCGATTTGCTTGTACACCTTGTCGAGAGATGCCATTTGCACCCCTACAGCTTAATGTCAAAGTTGATTTCGGGGACGGCGGCCAGGTCGGCCAACGTCACGCCGTCGACGTACTTTTCGATCACGTCGTCCAGGCCGCGCCAGAACTTGACGGTCGAGCACAAATCGCTGCGGGTGCAGCTGTTGTCGATGCCGTCGCACGCCACGGGCGCCGTGCTGCCCTCGACGGCGCGCAGGATGTCGCCGGCACGCACCTCGGCTGGATCCTTGGCCATCATGTAGCCGCCGCCCTTGCCGCGCACGCTCTTAAGCAGGCCCGCCTTCATAAGCGGACGAACCAGCTGCTCCAAATACTTTTGTGAGATATGCTCACGGTCGGCAACCTCGCGCAAGGCAATCTTGCCCTCGGCGTCGCCCAGCGCCGCGATATAGATCATCAGCCGGAGGGCATAGCGGCCCTTGGAAGAAATGAGCATACCTACCCTCCCATCGCATCTGGGACAAAATAACAAGGTTTGTTTGTCCCAAATCTTAAGTAAGTGGGACAAACAAACCTTGTTATTTTGTCCCACATCTAGAAAAGTCGAGTGGATTAGTCGGGTTTTCCCTTGACTAACGCCGAACCCATAGTAACTTTATTCCGAGAAGATTCCTAGGGTTTAGTACACCTATGAGTACACCATATACAGAGAGGGACAGCATGAGCGCAAATCCGCTGCTTTCCATCGATGGTCTCACCGCCTCCGTGGACGAGAAGGCCATCCTCCACAATGTCAACCTCAACGTCGCCGCCGGTGAGACCCACGTGCTGATGGGCCCCAACGGCGCCGGCAAGTCCACCCTCGGCCACCTGGTCATGGGCGACTCCGTCTATACCGTCAACGACGGCCGCATCGTCTTTGACGGCCAGGACATCACCGAGCTCACCACCGACAAGCGTTCGCGCGCCGGCCTGTTTCTGAGCTTCCAGGCCCCGGTCGAGATCCCGGGCGTGCCGCTGTCGAGCTTTTTGCGTGCCAGCATCGCTGGCCGCCCCGGCCTGGAGATGAAGGGCAAGGAGTTCCGCCGTCGCGTCAAGGAGCTCGCGGCCGAGCTCAACATGGACACCGCCTACCTCAACCGTGAGCTGGGCGTGGGCTTCTCGGGCGGCGAGAAAAAGAAGGTCGAGATGCTCCAGCTTCTGCTGCTGCAGCCCAAGCTCGCCATCCTGGACGAAACCGACTCCGGCCTGGACGTCGACGCCCTTTCCACCGTCAGCCACGGCATGGACGCCTACCGCAAGAGCTGCGACGGCTCCATGCTCATCATCACGCACAACACGCGTATCCTGGAGCACCTGGATGTCGACCGCGTCCACGTTATGGTCAAGGGCCACATCGTACGCGAGGACGACGCCTCGCTGATCCCCTGGATCGACAAGAACGGCTTTGAGACCTTCGAGCGCGAGGCCGCCGAGCAGCGCG
Source organism: Collinsella sp. (assembly GCA_018376265.1). Classification (GTDB taxonomy): domain Bacteria; phylum Actinomycetota; class Coriobacteriia; order Coriobacteriales; family Coriobacteriaceae; genus Collinsella. Next base: position 9,548 of record JAHABQ010000034.1, read on the forward strand.
CCCAGGCCGAGTCCGCCGTTGCCGAGCAGCAGGCGTAAAGGGGCGACGCAATGACCAAGAACCGCACCGAGGTCGCGGACATCGACCGCAGCCTCTACGACTTCACCTATGGCGAGGAGGGATTCGAGCGCCTCGACGCCGGCATCACGCCCGACATCGTGCGCGAGATCAGCGCCAAGAAGGACGAGCCGCAGTGGATGCTCGACCTGCGCTTAAAGTCCCTCGAGATCTTCAATCGTTTTCCCGACCCGACGTGGGGCCCCTCCATCGAGGGCCTGGACATGGACAACATCGTCACCTACGTCAAGCCCAACACCGACCAAAAGCACGACTGGGAGTCGGTGCCCGACGACATCAAGAGCACCTTTGAGCGCTTGGGCATCCCCGAGGCCGAGCGCAGCTACTTGGCGGGCGTCGGCGCGCAGTACGACTCCGAGCTCGTCTACCACAACATGCAGGACACCGCGTCCAAGATGGGCATCGTCTACTCCGGCATCGAGGAGGCCCTGCACGACCCGCAGTGGGAGCCGCTCATTCACGAGAAGTTTATGACGCTCATCCCGCCCACCGACCACAAGTTTGCGGCCCTGCACGGCGCCGTGTGGTCGGGCGGCTCGTTTGTCTACGTGCCCAAGGGCACCAAGCTCGATTTCCCGCTGCAGAGCTACTTCCGCCTCAACGCCAAGGGCGCCGGCCAGTTTGAGCACACGCTCATCATCGTCGAAGACGACGCCGACCTGCACTTTATCGAGGGCTGCTCCGCGCCCAAGTACAACGTGGCCAACCTCCACGCCGGTGCTGTCGAGCTCTTTGTGGGCAAGCGTGCGCACCTGCGCTACTCGACCATCGAGAACTGGTCCAAGAACATGTACAACCTCAACACCAAGCGTGCGCGCGTGGACGAGGACGGCGACATCGAGTGGATCAGTGGCTCCTTCGGCAGCCACGTGGGCTACCTCTACCCCATGAGCGTGCTCAACGGCCGCCGCGCTCGCTCGAGCTTTACCGGCATCACCTTTGCCGGCGCCGGCCAGAACCTCGATACCGGCTGCAAGGTCGTGCTCAACGCGCCCGAGACCTCGGCAACTGTCGAGACCAAGGGCATCTCCAAGAGCGGCGGCATCCAGACGTTCCGCAGCTCTATCGTGGCGACACCCAAGGCTGAGGGCTCCAAGGCAACCGTGAGCTGCCAGTCGCTGATGCTCGACGACCAAAGCCGCTCCGACACTATTCCGGCCATGGACATCCGCGCCAAGAACGTCGACATCGGCCACGAGGCCACCATCGGCCGCATCGGCGACGATAAGGTGTTCTACCTGATGAGCCGCGGTATCTCGGAGGAAGAGGCCCGTACCATGATCGTCAACGGCTTTGCCAACCCGGTCTCCAAGGAGCTGCCGCTGGAGTACGCCGTCGAGATGAACAACCTGATCAAGCTCGAGATGGAAGGAGCGATCGGATAATGAAACAGACCACGAACACCGCTGCTACCACCCTTGAGCAGGTCAATGCGATGCCGGCTGCCACATGGGGCTGGCTGAAGATGAACCAGACCAAGCTCGAGCTCTCTGACGAGCTTGCCGCCGCTCCCACCGGGGCCGTTGAGGTCGAGGGCTTGGACGAGCAGTTTACCGGCATGGCAGACGCGTTCGACGCCGCCATGGACGCCATGGCCGAGCGCTTCCCCGAGCGCCGCGCCTCCGCGCCCGGCGATGCCGCCGACCGCGCCCGCATCACGCCCGAGACCGAGCTCGACGTGCCCGCCACCTCCGTCTACCAGGCCGGTGCCATCCAGCTGGAGGAGGAGCTCTCCCCCGCTGAGGCCTTCGAGACTGGCATGGGCGAGGCTGCCTACACCTACCTGGCCGACCACGCCACCAAGCGCGTCGTCATCGATGTGCCCGCATACAAGCACGCCACGGTTACCGTGCGCGTGAGCGCTGTCGATGCCGCCGCGGCCATCGCCGCCATCGACGTCGTCGCCCGTCCCCAGTCGACGCTCGATCTACATATTGCCCTAGACTCCCCCGTTACCGGCGAGGGTGTCGTGGGCTCCGTGCTACGCGTGTGCGCCCACGAGTACGCCACCGTCAACGTGACCTGCACGCAGACGCTCGACGATAGCTGGATCGCGCTCGACGACACCGGCCTGTTCCTGGACGAGGGCGCGCGCGTCAACGTGCAGCACACCGTCCTGGGTGCCGGTGCCAGCGCCACCGGCCTCGCCGGCGACCTGTTGGGCGATACCGCCAAGGTCACCATCGATACTGACTACCTGGGCGCCCGAGAGCAGGTGCGCGACTTTAACTACGAGCTGCGCCACCGCGGTCGCAAGACCGAGTGCGAGATCGACGCCAACGGCGTGCTGACCGGCACGTCCAAGAAGGTCTACCGCGGCACCATCGACCTCGTGCACGGCTGCAAGGGTGCAACCGGCACCGAGCGCGAGACGGTGCTTTTGACCAACAAGGGGGTCGACAACAAGACCGTCCCCGTCATCCTGTGCGACGAGGACGACGTCGCCGGCAACCACGGAGCCACCATCGGCCACGTCCGCGACGAGCAGCTGTTCTACCTCGCCTGCCGCGGCCTTGACCAAAACGCCGCCGAGGACCTGTTCGTCCGTGCCAAGCTGGAGGACGCCGCGCTTTCCGCCACCGACGAGCGCACCCGCGCCGCCGTCGTCCGCCTGGGCAACAACCTGATCGACAACTTTGAAGAGGAGCTCGCATGATCGACACCGAGCACGTTAAATGCGATACCTGTACCGCACCGGAGCCTATGGAGCTCGACGCCAGCGACGAGGCCTCGCGCGGCTGGCCTACCGTCGACATCGAGACCAATCCCTACAAGGCACAGTTCCCGCTGTTCCAGCAACACCCCGAGATCGCCTTCCTCGATAGTGCCGCCACCGCGCAGCGCCCTGCCTGCGTGCTCGACGCCGAGCGCGACTTCTATCAGCGCATGAACGCCAACCCCCTGCGTGGCCTGTACTCGCTGTCCGTCGAGGCCACCGAGGCCATCGCGAAGGTCCGCCAGCAGATCGCCGACCTCATCGGCGCTCCCCAGGCCAACGAGGTCGTCTTCACTCGCAACACGAGCGAGTCGCTCAACCTGGTCGCCAAGAGCTTTGCACCCACGGTGCTCGAGCCCGGTGACGAGGTCGTCATCACCATCATGGAGCACCACTCCAACCTAATCCCGTGGCAGCAGGTCTGCCGCAAGACCGGCGCCAAGCTCGTCTACCTCTACCCCACCAAGACCGGCCAGCTCACCACCGAGGAGGTTCTTGCCAAGGTGGGTCCCAAGACCAAGATCCTGGCCGTGGGACAGGTCTCCAACGTGTTGGGCGTCGAGAACCCAGTCAAGAACCTCGGCAAGCTCGTGCACAAGTACGGCGGCTACCTGGTCGTCGACGGTGCGCAGTCGCTGCCGCACATGCCGGTCGATGTGGCCGACCTGGGCGCCGACTTCTTTGCCTTTAGCGCGCACAAGGCCATGGGCCCCATGGGCATCGGCGTGCTGTGGGGCAAGATGGACCTGTTGAACGCCATGCCGCCAGTGCTTACCGGCGGTGAGATGATCGATTCGGTCACCGAGCAGGACGCCGTCTGGGCGCCCGTTCCCGAGAAATTCGAGGCCGGCACGCAGGACGCCGCCGGCATCTTCGCCACGGGTGCGGCACTCGACTACCTGGTCAACACCGTGGGTTACGAGAACATCCAGGCCCGCGAGCAGGCACTCGTCCACCATCTGATGGGCGAGCTCATGCAGCTCGACTTTGTCCAGATCATCGGCTCCATCTATTGGGACAACCACCACGGCGTTGTGAGCTTTAACGTCAAGGGCATCCACCCGCACGACGTCGCGAGCATCATGGACATGGACGGCGTCTGCATACGCGCCGGCCACCACTGCGCGCAGCCGCTGCTCACCTGGCTGGGCGTCGAGAACCTTGCCTGCTGCCGCGCCAGCGTGGCCTTCTACAACGACAAGGCCGACATCGACAAGTTCATCGCCGGCCTGCATCACGTTTGGAGCACGTTCAATGGGTAATCTGTACACCTCCACCACATTTATGGAGCACAACTCGCACCCCGACTATAAGTATGAAATGGATGCTCCCACGCACGAGCACGACGGCATCAACCCCAGCTGCGGCGACGAGCTCACCTTGCAGCTGCGCGTCGAGAACGGCGTGATCGAGGAGGCCTCCTTTACCGGCCACGGCTGCGCCATCAGTCAGGCCAGCGCCGACATCATGGCCGACCTCATCACCGGCGAGACCGTCGAGGAAGCTCGCCGCCTAGCAGAGCTCTTCCTCGCCATGATCCGCGGCGAGCAGCTCTCCGAGGAGGACCTGGAAGACCTGGACGAAGCCGCCCAGCTCCAGGACATCTCGCACATGCCCGCCCGCGTCAAATGCGCCGAGCTCGCCTGGCGCACCCTCGACGGCATGCTCACGGGACAAAATAATCAGTAGAACTTGTCCCAAATCTTAAGATTTTTGTTGGCCGAATCGCTTGACAAGAGTGGTTCGGCCATTTTCTATTCCGAGAGCTCAGCTTGAGCCTTCACCCGCGCATAAGCGCGCGCGATACGAGATACGGTACTCTTACTGATTCCCGTATACCGTTCGATCTCGCGCACCGTATTGCCGCCATCGTGCAGAGCGAAAATGATTCTGTCTCGCCGCGAGGGCGCAACGGTCTTGAGTTCGTTGAGCGGAACCCCGAGGCTCTTCGCCATCTTGTTGGCAAAGGCGTGGCGTTCCCACTCCGTCTCTTTCATATCGCACAGCGCCGGCTCGCTGCCGTCGGGCGTCGAAAGCGAATAGGCAATAAAGCCCTCGGCAGAACCAAAAAGTTCAAGCATGCAAGAAGGATCAGAAAATCCCCTCGCGACATCGGCCGCGTCACCGTCGTAAGCGCACAAATGCTCCGGAAAGCTGCTCCAGGGATAACGCTCAATGAGACTGATGCCCGCCTCCTGCGGAACGGCGTGTACGGAGCGAATAGCCTCCATCACCTGCCAGTCGGTATCGAGCGAGCGCCGGTCAAAACGGTTCTGGAACAGATGCCCTGTGCGCCCCGTGCGTTTATTGAACCGCCGCGCGTACGTCAAAAGCAACCGGTGCATCGCCGCGCTCATCCTGTCCTCGTAATCTGTAAGCACCAAATGCACGTGATTGCCCATAAGGCACCAGGCGATAACCGTCACGCCCGCCTTGCGGCAGCACTCACGCATCAGCTCCAAGAACTCCCACCGGTCTTCATCGCCCTCAAAGATGAGCTGCTTGCCCGTACCGCGGGCACAGACATGGTAAAAGCCGGTAACCGTTCTCCAAACGCGCTGCATGGCGCTCCCTTCGCCGGGATCTGCTTGCCATCCAATACAGCACGATTGAAGCGCGCCATCAAAACATTCACGCAAAACAATTCGCTCGCGCGGCCAAAGGCAGTAAACAGGCGGCGAACGGCACCGTTGCAACAGGTCAACCCCTGCAACGCATACAAGAGCTGCCCAAAAGCTTGCCCAAGACGGATCCCCTCTACGGAAGTTCGCGACCACAGAACATAGAGTTAAACCGTTTCAATTAAAACTTCCGGACTTCTCGCTACGAAAACTGAGCCGTTCGCCGAATATTCCGTGCATTTCGCGGTATTATAGGGGTTGCATGTCATGTCCCTTTCGAAGGGTCGCCCGGCAATCGCCAGCCACGACCCCCAGACGGGACGCCAACACGATAGAGAGGAGAGGCATGCAGTACTCACAGGAAGTGGAGAACATGTGCCCCGTTGCCAAGGGTGCATACCACGGCCCCGCACCCATCCCCGAGGAGGGCAAGTGGGTCCAGGCTAAGGAGATTTCCGACATCTCCGGTCTTACGCACGGTGTGGGTTGGTGCGCACCTCAGCAGGGCGCCTGCAAGCTCACGCTGAACGTCAAGGACGGCATCATCGAGGAGGCCCTCGTTGAGACCATCGGCTGCTCGGGCATGACCCACTCTGCCGCCATGGCTTCCGAGATCCTTCCCGGCAAGACCATCCTCGAGGCCCTCAACACCGACCTCGTCTGCGACGCCATCAACGTTGCTATGCGCGAGATTTTCCTGCAGATCGTTTACGGCCGCAGCCAGACCGCGTTCTCCGAGGGCGGCCTGCCCGTGGGCGCCTCCCTCGACGACCTCGGCAAGGGCCTTCGCTCTCAGGTCGGCACCATGTTCGGCACCAAGGCCAAGGGCGCTCGTTACCTCGAGCTCGCTCAGGGCTACGTCACCCGCATGGCTCTCAACGACAAGAACGAGATCATCGCATTCGAGTTCCTGAACCTCGGCAAGTTCACCGACGCCGTCAAGGCCGGCAAGACCCCCGAGGAGGCCATCGCTGGCGCTATGGGCCACTATGGTCAGTGGGAGAACGCTGCCAAGTACATCGACCCGCGCACCGACGAGGAGACTCACTCCGTCGCCAGCGTGTTCCCGGTTCACGAGTAGAAAGGGAGGGAAATAACTATGACTGTTACGTTCGAAGGTTACGAGCGCCGCGCTGACAAGATCAACAAGTGCCTCGCCGACAACGGCATCGCCTCCCTCGAGGAAGCTCTGCAGATCTGCACCGACAAGGGCTTCAACCCGCGTGAGATCGTCAACAACACCCAGTCCATCGCCTTCCAGAACGCCGAGTGGGCCTACACCCTCGGTTGCGCTCTCGCTGTCAAGCGTGGCGCCAAGTCCGCTTCTGAGGCTGCCGCCATCATCGGCGAGGGCATCCAGGCCTTCACCGTTCCCGGCTCCGTCGCCGAGGACCGCAAGGTCGGTCTGGGCCACGGCAACCTGGGCGCCATGCTGCTCTCCGACGACACCGAGTGCTTCGCCTTCCTGGCCGGTCACGAGTCCTTCGCTGCCGCTGAGGGTGCTATCGGCCTGGCTCTGAACGCCAACAAGGCTCGCAAGAAGCCGCTGCGCGTCATCCTCAACGGTCTGGGCAAGGACGCTGCTCAGATCATCGCCCGCATCAACGGCTTCACCTACGTGAAGACCCAGTTCGACTACTTCACGGGCGAGCTCAAGGTCGTCGAGACCATCCCCTACTCCGATGGTCCCCGCGCCGCCGTCAACTGCTACGGCGCCGACGACGTCCGCGAGGGCGTTGCCATC
>JAHABQ010000035.1:0-19765 GCA_018376265.1 Collinsella sp.
TCGCGGTCGCCGAACTTGTTCATGAGGTACTCGAGCTGCATGAGCTCGTCCCAGGTGCCGCCGACGCCCATCAGGAACACGGCGTCGTAGCCCTCGTCGGCGACCTTGTCGGCGAGCGCGGTCATCTTCTTGCCGGTCTCGTAGAGCGCCTTACCGTCCTCGAGATAGCCCTCCTGGTCGAAATGCATGATCTCGATCTTCTCGGTTTCCTTCATTTGTCTCTCCTTTCTGGGGTTGTTTCCACATCCCCCATGCCAACGGGCATCAAAACCCGCTTACATTCCGTAACACTCAGCCGCTTTGGCCTTAAGCGCATTGACTGACTCTTCGTAGCCCTCTGCCTTGACCTCCATTTGCTTGGAGACAGCATCGAGATACGGGTGAACGTCCCATGACTTCAGACGCTCGGCGATCATGGCCGCAATCGTCTGGAAGAACACAAGATTGGGAATTGCGCTGAGCAGCGGAGCCACCTGAGGCACCACAACCTCGTGAGCCCCACCCTTGGGATGGGCCGTGAGCAGCACCGTTTTTGTCGTAACGTTCGATAGCGCATCGGCGATATTCGCAAGACGCTCCGACCCCTGCGGATCGTCAACAATAAACACCAGATAGCCCGGAACGATCTGCATCTCGGGACCGTGGACGAACTCCTCGCCTTCGTGATGCATGGCAGGAATCTTGATGGTCTCGCTCAGCTTGAGCGCTGCCTCCTCGGCAACACCATAGTTGGGGCCGTTGCCGACGACCATAGCTGGCGTGTGCTCAGAAAGCTCGAGCATGTGGTCTTGGACATATGCCTCGGCGGTCTTGCACATCACGGCATTGGCCTGGATAGCCTCGCGCAGGTCGTCAAGACGCTGGGCAACGCCCTTGGCGTCAATCGTTCCGCGCGCCTGACCGCCGTAAACACCAAAGAGCACCAGGTACTCAACGAGAACCTCGACGCCCAGAGTCACAAAGTCCACCGACTCGACGCCCACACCGTAGTCAAGAACGATGTCAGCGTGTTCCTTGATGGGTGCCTCGACGTTTGCCGTGAGCGCAACTGCAGCCATATCGTGTGCGCGCATGTAATCGAGCGCCGCAATCGTATTGGTCGAATAGCCGCTCTGCGAGACGGCAATGTTAAGCGCATGCTGTGGATAGGTGTGTTCAAAATCGACGAAGGCCTCGGGCGTCACGACGGACACCTGCATCTGCAGCGCATCTTGCAGGTAATCGCGGGCGCAATCCGCAGCATGGCGCGACGAACCCGAAGCAACGATGCGCAGCGCGTCAAAAGAACCGGACTGGAAAATATCAACGAGCTGCGCTACCAGCTCAGACGAACGCTCGAGGTTCTCTCCCATACGCACATGGGCAAGCTGAACGTAATCGAGCATCTTCATCGTCTCACCTCGTAACAAATCATTAGTATTTGATACCAATCACAGTTACAGGTTACGGCTTTTTGATACCTCTTTGTCGATTAATTTATCCCCATCGGCGAACGGTCGATTTTGAGCCATGTAAGGTTGTATATACAGTCTGCTCAACGAATCAAAATTCCGTCAACTTTTCAGCCCGTTATGCAAAAAACCAGCTAGTACGTATAGGTATATCCACCCGCATCACCGCGGTTAAACGACTTGACGTACTCGATCGCCTGGCCGCTCGCATCGAAGCTCACGCACTCAAGCGTCAAGGCAAGATCGCCCTGCTCCAGTCCAAGCAGGCCGGCATCTCGCGCGCCCAGTGCCTCGATATCGAGCTTCTCCTGCGCCATGACCGGCTTTCGGCCCAGCATCTCATAGGTCTCGTACAAACTGAAGACCGACACGTCAATATTTTCGATTGTGGGAAACAGCAGGCACGGGATGAACGCCATCTCAATCGATACGGGATCGCCGTTGACGCAGTTCAAACGCCGAATCGAATACAGCAAATCGTCCTCGGCAATGCCAAACAGGTTGGCATAATAAGGGCCCGCATAACGCTTGGAACGCGCGAGGATGCGGACGGACGGCTCGCCGCCCGAAGCACGAACCGACTCGCGAAAGCCTCCTGTTCGCTCGTAGGCAACGGGCACTTTCTGTGCCACAAACGCGCCCTTTCCGCGGACGCGACGAATCTGCCCGCGCCGAACCAACTCATCGACAGCACTCCGGATGGTCAAGCGTGTCGTACCAAATTCCTCGGCGAGGTCTTTTTCGGACGGAATCATGGAGCCCGTGGGATATATACCGCGTTCGATACGCTCTTCAATGCGACGTCGTATGCGCATATAAACCGGGGTGGCATCTACTGTTTCAGCCATTGTTCACCTGCCACGCTCCTCATGCCGTTCTTTTCACCGTTATCGGCAAAGCGGAACTTTGTGGGCAAAATCACCGATTTGCAATGCTCCACAAAACGCATGTCCTTATCAAATTCGATCGTGCTCTCATAGAACACCGGCGTTCCCTCTTCTTGCTGGAGCAGCTCGGCCTCTTCGACGTTCAAACGCGAGATGGAGATATGCTCACGTCCATGCTCAACACGCACGCCACCTTCTTTGAGCAAGACATCGTAAAGGCTCTCACACTCAAAATCATGCTCGGGAAGCGATGGGCACAGGGACAGGTTAACGTGAGCGGTCTCGATTGACGCCGGCTCGCCCTCAATAAGTCGAACGCGCTGCATGCGGAGCAAGGGAGCGCCTACAGCCACCCCAAGCTTGTCGGCAAGCGCCTCATCCGCCTCGATGGTCCCGGTGGAAACCAGACGAGAAGAGGGGTGCAGGCCGGCAGTCCGCACAGCATCGGAAAAGTTATACGTTTCCTGGAAGATATTCAGCGGCTTGGGAGGACACACATACGTGCCCGATCCGCGACGGCTCTCGAGCGTTCCACACGAGATAAGCCGCGTGATACCGGCACGCAACGCCGTACGCGAAACGCCAATCTCTTCGCACAGCACGCGCTCGGCCGGCAGGCGATCGCCGCCGGCAAGCTGATGGTGCTGGATATACCAAAGAATTCCCTCAACAGCACGATCTTTGGGGGGAATTGCATAAGATTCGCCTGCCATTGCACAGACTCCTCATTCAGACACGTATGCCGCCAAAATTAGGCCAGCCCTCCCATGGCATCAAATTCGGCCTTGATCTTCTCGGCGACATTCCGATACGACTTATATAGACTTGAATCGCGTTTGACCTCGTCGGTCATAACGGGAATCTCTAATTTGGAAACCTCGTCTTTTCCCGTCTGAACCGCCACAACAACGCCCATACCAAGACACATATTACGCTTGGCAGCATTTATTTTTGCTGCCTTGGCAGGATTTGCCAGGATACGCTGGGCAAATTCCTGTTTAGAGACCGCTTCTTCGGCCTCCGGATCGCCCGCCTCGGCCACTTCGCACTGCAGCACGTCCGCATAGTCAAAAATCTTCGGCTCGCCGCCGCGCTGATGCACGGCCCACTTGCGGCGCGTGGCATCCTGGTAGATAGCCGGCAAAAACGTAAACCGCGGTGGGTCCAAAATCGTATCCGTGATGGTAAACACATCGGGATCAAAGGCATCCTGCGGGTTTTTCTTCTTGAACAGCCCCATATCACCCTCCCGTACTAGCATTAAACAACTCAAGCTGAATATAGCACCAATTTCAAGCCGCCACTTTACCGTATCGGTACGCGGCGTCTATGGCTCGCCCAGCGGAAGAGTTTACGGACGAGGGCCGGGGTGCCTGCCTTGTTTTGAGAAGTTCGCGGAGCCCACTTTTCAAAACAAGGCAGGCACCCCGGCCCCGCCGGCAAATAGCGGACACTCCGCATGCAATCTATGCAAACAAACAAGTACGCTTAGCTACATTCGGTAAGCTCGAGCACGCTGCCCTTAACGATAAGCGCCGGCTCCAGGACGACCTCTTCGGCACGCCTGCCGCCCCTACCGGCAAGACGCTTGGACATGCAGCCAAAAGCATGCTCCGCAAGGACACCAGGATCCTGCTCAATCGCGACCAGGATCCTGCTCAATCGCGGTCAGCGCCGGCTCAAAGAGAACGTCGGCCGCCGAGTTGTCATAGCTCACCACCGAGATATCGCCCGGGATGCTCTTCCCCATCTCGTGCAAGCGCTTGAGCAGACCGAGGGCGATGTTATCCGAACTTGCGAACACAGCGGTGGCATCAGTTGCGAGCACCGCCTCCGAGGCCTCATAGGCACTCGGAATGTAGTACTCGCTCTCAAACTCCAAACGTGCGTCGATAGGCAGGCCAACCTCGCGCAGCGCGCGCTCATAGCCGGCAAGTCGTTTGCGACCCGTATTGGAGCGGCGTGCGTTAACCAGGCAAGCAATACGGCGGTGGCCCTGCTCGATCAGATAGCGGGTGGCCATGTAGCCGCCCATCTCGTGGTCGAACATCACCTTGTCGCACTCGAGTCCCTCAATGGCACGGTCGACCATTACGGCCGGGATGGGCAGGTGGCTGACTTCTTCGCGCAGGGCGCGGTCGTCGGAGAACTCGTCCCCCACGACCAGGAAGACGCCATCAACGCCGCGCGTCACCAGCTGGCGCAGCAGCTCCAGATCGTCGTCGGCACTTCCGCCCGAGCTGGTAATAAAGAGCGCATAGCCGTCCTCGCGGCAGCGCTTTTCCAAGCTGCCGGCAAGCGAGGCAAAAAAGCGGCTCTCGATGTTAGGGACGATAAGGCCCAGCGTGCGCGACTCGCGCATGACCAGGCTACGCGCAATCTGGTTGGGAACATAGTGGTTGCGCGCCGCGACCTCTTTGATGAGCTTGCGGTTTTCTTCCGAGATGCGACAGGGCCGATTATTGAGCACAAGCGAGACCGACGAGGGGGAAAGCCCCACCTCCTGGGCGATCTGCTTGAGGGTGACTTTGTTGGCCATCTCGCTCCTTCCGGGTTTACGCGCAATCTCTTGAAAGTATAGCGACTCCCCTCTACCTCGGTGATAAACACTTTACCAATCCGGTAGACGGCTGTTTTATCGCCGCCAGCGCACCAAATCCGTCCGGGTGGGGTATATTGCAATCGATTGATGACAACGACCACCAAAAGGCGGATATTCGTATGCACGAGAACGACTTTTTTAACGAGGACCTGCTGTGCGCACTTGCTGGCGTTGCCGGCGAGGACAACGTGTTGATGAGCGAGCCCATGCGCGAGCACACCACGTTTAAGATCGGCGGCCCGGCCGACGTCTTTGTCACGCCCGATACCGAGCAGGGCCTCGTCGCCACGCTCGATACCTGCTATCGCTGCGATCTGCCCCTCACCATCGTGGGCAACGGCTCCGACCTGCTCGTCGGCGACAAGGGCATCCGCGGCGTCGTCGTGGCGCTGGGCGAAGGCCTCTCCGACATTACGATCGACGGCACGCACGTCACGGCGGCAGCCGGCGCCTTACTTTCCGATGTCGCCGCTGCGGCAGCCGAGGCCGGTCTCACCGGCATGGAGCCCATCTCGGGCATCCCCGGATCGGTCGGCGGCGCCTGCTACATGAACGCCGGTGCCTACGGTGCCTGCATGGCCGATGTGCTGGAGTCCGTGCGCGTCTACAAACCCGCTCGCCAGCTCGACGACGGCACCCGCGGCAGCGGCAACATCATCGAGTTCGATGTCGACGAACTCAACCTGGGCTATCGCAAGAGCCGCATCGCCGACGACGGCTTTATCGTTCTTTCTGCCACCTTCAACCTCGCACCGGGCAACGCCGCGATGATCAAGGCCGACATGGACGACTACCGCCAGCGCCGCGAGGACAAGCAGCCGCTCGACATGCCGAGTGCCGGCTCCACCTTCAAGCGCCCCGAGGGCTACTTTGCCGGCAAGCTCATCATGGATGCCGGCCTGCGAGGACACGCCGTTGGCGGCGCGCAGGTGAGCGAGAAGCACTGCGGCTTCATCGTCAACGCCGACCACGCCACCGCCGCCGATGTCGACGAACTCATCCGCCACATCCAGGCAACCGTCAAAGACCAATTCAACGTAGACCTAGAACCCGAAGTCCACCGAGTAGGCGAATTTTTATAAAAAGAAGGCCCCGAAAGGGGCCTTCACTTTCTTTAATTCAGACAACCAGTCCGGTGTGCCGCGCCCCGAACCCAAGAGGGCCGCGTGCCCGCCCGCAATATATTTGATTGATCGCGAGTTCCGCACGCAAAGAAGGCCACTTAATGTGGCCTTCGTCTTGCGCAGGACTGCCCGAGCAGGCAATCAAATATATTGCGGGCGGGCACGCGGCCCCGTCGGCTTTACGACAGCGCCACGCCGCCGAGCCAGCCCCAACGCACGCCAGAGCCAGTGCCATAGAAGCTAATAAACGAATCGAGCGACTTCGATGTAATGGCACCCTCGTTGCTCATAACGATGCCGCCGCCAACGTAGATACCCACATGACCGTAGATAAGGCCCGGAGCACCCGTGCCGCTGTGCGAGGAATCGGCCACGATCATGCCCACCTGCAGCGCCGAGCGGTCGGAGCTATAGCACCAGGCGTTAAACATGTCGCACGCATTGCCTCCAAAGTAGCCAACGCCGGCGTTACGGAAGACATTGGTGACCCACGCCGCGCACCAGTTCTGGCCCGGCGAAGGCGTGGAGTAGCACGCGTTGACGACGGCCTGTTGCTTGCCCGAGCCGGCATTCTGCTGCGGAGTTCCGGGCGCATACGATCCGCCACCCGAGCTCGAACCACCCGAGTAGGAATTGTTCTTGTTCGCGGCGGCCGCGGCAGCGGCGGCCTTCCTAGCGGCCTCCTCGGCCTGGGCGGCAGCGAGAATCTCGGAATCACGCTGAGCCATGAGCTCCTTGACATCGTCAGAGAGGCCGTTCAGAACCGTCTGGACTTCCTGCTGCTTGGCCTGCATGTCCTGCATCTGGGCAGTCTGCTGGTCCTTGAGCTTCTCTAAGTCGGCCTTCTGCGACTCGAGCTCGGTCTTTTGCGCATCGAGCTCTTCCTGGATGGTCTGAATGTCCTCGATGGCGTCGCGGTCGCTCTTGTTGATCTTCTCAACGTAATGCGCGTTGGCGACGAGTTCCTCAAACGAGCCAGAGGCCAGCAGCAGCGACAGGATGTTCGTGCCGCCGGACTTGTAGCTGGCGGCCACGCGATCGGAAAGGTCGTTGCGCTTCTTCTTGAGCTCGGCCTTCTTTTCATCGATCTGGGCCTGCGTGTCGTCAATCTTGCCCTGGACATTCTCGATGTCGTTGAGGGTCTGGGCATTCTTGTTGGCCAGCGCCGCATACTCATTTGCGATGCTGTCGAGCTGGGCCTGAACCTCGTCGAGCTGGGCCTGGGCGGCATTCAGTTTATCGGTGGTTTCTTTGGAAGCCTCCGCCGCATGGGCGCGAGCGGGCAGGCCAAAAAGAACTGCCGCAGAAGCGGCGCCGAACAGGGCCTTGAGGGCAGTGCGGCGCGAGAGCTCCTGGGAAAGGATGGAATCGCTGTTTGGTGACATATGTACTCCGTTACATGCTTATTTATATGTCGCTCAACTCATACATATTAGCGTACATATGGCGCGTCCCAACGATTTCCACGAACGGCAGGAAACTGCAAGGTCGGCGGCTCGTAAGCAAATGCCAAAGATCAGGTTATGCGTACGCAAGCTCTGTTATGAGTACGTTAACATAATCCTCTGCTTTTCCTGCCGCGTACGATTTTGGCGTCCCTGCCTGCGCTATACTCCCCTCTAGAAGTGTTCCTGATTCGATAGGAGACTACATGTCCAAAGCACTCGACCCCAAAGACACCTGCGTCCTCGTTACCGGTGGCGCCGGCTTTATCGGCTCGCACACCGTCGTTCAGCTGCTCGAGGGTGGTTACCAGGTCGTCATCGTCGATGATCTCTCCAACTCCAGCGCCGTCGCCGTCGACCGCGTCAAGACCATCGTGGGCGACGAGGCCGCCAAGAACCTCACCTTCTACGAGGCCAACGTACTCGACCGCGATGCGATGAACAAGATCTTCGATACCCATCAGATCGACCGCGTCATCCACTTTGCCGGCTTTAAGGCCGTCGGCGAGTCGGTGAGCAAGCCCGTCGAGTACTACCACAACAACATCGAGAACACCCTGGTGCTGATTGACGTCATGCGCAACCATGGCTGCAAGTCCATCATCTTCTCGAGCTCCTCGACCGTCTACGGCGACCCGGACAACCCGCCCGTCACCGAGGAGGATCCTAAGAAGCCCTCGACCAACCCCTATGGTTGGACCAAGTGGATGATCGAGCAGATCCTTATGGACGTCCACACCGCCGACCCCGAGTGGGACGTCGTGCTACTCCGTTATTTCAATCCCATCGGTGCCCATCCGTCGGGCCTGATCGGCGAGGATCCCAAGGGCATCCCCAACAACCTGGTGCCCTATGTCGCCCAGGTCGCCGTGGGCAAGCTCGAGGCCGTTCAGGTCTTTGGCAACGACTACCCCACCCCCGACGGCACCGGCGTGCGCGATTACATCCACGTGTGCGATCTGGCATCTGGTCACGTGGCCGCCCTCAACTGGATGAACGGCAAGACCGGCGTCGAGATCTTTAACTTGGGCACCGGCACCGGCACCTCGGTACTCGAGGTCGTCGCCGCCTTCTCCAAGGCTTGTGGCAAGGAGCTGCCCTACGTGATCCGCGAGCGCCGCGCCGGCGACATCGCTGCCAACTGGTGCGATGCCTCCAAGGCCGAACGTATGATGGGTTGGAAGGCCCAGTACGATATCGCGGATATGTGCCGTGACAGCTGGAATTGGCAGAGCCACAACCCCAACGGCTTCGCCGACGCCGAGTAGCCACTCCCCCGTGCTAGGTTTTGTGGCATGCCTCAAAACCTAGCACGCGACATGCTCGGCACATGCCGCTTCCCGCATGGGTAGATTTCTAGACATGTCCCAAAAATCTACTGGCCCCGGCCTCAATGTGAGGTCGGGGCTTTTTAGGAACTCGTTCTCGAGCTCGAGCTCGCGCATGCACTTGCGGGCGGCCCTCATCTCGGCGGTCTCGGTCTTGGCCGCGGCCGCCGCGACCGGGTGGTTGGCCAGTTCCTTCTTTCTGACCGTCACCCATCTTCCCAGGATCTTCTCATTGATGCCGAGGTCGGCGGCCACTTGGGCGATGGGCTTCCCCGACGCGACGGCGAAGTCTGCGGCCTCGGTGCGGTGCCCCGCTGTGCAGGAGAGCCTATCTGCCATGACTGAACACTCCTTTCTTTTTGGCGCTGAAACGATTATCGCCGCTCAACGCCATTCCTCTAAGTCAAGTGTCCTGGGATACAATACAGTTCAAATGGACGAGGAGGATCCGGCGCTCCTCTTGATGAGCCCGGAGAGGCCCCTGGTCGTCACCCTTCCCCGCGCGAACGCAAAGCGGACGGCGGCGAGCCATGTCCTCCCCGCGCGTTCCATTTAGGGAGTCCTCGAGAAGTCGATCTCCCTGTGCGATAATCGAGCTATTGAGTCTCGCGAGTTTAGAGCTGGTGATATGCATTGAAAATCAAGGTGAAAAACATCGGCAGGGTCGCTGAGGCCGATATCGAGATTAATGGCATTGCCGTGATCGCCGGGGAGAACGGGACGGGGAAAAGCACGGTTGGAAAAGCGCTTTATGCGGCCTTCAACAGCATGTCCGATTCGGAGAACAAAATCGACCGCATGAGGCGCAATAGTGTTGAACGCGCCATCAGGAAGGCATATGTGGGAGGCCCTCTCGACTCCACGTCTCGCCACAGGCGAACTGCTGGAAGAATGAATGGTTTCATCGACAGGGTTTTTTCGGGCGAGTGCACGAGGGACGAGCTTATTGATGAGATAAAGGAGTATTACGGGGAGGAGATCTCCCGTGAGATCGAATCCGATTTCACGAATGGCGTAGCAGGAGTTGCCGATCAGATTATCGAGATCATGGATATCTCCGATGATGAGGTATTTCGTGCGATTGCGACAAACAGGTTCCAAAGCGAGTTCAACGGCCAGATCAATTCGGTTTTCGGCGAAGAGCCCGGGAAGGTCGAACTCCAGATAAAGGACGCATCTACGGTTTTCTCGGTTGCAGGTGACGAGGTGGCGGAGGTGCACGATAGGAGGGTTTTGCGATTCAGGGCGCATTATCTGGACGACCCGTTCCTGATCGATTCTCTCGGAGGGCCCTACGGCCCCGCTTTTCGGTTCAGGCCCCTCCTTGGACACCAGGAGGAGCTGCGGCAAGATTTGATTCAGGCGACCATCCGTAACGATGACAGCGAGTCCTCGCTGTTCGACGAGATCGCGAAGGAGCGGCACCTGAAGGTTCTCATGGACAAGGTCTCCTCCTTATGTCCGGGGTATTTCGAGAGGAGCGAAAGTCGCGGTCACCTTACGTATCTCGAAGAGGGCTTCGCTCGGGGGTTGGAGCCTGGGAACCTTTCTGCTGGCTTGAAGACGTTCGCCATCATGAAGGTGCTCTTGAAGTCCGGCGCGCTAGATGCCGGAGGGACTATTATCCTCGATGAACCCGAGATTCATCTTCATCCTGCATGGCAGCTGGCCTTCGCCGAGATAATCGTGCTGCTCCAGAAAGAGCTCGGGATGCACGTCTTAATGAGCACCCATAGTCCATATTTCTTGAATGCGATCGAAGTGTATTCTAAGAAGCACGCTGTTGATGGATTGTGCTCATATTATCTTGCGGAGACCTGCGCTGATGGACGCTCTCGCTTTGCCGAAATAACCGGCTCGACTGAGGTCGCCTACGAGAAGCTGGCGGCTCCTTTTGATACGCTTGAGAGGGAGGAGTACGGCCTTGAGTAGCGACCTGTGCGCCTCCTGCCCTCATCCGAACTCTCCCGTGGTGCCAGATGGCAGCGATGGTTGCTCCCGTTGCAGGACCTGTATCCTAAGGGACTGCACGTCGACCATCTCCAAAACATCCAGAGACGGGAGCGTCTCTCTTGTGGATGACGATTTGCCTGTTGTCAATTTTGACTCTGTTAAAGAATGCTACTGCAAGAAGGTCAATAGGTGGATGCAACTCCCGCGCTCCGCCGATGCGCTGTATTGCGATCGGGAAACGTTATATCTAGTCGAATTTAAAAACGGCAGTCTGAAGGAGACGCTGGGGAAGAGGCTCAATCCCAAGGATGACGAAGAGCTTGGTATCAATCTTGGCCAAAGGGACGCCCTCATCGAGAAGTGCAAGGACAGCGTTTTGATCTGCTCGGACCTGTGGGGAAAGAGGACGAGATGGTTTCGCGAGCACTGCGTCTTTGTTTTGGTATACAACGAGGACAAGAACAAGACCGCGTTGAAGCGGGTTGCCAGCTCGATTAGGAAAAAAGCGCGTTTTGGGCTTCCTGACAAATTGAAAGGTTTTTGCGTGAAGGATGTCTTGACGCTAACCGAAAAGGAGTTTTCGACATCGCTCCTTTCAACTTGGCGAGACGCAGAAGAAATCGCGGAGGTCGACGCGTAGGAGACCGAAAAGCATCCGGTGGCTATTTGCTCCCGATATCGATCGTTCGTCTGCAGTCGGTTTTCTTTCCGCTGCGCCCGCCAGTTTGCGATGAGTCGCGCACCGTGTGAAGCTCAACACGGATGAAATACAAATATAATCCCCCCTTGCACTGTGTTGATAAATATTGCTCGTCGAACTCATCTGAACTGGGCTTTCTTGCATAGAACTGCCTGAACCTGAGCGTTTTCGGGTATCGCATTGCCCGATCGAGCACCATCGCGACCTTCTCAAGCTTGTCCTCGGGCGGACTCATAGCCACAGCCCCGCATGTCGTCCCGGTTGGAGCCGGGATGAGCCCTCAGGAAGCACTGCATGAAGTAGCGCATCCGGTTCACGGGCCCCAGCGGGTTCTGACCGTCGGGAACGCCCTTGAGCAGCTTCGCGTTGTAGTGCTGGCTCTTCAGTGACAGATTGTTGACGGGAGCCGTGTGGCGCCCGGCTCCATGTCGTGGATGAGCGTGGAGCCGGGCGCCACACGGCTCCCGAACGTCGCCAAGGTCTTCGCCCTGCTTGTCTTGCCAAGGCCCTCCCGGATGAAGATTGAATTGCCTGGCTCATCGCAGCCGAGCGCGACACGGCCTCTACCCGAGACCATCATCTCTACACATAGCCCATCATTCGACAAGAACGCGCAGTTTGTCCTGCATAGGCGCATGGTGTCCCCCTCCGCCGCAAGAGGTGAGCAAAAGAGAGGCTCCCCTCGCCACTACCGGACAAAGGGACCTCTCTGGGGAAACACGCTATAAAACCTTCTTGCCGGGCGGTCGAGTACAGCACCGACGGCGTACCCGTGGAGACCTACCCAGAGCCCACGCCATTTCAAGTTTCTTGGTCTTCAACGCCACAATCCGATAATCATCCAGCCGTCGAAATGACCTCGTCACAGGCGGCAAGCATCTCCTCGTCATGAGTGACAACGATTACAATATGGTCTCTCTTAATTTCATGAAGCAATTTGATCAGCGCGCCTCGACTCTTCGCATCAAGTGCTGAGGTCGGTTCATCAAAAAGCATAACGTCCGGCGATTTCAACAGCTGTCTCACAATTGCAATCTTTTGCTTCTCGCCGCCGGACACCCCTCCTTTCCCGCCGTCAAGCATCGCCGTTGCCCCGTTCTCCACAGAAGCAACCATTTCGTCTAGCCCCAATATGACAAGCATCCGATTCAGCTTATCCATCTCGTAATCATCAGAAAGCAGCGTAAGATTATCGAGAATCGTCCCCTCAACGATAGGGGGTTCTTGCTCCGTAATGCTGACTCGACACCGCCGCAATGCATATCGATCGATGCAACGCTGTGACACCCCGTTGTAGCGAACGGCCCCTTCTGTGTCATCTGGATATAGCCCCAATATCACTGACAGCAGCGAGCTCTTCCCCGAACCATTCGGCCCCGAGATTCCATATAGCCGACCCCTGGAAAACGCGAGCCCCTCAATGCTTAACGCGACCCTTTCCGCCCCTGGATAACGTAGCTTGATGTTCTCTAGACGGATTTCCTCAATCGGACCAAGCGCCAATTTGCCATTCGCTTCCACCGGGACATCCCAAATTCTTTTCAGCCGCTCATAGCATACGCGATTAGTCTGGTAATCCCTTCCCCAGCCCAACAAATACTGTACCGCTGAGCTTAAGTTCGAATAATATCCAACAGCAGTCACGAGAAAACCAGGCAACAGTCTCCCGCCCATCACTTCAACCGCGCCCACAGCAAGAAGACATCCTTGAGCGGCGGAAGCGACCAACGCGTTGCCAAAGGTAAATCTAGACCCTACTTCCTGATTTGCTCTCATCGTTGGATAGAGCCCATTAAAAGCTTCGACCAGTACAGCGCGGGACCTATCGAACAAAGCATGTTTGCGGATGAAATCAACTTTCTCCAACTGATCTTGTAGACAGGAAAAAAACCTCGCGCTCTGCTCTTGTACGTCAAAACTTCTCTCAAACAGCCTTGCGCGTGAAACCGCATAAAAAGCGGCACTCGCTGCCGCAAGAACAAGGCAGACCACACTCAACTTGATATTCAGGCTACCGAGAACAAACAGGGCGGACAAAAGGGTGATAACGTTGCTTGAAACCCCCACAACCGAGTTGATTACGAAGATGACAAGGTCATTAGCGTCGTGATTGATTTGCTGGTTATAATACGACGCGTTGAAGCCCTCGAAGAATGCCTGGGGAAGGTGCTTCACGTGCTCAAGCGTATCCGCATTTAAGCCGAACCCCGCATGCGACTGAAGGTTGATGTACAGCATCTCTGAGCAATACACTAGTCCCGCTCGAACCGCTTGGACCGCAACCAAAATAAGGCAACAAACGAGAACGGCGGCAAGATCGGCGCTGGCCGGCATCGCCAATCGGTTTACCACTATGCCGGTAAGAAAGGGACCCGCAAGCGCAAGCAGCCCGACCAAAACTGTTACGACAAGATAGGCGTAGAATCGACCGCCCAGTATATATTTTCTACAGAGATTAAGCATCAGCCTCATTTTGCCCCGCACCCCGTTTTGCCGTATTCATCATCTGGGAGAGCAGCATTTTTTGCTCGGCATCATACCGGAAGGAAACGCAACGTTTCCCCTCACCGTTTAAGGCGTGGTTGGGGCACCCTCCCATGCACATGGGAAAAGCAAAGCACTCTTGGCATTCCGGGTCATCCGGCTCATATGCCATCCAGTTAATCATGTTCTTGCTCAACATTGGCGGCTCGAAAATAGTTCCGACCCTCCGCTCCTTCATTCCAATGTCATCCCAGCACTTATACAAATCTCCGACGGGATCAACCACGTACGAGTTGATTCCAACGGCGCAACATATCCCGAAATTCGTCCCACCAAAAGGTTGAACTTTGAAGCCCCGCGCAATTGCCCTTTTATAAAACTCAGTCTCCTCATACGAGAACTCTTTTACAGTAAAGCAGTGGCTGTCGTTCGCACATACCTGATTGATATCGTCAACAGGGGCTAAATAGAAGTGAACCTTATTCATCAGGCCATTTAGCTCGAGATAATCCAATAGCTCTTGAGCGGCCTCGATGTTGGTCTTGTCGACGTTGCTCCTTATCGAAATATCGATGATGTCGGCACACTCTTTGACGTTCTTGAGAATACGTTCGTATGTAGGGCTTCCGTCGTGAAGAATCCTCCTCGAATCGTGATCCGACTTCGATCCATCTATAGTCACTTGCGCGCTCGTCACACCACATGCCGCGAGCCTCCTTGCAACATCAGGCGTCAGCAGATAGCCATTTGTCACTATCGATGCGGAATATTCACACGTTGGCCCCACGACATCTTTCAGATCCGACGTAATCCGTTCGATCATCTTCATTCCGAGCAGAGGCTCGCCGCCGTACCATCCAACTGAGAGACTTGCGATACCAGGATAGTAATCTTTCACGAACTTGGAGAGCTGTGTCAAAACCTCCTCGCCCATCGTCGTGTACGCCTGTCCCTTTTCATAGCAGTAGGGACAGCAAAAGTTGCAAGCCATCGTTGGCGCAATGGTAAGGGACAGAGCAGTATTCGCAAAGCGCGCGGCGCGACTTTGCAACCTGATCTCCCCAAGCTCGTCCCTCTCCTCATTGACTAGGATGCCTCCCCTTATCAGCTCCGCGACAAGATCATCGGCATCCCGAACGTCCCCTTCTTGAATCCTTTTGAATTTCTGCGCGTATTCCGGATTTAACGACAGGATGCCGCCGGTTCGCGCATTCATGATAAGAAGACTTCCGTTATGTTCATGCACCACATTAAATTGCGACAGTTTCACTTCGCACCATCTCCATTTCCAATCAAATCCATATCGACCCTCAGACGCTGCGCATACGCCAGCGCACTACCTTCTTCGATAAAAACTGCACGAAAGCAGCAATAGACATGCGAGCGACACGATGACCGCATGGCCGCATGCAGCCATCAGGACCGTCCCGCCGGCAGCCCCGCACGCCCTCATCCAATAAGCCATGTGAACCGGGGGTAAAACGGTTGGGAAACTCATCGCGATAACAAGGCCCGCGAACGTTGCGACCAGCAAGGCTCCCGACACAAGAGATCTGATCCTGAACACCTCATATGCAACCGCAACCATCAGCGTATAAGCGGCGTCTATAACGATATTCGACAGGAGTGCCGAGGTCACATTACCAACCGTAAGGCTGTCTAGACCGCTTCCGGAGCACACGGCAAAGACCGCAGCGACACCGAGAGTAAACACGATGTAGGGGCACAGCGTATACACTTCGCAAGCCAATGTCTTTGCCGCAAACAGCTGCCAGCTGCGGAAGCCCCGAGCAATCGAAACTCCCCTTGCCGACACGCTCGTCGCATCACCGAATAGCGTCCCCGCCACAACAACAGAGACGATTGGGAAGAACACCGTATGCGCCATGGAGACGACACTTAGCCAGGAAGAGATACCCGTTGGCCCAACCCCTATCGAGAAAAGATAGCCCGGATCGGCGGAAAAGCCAAAGAACTGGCCCTCTCCCCCTGCGGAGACCCATGCGCCGGACCCGGCAAACACATAAATCCCCGCGATGCCCAAATACATCAGCGCTATTATCACGGCGAGTTTCATTCTCCTTGCGCGGAACAGTTCCGCCCTGACCGACATCCCAAGATTCATCGAACCGCCGTCCTTACAAATAGCGAGACGAGCGCAACTCCAACCGACACAAGCACAGTGCCGCCCGCATACAGCAAAACCTGAATTACACCAACATTCTGCATACTCAGGGAACACAGGTTCATCAGGTAATACACGGGCGAGAGCATGAGCAGCAAGCTGGGCTGACCGCTTCCGTATGTACTTGGGAACCACACCATCACAAATATCGAAACCGCTATTGCAACGACGCTGCTCGCCACCACACTCCTCGTGAGCAAATACAGGGCGAAGGTAGCGGCGTACATCGAAATGAGCAGCAGCGCGATCATCAGCGCAATCGATACAAATTGGGCAAACCCTGAGCACGAGGCCCCAACGTCCCATTGGGCCATCTTGGTTAAATACAGCGCAGTCGTAGAAAGAAGATACACGGCACCGACCAGAGTGCAGTTCACCAACAGCTTCGTGATCACAATCGCCGCCTGCGACACCCCTCGCGATCTCGATACGGCGTAAGCCACGGATTCAAAGTCTCTCGACGTAGCGTAAACCGCGTAGAGAATCGTCACCGGAATCCAGACCACTGTAGACGCAAAAGACGTCCGGGCAACAGAGCCCAAAACGTCCCCTGCATCCACTAGGTTTCCAATAAAACCTATAGCCCCTCCAAGCGTATACGGGTCATCACCGGCGACCATGATCAGCACCTCAGACGAAGTCGCAGCCGCAACCACATACAGCACAGCCGCAAGCGCAATCATCAGAGCGGTCGCCGGGTGCCTGGCGAGCAACCATACCTCGCTCCGAAAAGCTGAGATGAACTCGCGTTTCATCACAGCTCGCTCTCTCGACCGATGAGCTCCGAATAAAACTCCTCAAGGCTCTTCCTATGAGAATACGCCTCCGCAACCCTCACACCTGCGGTCGAGAGCGCTTCGATTGCAATGCCCCGCCCTTCCTTTTTCTCCTCATAGCGCATAAGGACGCTGCCGTCCGGCAGAAAAGAATGTGAGGTCTCATCTCCGAGAACCGATCTCGTTCGCTCCAGATCGTCCACATGCAACACGAAACCACCGCGGCATGACTTTTCCAGCTGAGGTGCGGTCATCCTTCGAATGAGGCGACCATGACTTATGAAGAGGTAATCAGTTGCCAGCTTGTGCATCTCCTCAAGATTGTGGCTGGATACGAGAATCGTTTTACCTTGATCTTTGTTAAGATGCGTAAGGATTTTTCTTACTTCGACTATCCCCATCGGATCCAGGCCGTTTGTCGGCTCGTCCAGGATCAACAGCTCCGGATCGCCCAGCAACGCTATGGCCAGATCGAGACGCCTCCTCATTCCCATTGAGAAGTTCTTCACTTTCTTCCCGCCGGCCTCCCCCAAACCGACGGTTGATAACACACCGTCGATGGAACGATCGGTGGGAAGCCCCCACTCAATACAGCGAACGACCAAGTTGTCTCGCGCGGTCAGATTAGGATACGAAGCATTGAGGTCGGGCATATAACCCAGCCTTTCCCTGCAGCTCCGTATTTCACGTCTCCCGGTTTGCCCAAACATCGAGATCGTTCCTGACGATGGCTCCGAAAGCCCCGTGATCAATCGAATTAACGTGCTCTTGCCGGCACCATTCTCCCCAATGAGTGCACACAGCTCGCCTTCCATTAAAGAGAACGAGACTGATTTAACCGCTTCAAACCCGCCATATCTCTTGGATATGGCACGCAATTCAACTGGGACTTCCCGCATGGACGACATCCTCCCCGTCAATAAAAAGGGACGACATGGCAATTGTGCGGGGTTATAGGTAACGTCGGTTCGCCCCCCCCATATTGCAATGCCACATCGCCCCTCAGGCGCTGCTGGCCAAAATATCTTTGAACAGTCTGTGCACGCCGTACGGCGTGCACTATCCGCTAAAAGCGGATAGTGCACTCCTGTGAAGAACACTTGGTGCTGCAGCTGCCGTGCGCGTAAAAGAAGCAATTGTTGCACATGGGCTCAGCCCCGGCTGACGGCTCGTTAATCCAATCCATCTCTCCCTCCTTTCCTTGCATACCGAATTGATAATGTTATTCTAATTCGATATGTGTCATATTTCAATATAAGCTTATTTATATATTACACAAGGTAAGCACCCCCCTGCATCCAGCACAGGAAATGACTCTCTCGTTCCCCAGTGACGCGGCGAGAAATACAGGCCACTGCAGGACGTTGAATGAACAGCCCGTGAAAACCGTTGTTTTCACGGGCTGCACCTGCTCAATACTTTTTTATTCTCCAGCCTCAGTCGTCTCTAAGATCGACCACGTAAACATGATCTGACTCCAGGACCGGGTCATCACCCGTCGCGGTCGCCCTGCTCAGCGCGTTGCGGGCGCGCCGCGTCGCCAGTTCCTCAAGTTCTCTTTCGTTGACGCGCTTAATAAGATCGCCAGGCTGGCAATCAAGCTCTACGCAAATATCCAGCAATGTCTTTAACCTAATTGCCTTCACCTTGCCATTTCGTATTTTTGAGATACTTGCCGGTGTGTGCCCGGTCGCCCGAATGATATCCGTACTCGTCTTTCCGCGTCGAAGCAATAAGCTTTCAAGCTCAATAATCAGATAGTCCATGCCGCCCCTCACACCAAATCCTCGGTCTGGTCTTGAAGCAGAGCTCCGTAGCGCCATATCGCAGAAATCGAGAAGCAGCAAACGGCCCCCAGCACAGCACCAATATCTATGGGCAGGGCCAGGTTTTCAAACATCGAATAGGCGTTCCCCAGCAAGTCGAAGGGGCCAATCACTATCGAAAGAAACCCCGGAGAAAACAAGAGGTCACCTATTGCTGCTGCAACAAACAGCCACCCGATAATCGAGATTCTTCGAGCATGCGAAAGGGTAAAGGGCGATTCGCCATGAGCCATGTCCATGCTGATTCCCCGCAGGGTCCATGTGGCCCCTCCGGAAATCAGAAGATACATCAAAGGAACCACTACGGAAACCGTCTTTGATGGATCATATAGGTTTCCTTGAGCAGCCATAAGCCCAATGGAAATAACCACCACCACCGAACAGCAACACACCGCTATAAACAGCGCCGTAAACAGAATCCCAAGCCTTCTTCCGAGAGTCATCATCTTCTGGATGGACTTATCGATCTTCTGGGCGCTATTCACCACAGCTCCTCCTAAAGCAATCAGAGGTCTTCTTACTTACTGTTTTTCCTACATTGTAACGAACTCGATAAGAAGAGGGTCGCTTCACGCCGCGCAATCCCGAACTCCAAGCGTTTCTCATCAGCATTGCCCATCTTTCGAGTCGAAATTCAAATCCAGTTTCTTATCGCATGCCAAAATCAAATCCTGATCGTGGCTTACAACAAGAATTAGCTGATTAAAGGGGTTTCGAGAGACATACTCCGTGAACTCCCGACGGCTTTCTTCGTCTAAATCATTCGTCGGCTCGTCAAACACAAGCACTTCCGGTTGCCTGCAAAGTGCTGAGATTATCCTTAGCTTCCGATACTCTCCACCAGAAAGGTCCCTACAATTCTTACCTTTTAACGATTCGACGGTTCGGCAGAAACTCGGCACAAGCGGTAGCGCGCAGAGATGTGGTGTAAGAGGCGGGGCATGCCCCGCCTCTTCTCTTTCTTGAAAGGGAGGGGACACCGCCTAGAATTCGTCGTTGGAGTA
>JAHABQ010000036.1:0-15202 GCA_018376265.1 Collinsella sp.
CGGCTTTGCCATGACTCTCGTACGAAACGAAACTCAGCGGCACAGTGCGGCACTCAAAAGTGCAGGTCAGAACCCTATCAGCCTACTCCCACTCGATGGTCGCGGGCGGCTTGGACGTGATGTCGTAGCACACGCGGTTGGCGCCGGGAACCTCGGCAACGATGCGGCCGGAGATGCGGGCCAGCACGTCGTAGGGAAGCTTGGCCCAGTCGGCGGTCATGGCATCACTGGACTCGACGGCGCGCAGGATGATCGGGCGCTGATAGGTGCGCTCGTCGCCCATAACGCCGACGGACTTAATGTCGGGCAGAACCGCGAAATACTGCCAGCAGCTGTGCTCGGAGTTGCGCTCGCCGGTCTGCTCAAACAGACGCTGGTTGTAAGCGTCGAGCTCCTCGCGCACGATAGCGTCGGCGTTCTTGAGGATCTCGAGCTTCTCCTTGTCGACCGCACCGATGATGCGGATGGCAAGACCCGGGCCCGGGAAAGGCTGGCGAAACACGATGTGACCCGGCAGGCCCAGCGCCAGACCAAGCGCGCGGACCTCGTCCTTAAAGAAGTGGTCGAGCGGCTCAATGAGGTCAAAGTGCACGCCCTCGGGGAACGGGATCAGGTTGTGGTGGCTCTTGATGGTGGCCGTCTTGCCGCCCGTCTTGCGAGCTCCGGACTCGATGATGTCGGGGTAGATAGTGCCCTGAGCCAGGTACTTGACCGGCTTGCCATCGGTCTCGAGCTGCTGCGCCACGGCGAAGAACTCTTTCCAGAACTGCGTACCGATGATGCGGCGCTTCTCCTCGGGCTCGGTCACGCCGGCCAGAAGCTCGGCATAACGGTCCTCGGCGTGGACGTGAATAAAGTCGACGTCAAACTGCTTGGTGAAGACCTCCTCCACTTGCTCGGGCTCGCCCTTGCGCAGCAGGCCGTGGTTGATGAACACGCAGGTCATCTGCTTGCCCACGGCGCGGGCGCCCAGCGCAGCCACGACGGAGGAGTCGACGCCACCGGACAGAGCCAGAATCACGCGGTCGTCGCCGACCTTCTCGCGAAACTCGGCCGTCATGGTCTCGACCAGGTTGTCCATGCTCCAGTTGGGCTCCAGGCCGCAGATCTCAAACAGGAAGTTGCTCAGCAGCTGCTGACCGTACTCGGAATGCTTGACCTCGGGGTGAAACTGCGTGGTGAAGATCTTGCGCTCGACGCACTCCATGGCGGCAACCGGGCACACGTCGGTGCTGGCGGTAACGGTAAAGCCCTCGGGTACCTCGGACACGGCGTCGCGGTGGCTCATCCACACAGTCTGCTCCATGGGCGTGGAGTTAAAGAGCTTGGCGCCGGCCGTGCGCGTGATGGTGGCGCGGCCGTACTCGCCCACCTCGGAGTGGCCGACCTTGCCGCCAAGCGTCACGGCCGTGATCTGATGGCCATAGCAAAAGCCCAGGACGGGAAGACCCAGGTCAAAGATGGCAGGATCGATGGACGGAGCGTCCTCGGCATACACAGAAGCCGGGCCGCCGGAAAGGATGAGCGCAGAGGCGTTCATCTCGCGAATCTCGTCGGCCGAGATGTCGCAGGGGACAATCTCGGAATACACGTTGAGGTCGCGGACGCGACGGGCAATGAGCTGACCGTACTGCGCACCAAAGTCGAGTACGAGGACCTTTGCGGAAGCCTTTTGATCCATGGTTCCCCCTCTTGTTGGCGGGGAGCCGGTGCCCACCCGCGTGAATGAACGAAAATAGCCTTCATAGTGTACACGTTATATGGGGTTTCTCGCCCCTCGCAGCCATCAGCGCACGGCAAACGCACGACCTAGGCCCCTATTTGACGGCAATTGAAGTGTTACCAAACGTTACAGATGATGTAATACGTTTGAACATTGGACGCCCTGTGCCACAATACTGCCGAACGACTCCGCCCTTGCGGCGGCAAATACGATAGGAATACCAGCATGAAGCGCATCCTTCTCATCGCCACGGGCGGCACCATCGCATCGACCGAGGACGGCAACGGCCTCTCCCCCGCCCTGACCGGTGAGGAGCTCGCCCAGAGCGTCCCCGAGATCTCGGGCCTCTGCGAGCTCGACGTAGTGCAGCCCATGAACATCGACAGCACCAATATGCGCCCCAGTGACTGGATGCGTATCCGCGACGTCATCGTCGAGGGTTATGCCGACCACGACGGCTTCGTGATTCTGCACGGCACCGACACCATGAGTTACACCGCGGCAGCGCTTTCCTACCTGATTCAGGACAGCCCCAAGCCCATCGTGCTCACTGGCTCGCAAAAGCCCATGGGCAACCCCTTCACCGACGCCAAGCTCAACCTGTACCAAAGCCTGCTCTATGCACTCGATGAGCACTCGCACGACGTCTCGATCGTGTTTGGCGGCGTCGCCATTGCCGGCACGCGCGCCCGCAAGCAGCGCACCATGAGCTTTAACGCGTTCATTAGCGTCAACTATCCGCCCATCGCCTATATCCGCAACGGCCGCATCGTGCGCAACGGGCTTCACGGTACGCATCAGGGCGAAAACCCGGTGCATTTCTACGACAGCATCGACCCGCGCGTATTTGTACTCAAGCTTACGCCCGGCGTAAACCCGGGCATCCTCGACGCCCTAGCCGATAGCTACGACGCCGTGATTCTAGAGACCTTTGGCATTGGCGGTATCCCCGAGTTTGGTGAGTCGGGCGAGTCGTTCCAAGAGGCAATTTTCCGCTGGGTCGATTCGGGCCGCACCGTCGTTATGACCACGCAGGTCCCCGAAGAGGGCCTCGATCTGGGCGTTTATGAGGTTGGCCGTGCTTACGCCGATCATCCGGGCATTCTGCGCGGCGATGACATGACCACCGAGACGCTCGTGGCCAAAACCATGTGGGCGCTCGGCCAGTCACGCGATGCGGCTGAGATTCAGCGTCTGTTCTACAGCCAAGTCAACCACGACCGCATCCCGATGGCGTAATTCAGCTGTCGGCGGGTATCCCCTATTAGATACCCTCAAGAAGCTCTGACACCGTCATACCGAGTGCGGGTGCGATCTTAAATAGAACCTTGAGCGTGAAATTTGCCGTCCCATCTTCGATTCGGTCGAGGTAGGGTCGGCTGATTCCTGTCGCCACACAAAAATCAACCTTGGAGATACCAAGGTCCCTGCGTGTCTCTTCGACCCGCCTGCCAAGAATCTGTTTCGCACGTTCGTCCATGCAGCCGAGTTTGAAATGGAGCCGAACATAAACGTAAACTATAGTTTACGTTTTCCCGAATACACAGGAGTTTTCTATGTCGGGTTCTTCGGTCCGCATGTACCGAGCCACGCTTCGCACAAACAGCGCGCCGCCCAAGCTCGTCGTCGTTGAAGCTGAATGCCTTTCGCCCGATGAGCGCACAGCATTTACATTGCTATCAAGTCGCGTCGCCGCCGTTCTGGCCCCTTGCCCGGCGCAAGGTGAACTTGCCATTCAATGCCAAACGCACGGCTGCTCGCTCAATCAGGTTGCCGTAATCGCAACCAGCCAACGCGGCCTGCCGCTCCTTTTAGAAGCCGGCATAGCACTCGCCCTTCGCGGCGCCGGATACGAAAACGAGGCCGCCGCCGATGTAGTCTTTCAACCACGGTCGAGCGGCGGCCTCGCAGCAGCCATTGAATATGCGTGCAGGCTCGTTGCCTAGAAGGACAAGCTAGAAACCAAAGCCAAAGCCCGTTCCGGTAATCGCCGAGTACATAAAGTAAACGTTGATCACGTTGAGGAACACACCCGTGATGCAACCGTTGCGCAGGTAGCGCTCGCACACGATGCGCGCCATGGCGGCGGAGTCATCATTATTTTTTGCCTGGCGTCCCGCCGTAAAGTACGTCGCCACGCTCAGCAGCAGATTGAGTACCGGCAGCGCCAACAGCTCGTAGCTCTTACCCCAGCGCGTCACCTCGCCGGCTGCGTTAAACTTCGTTGCCACCTCGGGGCCAATGTTGGGGATAACAAACGCTGCAACCACCAGCGGAATCACCGCAAGTACGAGCAGCGCAATACCCATGTAGCCAGCTTTTTTGCCATATTTAAACATGCGCGTCGTCCTTACACATTAAAGCGGAAGTGCACGACGTCGCCATCGGCCATAACATAGTCCTTGCCCTCAATACGCAGTTTGCCGGCGGCCTTGGCGCCCTGCTCACCGCCGAGCTCGATGTAGTCGTCATAGCCAATGACCTCGGCCTTAATAAAGCCGCGCTCAAAATCGGTGTGGATGACGCCGGCGGCCTGCGGGGCGGTCGCGCCCTGACGAACCGTCCAGGCCTTGACCTCCATCTCGCCGGCCGTAAAGAACGACTGCAGACCGAGCAGCTTATAGGCCGCCTGCGCGAGCACGTCCAGACCGGGCTGTTCCAGGCCCAGGCTCTCCAGGTAGTCGGCGGCGTCCTCGGGATCGAGCTCGGAAAGCTCGGCCTCAATCTTGGCGCAGATGGGCAACGGCTTGACGCCATCGATGGGCGCCAGGTCGTCGTTGAGCATATCCTCGTCCACGTTGGCCACATACAGGATGGGCTTCATGGTGAGCAGGAACAGCCCCTTGGCGGCGGCACGCTCCTCGTCGGTCATCTCCATGGATGCGGCGCGCTTGCCCTCGTTGAGCCAGGCAAGCAGGCGCTTGGCGACCTCGAACTTGGGCATGAGCTCCTTGTCGCGCTTGGCCTCCTTCTCGAGCTTAGGCAGCTGCTTCTCGAGCGTGCCCATGTCGGCCAGGATGAGCTCGGTCATGATGGTGTCGGCATCGCCGGCGGGATCGACGAACTCGCCCGTGCGGCCCACCTCACGCATGACGTTGGGGTCCTTAAAGTAGCGCACGACCTCGCAGATGGCATCGGTCTCGCGAATGTTGGCCAAGAACTGGTTGCCCAGGCCCTCGCCCTCGTTGGCGCCCTTCACCAGGCCAGCGATGTCGACAAACTCGACCGTAGCCGGCACAATGCGACCCGGGTTAACGATGTCGGCGAGCTTTTGCAGGCGGCTATCGGGCACGTCGACGATACCCACGTTGGGGTCGATCGTGGCGAACGGGTAGTTGGCGGCAAGGCCGGTCTTTTTGGTAAGCGCGGTGAACAGCGTCGACTTGCCCACGTTGGGCAGGCCCACGATACCGATGGAAAGGGACACGACAGCTCCTTTTGGTACAGGTACTTCAAACCGTATAAGTATAGCGCCGCCGCAGCATCCGGGCGAATCCGGACACCACGACGGCGCAAATGAAGCAGAGATAGAGCTCGCTGACTAGCCCGCGAGCTTTTCCACCTGGTCGAGCATCTTGTCCAGCTTGGCCTTTGCCTCGGCCTTAACCTTCTCAGCTTCTTCGTGAGCCTTCGCCTTCTGAGCGGCCTTTTCCTCGGCCTCGGGGTCGACAACGACCAGATTGGACGCATCGTGCTCGACCAGCTTGAGCGCATGCTCGGGGCACACCTTGACGCAGGCTCCGCAACCTAGGCAATACGTGGACTCCAGTGCAAAGCGACCGCTTCCCACCAAATCGCAGGCAAACGTGGGGCACACGTTGACGCACTCGCCGCACGACGTGCACTTGTCAAAATCGCATTCCGGTGTGCTCACCTGCATATTCTGGGCAAGCTCGGGGTGGTTCTGCAGCGTCGAGAGCACCAGCTGCCGCCCGTGCGTGAGCGAACGGCGACGCTTGGTCGTCGTGGTGCCGCACATGGTGTTGAGCGTGCGCTCGAGCTGCGTGATCTGGTGACGGTGAGCCTTCAACTTCTGCGTCACCGAGGCCAGCGCCGCCGTCGCCGGATTGAGCTTGGTCACCGTCAGGCCCGTGGTGCGGGCAATCTTATCCATGTACTCCTTGCGCTCGTACTCGCGGCGCTTATGGCATTTGAGGCTCTTGGGGTCGACCTCCAGGCCCATGCCCGTACCCGCCCACTCCTCGGCGGTAGCAATGGCCTCGCCCAGAATGTCCTCGCCACCGGTGTTGCGGCACTTATCGCACACGCCCAGTGGCAGGTAGACGCTCACGTTGGGATAGTCCGCCAGTACCGAGAACCAGGTCTCGGCCGTAATATCGCCCACGCAGGCAACGACGACCTCGTTTTCGCGCGGCATGCGCTTGAGGGCGCGTGTGCAGGTGACGTAGGCGGTCTCGTGGCTCGTAGCAGCGGAGACGATATCGTCATACAGGTTTTTAGGCGCCAGGCGCGGCGAGATGATCGCCTCGGTCGGACAGGCAGCGGCGCACAGGCCGCACTTGCGACAGGAGTCGAGGATCTCGATGGCGTCTTCCTCGACCTCGATAGCGTTGACCGGGCACACGTCCATGCACGCGGTGCAACCGCTCTTTTCGTTTTTGCAGGTCAGGCACGGAATGGTGTTGCCGCGCGGGCGCTCCTTGTAGTCGGCAGGATTCCACTGCGGCGCCGACGGATCGAGTGCATCGGTCACGCCGCCAAGCGGGTTTTTAAGAAAGTCGAAACCCTTGCTGATCTCGATAATGTCATCAAACAGATCGTGTTCCTGCGCCATGCGCGGCCCCTCCCTGAGCAGTGCAAACAAGCGATAGATAATGATACGCCATTAGCTCACGCCTCGGGCAAATTACACGCGGCGTATCTTTGCGGCAAATAGCCTATGCCTATCGCCACCTCGATTGCACAAGGTCAATCAAGCGCCAAACTATGCCTCGCACATGAGCTGCACGAGCTTTTGTCTGGTCACCTTGGTCTGTTCGTTAGCCATATTGCGTTCGTTTCTAAAGACCGCATTTGCAACACCCTGCAGGTCGGCATCGGAAATCTCGCCAAGGCCCAGCTCCTCAAGCGTCGTCGGTAGGCCGACGCGTTGGCAAAACTCGAGCACCCGATCAAGCTCAGGCGCGCGCTCCAGGCGCAGCTGCACCACCAGGCCAAACGCTACGGCCTCGCCGTGCATGGCCTTGCACTCGGGCAAAATCGTCAGGCCGTTGGCAATGGCATGGGCAAGCGCCAAGCCACCGCTCTCAAAGCCGACGCCCGAGAGCAGAATATTGCACTCGATCAGGCGCTCAACCGCTGGCGATGTACGGCCCTTTTTGAGATCGCGCTTGGCAGCGACACCACACTCCATGAGCGTGTCGTAGCAGGCACGTGCCGCGACCAGGGCCAAGTGTCCCGGCGTGCCACCGTGCTCGTTGGAGCCGTGCGCCGCGGCGCACGAACGCGCCTCAAAGTACGTTGCCAGCGCGTCGCCCATACCGGCGACCGTCATGCGCAGTGGGGCTGCCGCGACCACGTTGGTATCGACCACGACCAGGTCTGGATTCTTCTCGAGCATCAGGTAGCGGTCGAACGACCCATCCTCGTGATACAGCACCGAAATCGCGCTGCACGGACCGTCCATCGAAGCCGCCGTGGGGCATACGCACAACGGCAACTCGGCATAAAACGCAACGGCCTTGGCGATATCGAGCATCTTGCCACCGCCAATGCCCACCACCATGTCGCAATACTCGGCCCGGGCTTCCTTGGCCATTTCGACAACGGCATCTTCCGTACACGGACCGTTGTAAATCTTAAAGAACGGCTCGCTTAGATCTTCATCCAGAAATCCATCGACGATCTGCCTGCACAGCCGATCCTCGGTGCCCTGGTCAAACAAGACATAGGCAGCGCAGCCCAACCATGACAAATACCTGCCCTGACGCGAGAGCTCACCCGGCCCCTGAACATATCGTCCGGGACCGCCATAAACCATGGGAAGCGCCATACGAGAATCCGCCCTTTCATCAACAACAATTGGTGCAAAGTAACCTGACCCCTTTTTGCACCATAGCAAAAAGGGGCAAAGCCATCTGCCGGCTTTGCCCCTTCCTTAGCTTGATTTACTCATCCATGAGATAGTAGTGGCCCAGCGCGTCGGCACCCAGGATGGCGTTTGCGACCATCTCGGGCGTCACCTCAAACGGCATGTTGCACATGGTGTCATCGGGCGCGCAGGCGGCCTCGGCAACAATCATGGCCTGCTCGCGCGTAAGCTCGGCAACGCCAAGTTCCTTCATCGTAACCGGCAGGCCCAGCTCAATGCAGAAGCCCAAGACTTCCTCGAGCTTCTCGGTCGGGGCATCCTCGAGTACCAGCTGGACGATGGTGCCAAAGGCGACCTTCTCGCCGTGATACATGCCGTGGCACTCGGGCAGCATCGTCAGGCCATTGTGGATGGCATGAGCAGCAGCAAGGCCCGAGCTCTCAAAGCCAATGCCCGAAAGCAGCGTATTGGCCTCGATGATATGCTCGACGGCAGGCGTCAGCGCACCCTTCTCCAGCGCGACCTTGGCCTTGACGCCATCGGCCATAAGCGTCTCGTAGCAGAGCTTGGCGAGCGCCAGGCCGGCCATTCCGCCCTTGCCGCCGGCGCAAGTGCCACCGTCGGCATCATGCGTCGCCTGGGCCTCAAAGTAGGTTGCGAGTGCATCGCCCATACCGGAAACCGTCAGGCGCACCGGGCTCGCCGCGATAACCGTCGTATCCATCAGGACAATGTTGGGGTTTGCCTTAAGGAACAGGTACTTATCGAACTGGCCGTCATCGGTATAGAGTACCGAAAGCGCCGAGCACGGTGCATCGGTCGAAGCGATGGTGGGGCAAATGATAACCGGGGACTCCAGGTAGTAGGCAACGGCCTTGGCGGTGTCGAGGATCTTGCCGCCACCGACACCGACGATGATGTCGCAACCGTTGTCGCGCGCGAGCACCACCAAACGGTCGACCTCGCCCTTGGAGCACTCGCCGTTAAAGTCCTCAAACAGCAGCTCGGCCTTAGCCTCGGCAAAGCCGCCCTCGATCTTGGCACCAACGCGCTTCTTGCCCGAAGGCGTCACGATGACGAGGGCCTTAGCGCCGAGCGGCTCGACATAGGAGCCGAGCTTGGCGAGCTCGTCCGGACCCTGGATGTACTTGCTGGGGCTATTGAAAATTGCAGCCATAACTATCCCATTCTCTAAAAAAGAAAGGGGCTCCGTACGGATACGTGCGGAGCCCCTCGTTACGATAACAAGAGTCGATTAGAAATCGATGTCGGTGTCGTAGTAGCAAGCCTTGAGAATCTTCTCGAAGTCGGCAGCCTTGGTCTCACGCGGGTTCTCGGGCGTGCAGGCATCCTGCTCGGCGTTCGCGGCGATCTCGGGGAGCTTCGCGAGGAACTCCTCCTCGGAGACCATCTGCGGGTTCTCGGCATCGACCTTCACGCCGCCATTCGCGTAATCCTTGATGGACTGCGGAATGTTGAGCTGGTCGTTGAGGTCGCGAATCTTCTGGACGAGCGCAGCGATGAGCTCCTCGTTGGTCTCGCCGGGAAGGTGCAGGATCTCCTTGGCCACGTAAGCGTAACGCTCAGCAGCGCGCGGGTCCTTGGAGTTCCACTGGATGACCTTGCCCAGGTACATAGCGTTAGCAGCACCGTGGATGATGTGGCCGTTCTCGAAGGCCGCACCGGTCTTGTGAGCCATGGAGTGAACGATGCCGAGCAGGCCCGAGGAGAAGGCGATACCGGCGATGCACTGAGCCTCGTGCATGTGCTGACGGGCCTCATGGTCGCCAGCATAGGACTTGGGCAGCCACTCGACGATCTCGCGGATGCCGTGCAGGGCGTTGGCATCGGTGAACATAGAGGCGCAGGTGGAAACGTAGGCCTCCATGCAGTGGGTCAGAGCATCCATGCCGGTGTGTGCGCACAGCTTGGCGGGCATGGTGTAGGTGAGCTCGGGGTCGACGATGGCGACATCAGGGGTGATGTTGAAGTCGGCCAGCGGGTACTTGATGCCCTTGGCGTAGTCGGTAATGACGGAGAACGCGGTGACCTCGGTAGCGGTGCCGGAGGTAGAGGAGATGGCGCAGAAATGAGCCTTCTGACGCAGCTCAGGGAAGCTGAACGGCTGGATGATGTTATCGAAGGACTCCTCGGGATACTCGTAGAAGACCCACATGGCCTTAGCGGCATCGATGGGCGAGCCGCCGCCGATGGCGATAATCCAGTCGGGCTCGAACTCGCGCATAGCCTCGGCGCCCTTCATGACCGTCTCGATGGACGGGTCGGACTCGACGCCCTCGAACAGCTTGACCTCGAAACCGCCCTCTTTGAGGTCGGCCTCAACGTCCTGCAGGAACCCGCCGCGGCGCATAGAGCTGCCGCCAGAAACGATGATGGCCTTCTTGCCCTTGAGGTTCTTCACCTCGTGGCGAGCGCCCTCACCAAAGTACAGATCGCGAGGATTGGTAAAACGTCCCATACTGTGCCTCCTAAACAAGCCCCTCTTAGACTTGCGTATATAACGGAGCACCCGATTGGCTCCGTTAGGACCGTTTTGCGCGTTGCCGGCGATGACAATGCGCGATGTCTAAACGTCTCAACGCTCAGACAAACACTATTCTACCGTTCTGGTTGGTCAGTTATTCACTTAAAGCCGACAATGATGAAACGTTTTTTCTATCCCTGAAGACCCTTGTGGGGCATTCATACTCCCAAGCTGGGCAAACGTTTTATCAGGGTTGACTACATATCCCGGGCAGGACTGTGCCCCTCAAAAATATGCCCCGTTCGCCGCCAAAAATCGACCGCTTACGGCACTGTGATACCACCCGCGCAACCGAGGTGCCGACATTTGTGCGACATCCATCTTCGTGGTGCAAAGGTGCAAGTCCAAGTGCGGCACCCCCGATGTGCCACATGCGGGTAAACTAGAACTTTATATAGAGATATTTGAACCCTAACCGCAGCAAAGGAGGCCCCATGGCATTCGATCCCATTCAAGAGGATTGCCATCGCCTCGTTCTTGAGGCCTTGCGCCGCGACAATATCCCGCTCACTGACGGCCCCGCCGTCGAGCGTCTGATGGAGCAATTCACCCGCAACCCCGCACCGCTCATCGTGCACGACCGCGACCGCGCCGGGCATCTGATCGCCAAGGTGGTCGAGGCCGTCGACTACCGCATTCCCTTTATCCCCGACGATGCCCAAGCCGAGCAGGAAGAGGCAGCCGCCGAGAACATGCTCCGCGAGGCAGCCGCGCTCGATCCGGCCAACTGGGATGCTCAGCGCATGCTGACGGCGCTCACCGCCGAATCCAACGAGGAATACGTACAGTATCTGGTGTCCAAGTGCGACGAGGTGGAGCACGACCTGGCGCTCAAGATTGCCTCGGCACAGGACCCCTACGAGCGTGAGGCCGCAGGCGACCTGACCCGCCGTCCCTACCTGCGCTGGCTTGCCGCCTTGGCATCGCGCGCGCTCATTAGCGGCCGCTACCGCATGTCGCTGGATGCCGCGAATCGCAGCCTGGACTTTGCGCCCAACGACCCCGCTGGCGTCCGCCATACCGCGATGCTTGCCATGGCAAAGCTCGAATACCCTGCCGAGGAGCTCAAGCGTTTTCGTTCCGCCCACTCCGTACCCTATCTTGCCAACACGCCGCTGCGCCGCCGTCCCAAGGACGCAGAGCGCGACTTGGACCCGTGGACGCTCATCGCACTGATGAGCGCAGCCTGGCGCGAACTGGATTACGAGGGCGCCGAACACTACCTGCGCATCCTGGTGCGCTCATGCCCGCACGCAGCCGAAGCACTCTACTTCCAAACCGAGTTTCCCGATGGCATCTATGCCCGCGTCAACGTAGGTCCGGGCTCCACCGATGAGCTTGTCCTTGCCCTGTCCGAGGCGACGCCGGTGCTGCAGGAGGGCCTAGGCGCGCCCGACAACGCCAGCTTTGCCGCCTGGGTCGCCACCAACGACATCGTGCGCTCTCAGATCGACGAACGAATCCTGCGCGCGGCCGAACAGGGATTGCCGTTTAAGGGAGGAGACCTCTAATGGATCCGAGCGTCTACATCCCCGCCTATCTGGAGCGCACCTATCTGGCGTCGCACCCCGAACTCACCGATGCAGCACGCGAGCTTGTCCATAACGACATCAGCGCAAACCCTCACAAGTATGCGCAGACCGAGCATGCCCAAGCGCTGCTGTCCTATGCCGGCGTTCATCGTCACTTGCTTGACGAGCTTCGTCGCATCGAAGACATGGGCAGCGACGAGGAGTTTGAGCAGACGCGCAATCGTCTGTTCGACGATATGCGCGATGAGCTGCTCAAGATTGTTCGCGTCGATGCGCATGTCCTCGACGCCCAGTTGCTCGCCATCATCCTGGCGGACACGCCCGTCGATGCCTGCCTGGGCGACTTGATGAAGCTCGAGACGAGTACGGCCGACTACCTGCAACAGAGCGTGCCCGGGTTTGATATGGAGGCCCCGCACTACTGGGCTAATAATGTTTTGGCCGACGGTGTCACCGCAGCAGACCTTACCGTGAGCGAGCCGGCGCTTATTGGCTGGCTTCACACGCTCGAGGCCATCTCGCAGCTGTGCATGGCGAGCGCTCGTTACCGTGCTGCCGCCAACTATTCTCGCCGCGTCCTTAAGGCAGAAGGCTATCCCACCCGAGCTGCCGGCACCGTCCTGCTCGCCCTCGCCCGCTTGGAAGACCAGGACGGCTTTTTTGCCCTGGCTCACCAGCTCGAGGAGCAGGTGGGAGCTGATGCACTCGAGAACTCCCCCTGGTACCTGCTCGCCCGCACGATTTTGCTGTTCAAAACAAACAAGATGCGTCCGGCGACACGCGCGCTGCGCGAGTTTGCCAACCGCTGCGAGGGCGGCGCGTTCTTCTTGCTGAACCCCATGTACCAGACGCCGTATCTTCCCTGCCGACCCGAGCCGCACGACCCGTGGGATCTTTCGCACCAGGCCGTTTGGGAGGCCGACGGCATTATCTCGGATACTCCCGACTTTGCCCCCTGGGCCAACGCTTGTGAAGACGTATCGCAGCTTGCCCAGGAATTTGCGCGCCGTTACGGCTTTTAACGGCGCAAACGCCACGACCATGTCATTCACGTTAGGAACGGCTTCATGAACTTCCGCTCATCTCTCGCCTGCACCTCGAGCGATATCGCCCGCTGGGGGCTGCGCTCCGTCCTTAAGCGCCAGGGCGGCGTACTCCCCGGCCGCATCGCCATGAAGATCAACCCCGAGCTGCTGAGCGACCTCGCGGGCCTTGTCGACCGCAGCGTGGTGATCACCGGCACCAACGGTAAGACCACCACCTCCAACCTCATCGCCGACGCCGTTGCCGCCAGCGGCGCCACCGTGGTATGCAACCGCGCCGGCAACAATATGGAGCCGGGCGTGGTGGGCGCGCTGCTCGAGGCCCGCGGCGGCCTTAAGCACACCAGCAGCGGCAAGCGCGTGGGCGTTTTTGAGTGCGACGAGCTCTACACGGTGCGCGTCCTGCCCAAGCTCAAGCCGACCTACTTTGTGCTGCTCAACCTGTTCCGCGACCAGCTGGATCGCTACGGCGAGATCGACCACACCCAAGACGTCATCGCCCACGCGCTGGAGCTTTCGCCGGCAACGACGCTCATCTATAACGCCGATGATCCGCTGTGCGCCTCGATCGCCGCGCGCGTTCCCAATGCAAGCATCGCCTTTGGCATCGACGGTGCCACGGGCACCGAGTCCGACCGCATTAGCGACTCGCGTTTTTGCTCACAGTGCAACGCACCGTTGGAGTACGACTATGTGCAGTACGGACAGCTTGGCGCATACCATTGCCCCTCGTGCGGCTGGACCCGCCCTGGGCTTGTCCGTCGCGTGACGAGCGTGGAGCTCGGCTGCGACGGCTACGGCTTTGACCTGGTCTTTGGATCTACGCCCGACGCGGCTGCCGTGCACATCGCCACACGCTACAACGGCCTGTATATGGTCTACAACGTAGCCGCAGCCTTCTTCGCCGCCCACGAGCTGGGCGTAGACACCGCACGCCTGCAGCCCACGCTCGACGCCTACGTGCCAGCAGGTGGTCGCATGGGCCGTTGGAATATCGCCGGCCGAACCGTCGAGGCAAACCTGGCCAAAAATCCCGTGGGCTTCGATCGACAAATCCAGTCCATCAAGACGGCAGGCGGCAGACTCTGCGCGTTCTTCCTCAACGACAACGACGCCGACGGCCACGATGTCTCGTGGATCTACGACGTCGACTTTGAGCGCATCGCCGATACAACGGGGCTTGTCGCCTTTGCCGGCGGCACGCGCGCGCACGACATGCAGGTACGCCTCAAGTACGCCGGCATCGATGCCGCGATTATCTCGAATATCGAGCAGGCGATCGGTGCCGTTGCGGATGAAGCCGCCGGCGACACTTTCTATGCCGTCGCCAACTACACGGCCTTTCCGCCGCTGGTCAAGGAGCTCGACGAGCTTAAAGGCACCGATGCGGCTACGGTTGCCGCCCACGCTGCAACGTGCGCCGATGGCAGTGCCGTCCCCGTCGGCGTCGCGCCGACCGAGCTTTCGCGCCCCCTGCGCATCGTCTATCTGTACCCCGATGCCCTCAACCTCTACGGCGACGGCGGCAATGTCATCGCCCTCGAGCGCCGCTGCGCCTGGCGCGGCATCCCCGTTCGCGTGGACGAGGTCCGCATGGGCGAGGCGCTCGATCTCACCGACGCCGATATCGTCATGATGGGCGGCGGCTCCGATCGCGACCAGCTGGCCGTGGCGCACGAGCTGCTCGCTCAAAAAGACAAGGTTGCGGCCTATGTTGAGGACGGCGGCTCGTTGCTTGCTATCTGCGGCAGCTATCAGCTGCTCGGCCGTTCGTACTACATGGGTGAAGATCGCATCGAGGGCTTGGGCGTCATTGCCGCCGAAACTGTACGCGGCTCCGACCGACTGATCGGCAACGTCGCCGTCAAGACCGACCTGGCACCCGAGCCCTTTGTAGGATTCGAGAACCACGGCGGCCGCACTCTGCTCGACGCAGATGCCACGCCACTCGGAACGTCCGTCGTCACGGGCACCGGCAACAACGGCGAAGACGGCTTTGAGGGCCTGATCTACAAGGGCGTCATCGGCACGTACCTGCACGGACCGGCGCTACCCAAGAATCCCGAACTCGCCGACTGGCTCATTACCCACGCCCTCGAGCGCCGCGGCGATGCGCAGGCCACAGCCCTGCTGCCGCTCAAGTCCCTCGACGACACCTACGAACACGCCGCCCACGACGCCGCCATGAAGCTCCTCCCCTAGCACCTCACCACCACAAAGGGGACAGTGAACTGCGCCCCGAAACTTGGACTGAATAAATAGCGACTACGCCGCAAGGGCCCGGTTCCGGAACTCCTCCGGCGTCAG
>JAHABQ010000004.1:0-81486 GCA_018376265.1 Collinsella sp.
CCACACCATCTGCAGCACCTCGTCGGCGACGAAGTCCTTGCGGGTGCGGTTGGCCTCGACGATGGCCTCGATCAGGTTCTGGGGCACGTCCCTGTAGTTGGCCAGCAGCTGCTTGGTGTCCTTGGGCAGGCAGTAGCCGCCGTAGCCGAAGCTGGGGTTGTTGTAGTGGGAGCCGATGCGCGGCTCCAGGCACACGCCGTCGATTACGTCGCGGGTGTTGAGGCCGCGGACCTCGCAGTAGGTGTCGAGCTCGTTGAAGTAGGCCACGCGCAGCGCCAGGTACGTGTTGGCGAAGAGCTTCACGGCCTCGGCCTCGGTGGTGCCCAGCACGAGCTCGGGGATGCCCTTCGAGCCGTCGGCGTTCAGGCGGTCGAGCTCTGCGGGGTCGGCGCCCTGCGCGAGCAGGCCGGCGAACTTCTCCGCCGCCGCCGCG
Organism: Collinsella sp.; assembly: GCA_018376265.1. Taxonomy (GTDB): domain Bacteria; phylum Actinomycetota; class Coriobacteriia; order Coriobacteriales; family Coriobacteriaceae; genus Collinsella. The sequence goes on from JAHABQ010000004.1 coordinate 434, forward strand.
GCCTCGGCGTCGTCCTTCGGCGCACCGACCACGATGCGGCTGGGGTGCAGGTTGTCGTAGAGCGCCTTGCTCTCGCGCAGGAACTCGGGGCTGAAGATGATCTTGTTGTCTCCCAGCCTCTCGCGCAGGCCCGCCGTGTAGCCGACGGGGATGGTCGACTTGATGACGATCCAGGCGTCCGGGTTAACCGAGCGCACGGCGGCGATGGCGGCCTCGACGGAGCTGGTGTCGAAGAAGTTCCTGTCTGAGTCGTAGTTGGTGGGCGTGGCGATGACGGCGTAATCGGCGCCCGCGTAGGCCTCGGCCACGTCCACGGTGGCGTGCAGGTCGAGCTGGCGCTCCCCCGCCTTGGCCTCCGCCAGGAAGCGCTCGATCTCGTCGTCCTGGATGGGCGACATATAGTTGTTGATCTTCTCGACCTTCTCGGGAACGATGTCCAGCGCGTGAACCTCGTTGTGCTGCGAGAGCAGGACGGCGAGGGACAGACCGACGTAACCGGTGCCTGCGACAGCAATCTTCATGTCATTCTCCAATTGTCAAAGAGCAATAATCAGCAAGAAAAATGGCCCCTGTTACAGGGCCATGATTTCCTAAATGTTGTAGTAGCGCTTATACCACTTGGCAAAGGCCCTCAGGCCGTCCTCAAGCGGCGTCGCGGGCTTGTAGTCCAGGTCACGTTGGAGCGCCGTGGTGTCGGCGTAGGTGACGGGCACGTCGCCGGGCTGCATGGGCACGAGCTGCTTGTGGGCCTCGAAGTCGTAGTCGGCCGGGAGCACGCCCTCCTCCACCAGCACGCGCTGCAGCGTGTCGACGAAGTCGAGCAGGTTCTCGGGGTGCGAGTTGCCGATGTTGTAGACGCGGTGCGCGGCGAGCGGCAGGCCGTCCTCGCCCATCTTCACCTCGGGCGCGGCGTCCATGACGCGCCTCACGCCCTCGACGATGTCGTCGACGTAGGTGAAGTCGCGGCGGCAGTCGCCCATGTTGAAGATCTTGATGGTGTCGCCTCGGCGCAGCTTCTCGGTGAAGCCGAAGTAGGCCATGTCGGGCCTGCCCATGGGGCCATACACGGTGAAGAAACGCAGGCCGGTGGCCGGGATGGAGTAGAGCTTGGAGTAGGCGGCGGCCATCAGCTCGTTGGACTTCTTGGTGGCGGCGTAGAGCGACACCGGCGAGTCGACGCGGTCCTCCTCGGAGAACGGCACCTTCTTGTTGCCGCCGTAAACCGAGCTGGAGCTGGCGTAGACCAGGTGCTTGACCGGATGGTGGCGACATGCCTCGAGGATGTTAAAGAAGCCGACGAGGTTGCTCTCGAGGTAGGCGCGTGGGTTCTCGATGGAGTAGCGGACGCCCGCCTGGGCGGCGAGGTTCACAACGACGTCGAAGCCGTTCTCCGCGAACAGGCGCTCGATGAGGGCGGCGTCGCACAGGTCGCCGCGCACGAAGGTGAAGCGGCCGTCGGCATCGGCTTCGGCGAGCATGCGAAGGCGCGCGTCCTTGATGCCGGGGTCGTAGTAGCTGTTGAGGTTGTCGAGGCCGACGATTGTGTCATCGGTTTCCTCGAGCAGCTTCCTGACGAGGAATGCGCCGATGAAGCCAGCGGCTCCCGTCACGAGTACTTTTTGATTAGTCATAGTTTCTCTTTCATTAATCAAAATAATTCTCCAGGTACTCCCCTAGCTCTTCCTCCCAGTCGGGCATGTGGAAACCGACCGACTCGAGCCTGGACAGGTCGAGCGCGGAGTGGGCCGGGCGCGGGGCGATGGGGCCGACGGCGCCGGCGTAGTAGTCGGCGGTGCTGACCGGCACGACCTTCTCCCCGTTGCCGTTGGCGGCCTCGAAGACGGCGCGCGCGATGTCCGCCCAGGACTTGACGGCGCCGGAGCCCGTGCAGTCGTAGGTGCCGTAGGGGGCCTTTACATCAAGCACGTGGAAGATGGCCTCGGCCATGTCGCGCGTGAAGGTCAGGCGGCCCAGCTGGTCGTCGACCACGGTGACCTGCGCGAGCCCGTCCTCGGGGTCGGCGACGCGGTCCGAGAGCGCCTTCATGGTCTTGACGAAGTTGTGGCCCTCGCCGATGACCCAGCTGGAGCGCATGATGTAGTGGCGCGGGCAGCCTGCCACGGCGATGTCGCCGGCTGCCTTGGTCTGGCCGTAGACGGACAGCGGGCTGAGGGGCTCGTCCTCGGTGTGGACCTCGGCGGTGCCGTCGAAGACGTAGTCGGAGGAGACGTGCACGAGCGTAATGCCGTGCTCGGCGCAGGTGCGGGCGAGGAGCGCCGGGCCGGTCGCGTTGGCCTTCCAGGCGGTGGCGCGGCCCTCGGGGGTCTCGGCCCTGTCGACGGCCGTGTAGGCGCCGCAGTTGATGACGGTGCCGTAGAGCGACCAGTCGTACTGCGAATAGGCCTCCGGGTCGGACATGTCGAAGGTGTCGATGTCGCAGAAGTCGAAGTCCTTCGCGACGCCGCGCTCCTCGGCGAGCGCGCGCACCGCGCGGCCCAGCTGGCCGTCGCAGCCGGTGACGAGCGTCCTCCTGGGCGCCATGGGGACGACGTCCCTGAGCATCGGGTGGTTTTTGTCCGCCTCGGAGACGGTGGCCTGATCCAGCGGGATGGGCCACTCGATGGCGAGCTCCGGATCGGCGAGGTTCACGAAGGTGTAGGTCCTCTTGAGCTCCAGCGACCAGTGGGCGTCCACCAGGTAGGTGTAGGCGGTGCCGTCCTCCAGCGCCTGGAAGGAGTTGCCCACGCCGCGCGGGACGTAGATGGCCTTGCTCGGGTCCAGCACGGTCGTGTAGACCTTCCCGTAGGTGGCGCTGCCCTCGCGCAGGTCCACCCAGGCGCCGAAGACCGAGCCGCGCGCCACGGAGATGAACTTGTCCCAGGGCTCGGCGTGGATGCCGCGGGTGACGCCCCTCCTGTCGTTGTAGGAGACGTTGTTCTGGACGACGTGGAGGTCCGGGATGCCCAGGGCGCACATCTTGGCGCGCTGCCAGTTCTCCTTGAACCAGCCGCGCGAGTCGCCGTGGACGGCGAGGTCGACGACCTTGAGGCCCCCGATGCCGGTCTCGGTGACGGCGAGGTCCTTCTCGAATGCGATGTCTGCCATATCTCTCTCCCCTCCTACTGGCCCTGTGCGCGGTAGCGGGCCTCGGTGGCCTCCTTGGCGGGGCGCCACCAGGACTCGTTGGCGACGTACCAGTCGATGGTCCGCTTGAGTCCCTCGGCGAAGTCGGTGTGGGCCGGCCTCCAGCCCAGCTCGCGCTGGAGCTTCGTGCTGTCGATGGCGTAGCGGCGGTCGTGGCCGGGGCGGTCGGCGACCCAGTCGAAGTCCTCGGGGTCCTTTCCCATGGCCTCCAGGATCATGCGCAGGACCGTGATGTTGTCCTTCTCGCCATTAGCTCCGATGAGGTAGGTCTCCCCCGTGCGGCCCTTGGTGAGGATGTCCCAGACGGCCGAGGAGTGGTCCTCGGTGTGGATCCAGTCGCGGACGTTCTCGCCCTTCCCGTAGAGCTTGGGGCGGACGCCGTCGATTATGTTCGTAATCTGCCTGGGGATGAACTTCTCCACGTGCTGGTAGGGGCCGTAGTTGTTGGAGCAGTTGGAGATCGTGGTGCGAAGCCCGTAGGTGCGGGTCCAGGCGCGCACGAGCATGTCGGAGCTCGCCTTGGTGCTCGAGTACGGGCTGCTCGGGTGGTACGGCGTCTCCTCGGTGAACTTGGCGGGGTCGTCGAGCGCCAGGTCGCCGTAGACCTCGTCGGTGGAGACGTGGTGGTAGCGGATGCCGTGCTTGCGGACGGCCTCCAGCAGGCGGAAGGTGCCCTCGACGTTCGTGCGCACGAACGGCTCGGGGTCGGCGATGGAGTTGTCGTTGTGGCTCTCGGCGGCGTAGTGGACGATGGCGTCGTGGCCCGGGACGATCCTGTCCAGCAGCTCCGCGTCGCAGATGTCGCCCACGACGAGCTCCACGCGGTCCGACGGCAGGCCCGCGATGTTCTCGGGGTTGCCGGCGTAGGTCAGCTTGTCCAGGACGGTGACGTGGACGCCCGGGTGGTTGTCCACCACGTAGTGCACGAAGTTGCTGCCGATGAAGCCGCAGCCGCCAGTGACGATGATGTTCTTGGGTTCGAAAATCTCGGACATGAGGGGTTCCTCCTAGTACTCGCGCGGGCTGTTGACGATCTCGCCGGCGGCGACCTTCTTCAGGTGCCGGCCGTAGACCGACTTGCCGTAGGCCTCCGCGGCCTCCTCCAGCTCGGCGGTGGTGATCCAGCCGTTCTCCCAAGCGATCTCCTCGGGGACCGAGACCGGCAGGTCCTGGGAGTGCTCCACAGCGCGGACGAACTCCGCCGCCTCGTGCAGGCTCTCCATGGTGCCGGTGTCCAGCCACGCGTAGCCGCGGCCCAGGGTGACGACGGACAGCGTCCCCTCCTCCAGGTACATCTGGTTGAGCGTGGTGATCTCCAGCTCGCCGCGGGCCGACGGCTTAACCTCATGCGCCTTGGCGGCGACGTCGCCCGGGTAGAAGTACAGGCCGGTGACGGCGTAGGAGCTCTTGGGCTCGGCGGGCTTCTCCTCGATGGAGACGGCCCTGCCCGACGCATCGAACTCCACGACGCCGAAGCGCTCGGGGTCGTCCACGTGGTAGCCGAAGACCGTGGCGCGGCCCGACTCGGCGTTCTGGACGGCGCGCGTCAGGTGGCGGCTGAGGCCGTTGCCGTAGAAGATGTTGTCGCCCAGCACCAGGGCGCACGGCTCGCCGGCGATGAACTCCTCGCCGATGGTGAAGGCCTGCGCCAGGCCGTCCGGCGAGGGCTGCTCGGCGTAGGAGAGGTTCACGCCGTAGCGCGACCCGTCCCCGAGCAGGCGCTCGAAGTTGGGCAGGTCGGTCGGCGTGGAGATGACCAGGATGTCCCGGATGCCCGCCAGCATGAGGGTGCTGAGCGGGTAGTAGATCATGGGCTTGTCGTAGACCGGCAGCAGCTGCTTGGAGGTCACGAGCGTGAGCGGGTACAGGCGGGTGCCGGACCCGCCGGCGAGGATGATGCCTTTCATTGTGCTATTCCTTTCTAAGTTGAGTAATTGAGTATCTATTCCAGATCAGCCGCGCTATGCATCCGTTCATTTCCCTCGCGTAAGCACTCGCTTGGTCAAGGCAAGCATGTCTCGCGCCGAATGCCTGTTCAGTACCAAATAAGCTGCGTAAAGCGCCAAATACCCCAGGACGGCAACAAGCGCGGGCGCACAAAGCGCTAGCGCCACAAACGCAGCGGTGAGCACGACCTCTTCGATGGGAGCGGGTGTTGTGGAAACCCCAATTTTCGCGTTCAAGTGCCGTTCCGACCAAAGGGAACGGCAAACGATGCATGCGACGGTGCCAAGCAAGACGGCATCGAGCGATCCGATCACGTAAACGCCAATGGTGCAAAGCGCTATGCTGCCCGCTAGCGTGCAAAGGTTCACCTTGAGGAGCGTCCGTTCCTCCCTCAGCACCTTAAAATACGTGGTGCAGCACAGGTTCATCTTCGTATCGAACACGCAGACGGGCAACAGAATCGCGAAATAGTGCATGGTGTCGGCGTATTGCGGAAGCCAGAGAGACAGCACCCATGCCATCGGGAAATACAGGAGATAGACCACAGGAAACGTCACCTCCATCATGTCGCGAACGACGCGGTAGAAAGCTCTTCGTTCTCCCTCGGTGCCCTGCCTAAGCGCCGGGAACAGCACCATGCTCGCCTGCGACACGAAGGTGATGAAGAAGTTCACCATCGAGAGCCAGAACGACACGCGCCCGAAGGCCTCAATTCCCCAGGCTTTGTCTACCAGCGCGCGCGCAACACCCAGGACGAGCATCGAGGCAACGTTCGATATCATCAGTGCGAAGCCGACCTTCATGCTCGAAAGGCTCAGCTTGACGGCCTCCGTCAAGGCCAGTGCTCCGGCTGCGAAGAAATCACGGGAGCGAACGATGCAATAGGCCAATGAACAGGCTTTCGAAATTAGATAGGCGAAAACATAGGGCTCGAAATCAGGGACCCGAATAAATACCATCACGAGGATGATGGCCAGAAACACCAGGCGGTCGATCATGGTGGAATACGAGAAGAGCTTGGTCTCGTTCATCGACTGGAAGATATAGCCAAGGAATCCGGCAAGGTTACAGAGCACGGTGTAGAGGGCGAACGCCAGTAGGACGAACGAGCGCTGCGCCTCGGGCGCCCAAACAACGGCGATGATGGCGATGACGGCGGCCACGACGAGCTGGAATGCCATGCCGAAGCGGAACTGCGAGTTCACAGCTCGCTTGTCTATCTCGTCTCTCGTGTTACCGCCCTCGATGAGGTAGATACCGTCGTTGAGACCGAGCATGAAGAAGCCAGAGTAGCTCGCGTAAAAAATAAACAGCTGCCAATAGCCGTACGTCTCGACGCCGAGCACCTTCGGTACGAGAAGTGACATAGCGACGCTCGCCAAGAACGAGATGCCCTGGGCCGCGAACGCGACAACCATGTTGCCCGCCAGAGATCTATAGTTCATGCCTGTCCCCTGGCTCATCTAGCAGCTCCCCAATGGAGCGCTCGTCCAGCGGAAGATAGAGCTGTTCGATATGCGTCTCCACGAAACGCCTGTCCACCTTCGAGTAGTCGAGCGCAAGGAGCCGGTCGATGACGTCCTGGCTGAAGCGTTTCTTGACGGGTTTTGCCGGCACACCCCCAACGATCGTGTAAGGCTCCACGTCCTTGGTGACGACTGCTCCTGCTGCGACGACCCCCCCCGGCCTATATGGACGCCGTCCAAGATGGTCGCGCCGTAGCCAATCCAAACGTCTTCTTCGACGACGATACCGCCGTTCCCGCAAGCCTCATCGTAAGTCTCTCCCAGGACAAAGCGGCGAAGAGGAAACGTCGTGAAATGGTCGATGGGATGGTTGTTGTGAATAACGAAAGTCACATTTGGCGCAATCGAGCATAATTCGCCTATGGCGAGCTTGGGTTGCTTGGACGCCGTAAGAACGTTGATTTCCCCGTAGGAGTAATCGCCAATTTTGACATTGTCGAGCCCGATTACCCAACGCCCGAGTTGTGTTCTATTGTGCCCATTGGCTTTGGCCCACTTCAAAGAAGCGGATACATGCCTAATTTTCGTTCGGATTCCTAACATATGAAGCCCTAAGTTTTATTAAACCAATATTAAATTGTTGGTAAGGAGCGGAACCAACACCGTGTTAAGGTTCATGCTCATCAAGACCAACAATGTGACGCCCATGAGGGCAATGCCCAAAAGACAAGCAACGCCAAACAAGTCAGCCTGCTCTTTTCGGATGTTGCTACCCCCGGCGCAGCCAACCGTGTTGACCGCAACAAGGTAATAAATTAAAAATTGCGAAGTCTCTATGCGGTAGATGTCGGATGCAACGCCAACGAGGGGAATCAATGCGAGACAAAACAGGTTCGCATTTAGAATCACCCGGACGGCATCCGAATCTCCCCTGGTCTTTTTCAAATAGAGGCCAAACGCCATCCAAGCAAGAGAAGGAACAGCCAGACGAATAACATTTGCAAATCCAGAGCCGTCAACGCCGCCACCCATATTTAGTCGTGCGGAGACGCCCAGAAGAGTGACGATTTGAGTCAGCAAACTTGTTCGTGTCACCACAATCAGGCCAAGAAAAACAAGAAGGCACAACTTTCGAGCGTCACGATGCGATAGCTCTTTGGCAAATAGCAGCAATGCAAAGAAGAGAACAGCCGCATGGAAGCTGAAACCAATTAAACATGCAAAAAAGAAAACAGCCGCTTTTTTCTTTAGACCACCTTTGGCCTTTGATACATAGAGATATCCAATCAGAACAAATGAGATGGCCAGTGAAAACCTAAGCTGCACTGCATCCATGCAAAAAGGGAAAATCGAATACAGGGCCAAAAACAAACCTGGCCTCTTCGTCAAATTCCAGCCGCATAAACCAATAGAGACTAGATAGAAAGTTCCGACGAGCAGCTTCAACTGAAATAGCGTCGCGCCGCAATCCGATAAGAACCTGATTAACAGACTGTAACCAATTCCCTTGTCCTGCGCTAAAGTCGGGTTCATCAAATGCAGGCTGTAGTTAAAATCGTCAGCCAGTCCATTGCTGAAAACGAATACAAACCAAAGAAAAATCAAAAGGGCGAGGAAGGGCACTTTGCTCTTCTGGAACACCAATGCCGTTAAATCAAGAACAAGGAGGCCAGCAACAAGAATCATTTTGAAGATACTCCCGTTTTCGGCGTTCCTATACGGCTCTGCAAGCCATCGACAATTCCATGCATAAGCCTCGATATCTTTGAAGCCTTATTGTCTTCTAGCAAAAGAGCCTTGAAGAATTCCTGCGATATTTCTCGCATGCACTCTGCGCTGCTAATTTCACCCTTCTTCGCCAATAGAATCTTGTTTCTGGCTATGTAGTACTTGCGAAAACTGCTGTGGTTGGTGATGTGAATTACCTTGCCGAGAATCCGGACGCACCGCATGTCTCCAAGTTCATGGGACAGCGAAGTCGCAGGGTCAATGACCACGCGATAGCCGGCTCTACGGAGTCGAATGCAGAAATCGCGATCAACGCTGTCGATGAACAATGCCTCGTCAAAACCGCCAATCTTCCTCCAGGCGCCAAGGCTCGTCAACGACGCGCTGGTTATCGTCCATTCGACCTCGTAGGGTCCATCTTGCGGCAAATCGTAATATTCCTCATTGCCCGCGTAAGAAATCCAAGGTGCAGCGATCCCAACGTCTTTGGCCAAATGCGCCGCCAGCTTCTCCACCAAGCCATCTTCACATACCGAGTCCTGGTCGAGCGTCAATACGGCGGTGCAGCGCTTCTCGTCTGCGGCAGCACATCCCATGTTGAGGGCGGCAGCAATGCCTTTATTCTCCCCTAGGGGAACGAAAATTGCATTGTCATATTCACGGCAGAGCGCTTCCACCCCACCCGTCTCGTTTGAGCCGTTGTCCACGACAAAAACGTGTTCCACCTGTTTGGCTACAGCGGACAGACATTCCGAAAAGCGCGCAAGCTCCGGGTTGTAGGTAACGATGCAGGCCGCAATGCCCCTCATCAATGCCTCCTTAGGGCGACAATGAGATTCACAATGCTAATTTTCTCGTTGGCCATCGGCCCCTTCTTAATCAATTGCGCTATAAGCGGTAGCGGCTTTCGCTCCTGCATGGCTTTGACGGCAACCTCGCGTGCCGCAATCTCCTCATCGAGTCGGTCGAGCGTACTGGAATCCAGCTCGTTGGCGCAGTACTTCCTACATGCCATGATATGCTTGAGCTGATGCCTTCTGCCTTTAATGTGCTGTTCGGGGTTTGAAAGTCTCGACTTAAGAGAATAGGTGGGTGTGGACGCGTTGCTCCTGTGAACCCTGTGCAGGACAAGTGCCTTTCCGCCGACGCGGTAGAATCCGCCCTTGGCCGCCGCGAAGAGCCCGAGCGGCGAATCGTACACGAGGTCCTCGCGTTCGATGATTGGAGTCATCTCATCCATAAAGGAGCGCTTCACGCCAAGCGTCAGGCCGCTACTGAGCATAGATGAGACCTGCTGGTCGAAGTCAACCTTCCATACCCCCTCCTTCGTGCGCCTGAGCGAGGTCTGGAATGTGTTGTCAGATCTGTCATCCTGGTCGATGATCGTCGTATCGCACGACACGACGAGCGCGTCCTCGTGCCTCTCGAACACGGCCATCATCTCGGAAATCTTGCCATCCGCCCAAACGTCGTCTTGGTCAGAGAAGAAGACGACGTCACTCGTCGCGAGCGAGCATCCCTTGAGGTAGTTGCCAACGAACCCGAGGTTCTTCTCGTTACGATAGATTCTCCATGTGTCCGTCAGGCCATGCTCATCAATGTACGCATCAATGTATTCCGGCGTGCCGTCGCTCGAACAGTCGTCGACGATTACAACCTCGTCGGCCTGTCGCCCCTGCGAAACAATCGAGTCAAGCTGCTCCCGAAGGAACTGCCTACCGTTGTACGTCGCCATGACGATGGTGGCCGTCATCCCCCCCTGGCTGACGCCATCCATATTAGCCATCAGCAGCCCCGAACTTCTGTGGTGCGCCGCTGCAAGATCAAGGAATCGCTGGGAAAATCGCCTTTCACGATGCTCCCCGCCGCGACCACCGAGTTCGCCTCGATTTTCGTTCCTCGAAGGATTATCGTTCCCGCGCTTATCCAACAGTTCTCTCCAATCTCCACCGGAAACCATTCGAAGGAGCCCTCTTTGAGGACCCCTTCCTGAAGGTATGGTCGTTGTCATAAACGAGGACGTTTGGTTCGAACTCTGTGCCCGCGTCGATAGTTACCGCGTTATGACAGATGACCATGCAGTTGTAGTTGATGCGGACGTTGTCGCCGATTGTAAGGTTCGAGCCTTTCCTCTCCTTAATCTTGCTTCCGCTGTGGATTCGGACGATGCGCCCGATATTGACTTTCGAGACATGGTTGAAGTCACAAACCACATTGGGTGAAATCCCTTTGATCACGCCTTTGACGTGAAGGCTTCCCATCAACCCAATTTTCCCAACGGCTATGCTTAAAAATGTCCATGCAACGCTGATGACGTTGTTCACTGCACTCCTCAACAGCGCGCCTCCTTCGCTTCTTCTACAGCCGCCATTTCCTTCAGGTAGCGCTCGACAATTATCTGCCTGTCGAACTCCCTTTCGACCTTTCTCCTGCCGTTCAGGCCCATCTCCCTTTTCTTGGCAAAGGGCAGCGCAAGAAAATTCTCGATTTTTGAAATAAGGTCTTTCGCGTCTCTCTGCTTTACGACGAAGCCATTGACGCCGTCATCCACGACCTCCCTGCACCCCGGTCGGTCCGTCGTGATGATCGGTCTGGCGCAGGCGCAACTCTCAAGCAGGACATTCGACATCCCCTCCGGATAGAAAGTGGGATGCACCGTGCAGCTCGACAGGGCATGCATCTCTCTTACGTCTTTGACGCTTCCGTGGTAGACGACGACGCCATCCTTCTCACAAGCCTCGAGGGAACCTCTGTATTCGTCCTCACAGCTGCCGCAGACATGAAACTCTGTGTTTGGGTGCCTTCCTCGTATCTGCCTAGCAGCTTCGAGGAATTCTTCGATGCCCTTTTCACGCATTACTCGAGCGAAGAAAAAGAAGCGAATAACTCCATCGTCCTTTGGATAGTCCAAAGGACGAAATCGCTGAAGATTAACCCCCGAGCCAGGCAACAGATCGCAACGATTCCCTACGATTCCCCTGGATACCATAAAATCCCTGTTTGCCTCGTTTTGGAAAAAAACGACCTGTGCCCTCTTCAGCCCTAGCTTATAAAGCCCGAGTGTAAACTTCTGAAGCGGTCCATCATTCTCGACCGCAGTTCCCAATCCAGTAATATTAACAAGATAGGGAATACCGAACTTACCGCAGAGAATGCCACCATACACGTTTGGTTTAATTGTATATGTAAACACAATGTCTGGTTGGATCCTTTTGAGCACCTTTCGATAAAAACGGATCAGTTGGATATCGTCTACTGGATTCGTGCCGCGCCTAATTAGAAATGGATTATCAATGAAAGAAGCCCCGAGTTTTTCAATCTCTGGAACCAGCTCGCCGCTTGGTATGCAGAAATTAACCTCATGCCCAGCTTTAACGAGTTCCGCGATCAGTTCACCCCTAAAATGAAGTAAACCTCCATCATTATTGGCAAGGATCAGCACCTTCATCGAGTTTTAACCTTTCCATCTGATGGCGTACCTGTGAAAGCTTCCATAGTCGCCGAGGTGCCACTACTAATTCCACTTCGGCTGAAAAGTACCTTGAACGTCGTTAAGAACACTTTTAGGTCCATAGTGAAGGTGCAATTGCGAGCGTATTCAACATCGTAGGCAAATTTTTGTTCCCAACAGATAGCGTTGCGCCCGTTTACCTGCGCCCAGCCCGTCATGCCAGGCCGCACATCGTGGCGGTGACGCTGCTCCTCGTTGTAGAGGGGCAGGTACTTTACCAGAAGCGGCCTAGGTCCTATCAGACTCATGTCGCCCTTCAAGATGTTGAACACTTCAGGCAGCTCGTCCAGACTTGTGGAGCGCAGAGATCGGCCAAATTTAGTCAGGCGCACCTCGTCGGGCAGCAGTTCGCCGCTCTCATCACACTCGTTGGTCATTGTACGGAACTTGTACATCTTGAAGATGCGTTCACCTTTGCCAGGGCGCTCCTGAGTGAACAGCACGGGGGTGCCTAGCTTGACCCTAACCAAGATGGCCAGGATAGCGTACATCCACCAGAACAGTACAATAAAGGCTAGGGCGATAATAAAATCGAGCAATCGCTTTACGCAGCGCTCGTAAAAGCTGGCATTTTGAACGGCCTGCGCCATTACGCAAAGCACCCCTTGATGACCTCGATAATTTGGTCCTGCTGTTCGGGCGTCATCTTATTGTCGGAGGGCAGGCAGAGACCACGATGGAAAATATCCGCTCCAATATCCAGAGGAAGCCCATCTGCTCCCGTAGCGCCACCAGAAATGTAAGCATTGGTTTTAGCTCGTCCATTGCCCTCACGCGTCACAAAAGCATTCATGCGATAAATAGGCTGCATGTGCATGGGCTTCCAAATGGGGCGGCCCTCGGCATTGATGGCGGCAATGGCCTCAAGGATTTCGGTGGGGCAGCTTTTTCCGGGCTCGCTTACGTAAAGAGCCTCACTCTCGCCTCGAACCTGCTTGCACATCGCGTTGGCATCAATCAGCATGCAGGAAAGCCAAAAGTTCGGCTCACAAACGCTGGGATCATAGGGGTTCATGCTTACCGGCAGACCCTTGAAGCCCTCTTTGTAACGCATGTAAATAGCCTTCTTTTGGGCAATATGCTCCTCCAGATACGGAATCTGGCCACGCACGACACCGGCAATTACATTGCTCATGCGATAGTTGTAGCCAAGCTCCTCATGCTGGTACCAGGGAGCGGCTTCGCGAGACTGGGTCGACCATTTGCGAGTTTTATCGGCTGCCTCTTTGCTATCAGTTAAAAGCATGCCACCAGCGGAACCGGTAATGATCTTATTGCCGTTAAAGCTAATGGCGCTGATGTCACCAAACGTACCAGTCTGACGACCCTTATACGTGGCGCCAAGTGATTCAGCAGCATCCTCAACAAGGACAGCCCCGTGCGCATCGCAAATTGAACGAAGCTCTTCGACTTTGCCAGGCGTTCCGTAAAGATGCGCCGCCACAACGACCTTTGCAGTCGGATGCAGTTCGAAGGCCTTTTCAAGAGCGACTGGATCCATATTCCAAGTGTCACGCTCGGTATCGATAAATACAGGAACACCGCCTTCGTAAACAACTGGGTTCACCGTAGCATCGAACGTCATATCGCTGCAAAGGACCTCATCACCGGGCTTAATTCCAGCGAGCTTCATGGCAAGATGCAGCGCAGAAGTACCGCAAGAAAGGGCAACGGCATAGCCGCAACCAATCTTTTCGGCCATCTGGCGTTCGACTTCGTTGATATTCTCCCCTACCGTCGACATCCAGTTGGTCTCATATGCCTCGGTAATGTATTTGAGCTCATCGCCGTGCATGGTCGGCGAGCTAAGCCAAACTTTATTCTCGAAGGGTTTAATTTCCATCTTGGCTCCTTATCCCTAATCGTTAAACTGCGGATGATATGTAGGTACAACCTCAGCGAGCACGGACTTAACCGTATCGTTATCCTTGTCGAGGCAGTTATGAAGCTTCTCAAGCTTGTCTTTGATCTCTTCCATCTTGTCGGCCTCGGCTGTGGAGATGCGAATCTCGGAATGCTCGGTAGGCAGGAGCTGCTCGTTGTCCATAAGGAGCTCCTCGTACATCTTTTCGCCAGGACGCAGGCCGACTTCTTTGATCTGGATGTCTTTGCCAGGCTTAAGACCGCTTAGCGTAATAAGGTTGATGGCAAGGTCGTAGATCTTGACCGGCTCACCCATGTCCAGTACAAAAATCTCACCGCCATGCGCCAAGGCACCGGCAGTAATGACAAGCTTGCTGGCCTCCGGGATGGTCATGAAGTATCGTGTGATGTCCTTGTGCGTAATGGTGATAGGGCCACCCTCGCGAAGCTGGCGCTTAAACAGCGGGATGACCGATCCATGACTACCCAGAACATTGCCAAAGCGAACAGCCGTAAAGATGGTCTTACTGTTTGCCGCGTAATACTGAACGATCATCTCGTCCATACGCTTGGTGGCACCCATTACGTTAGTGGGATTAACGGCCTTGTCGGTAGAGATCTGCACGTAGTGGCTGCACTGGTATTTGTCGGCAAGGCGCACAACGTTGAGCGTGCCAAAGACGTTATTCTCAATTGCCTCGCGGGCGTTGTGCTCCATAAGAGGAACGTGCTTGTGGGCTGCAGCGTGGAAAACAACTTGAGGATGGTACTTCTCAAAGACCTTGGTAATCGCTGGGATATGCGTAATCGAGCCGATATAGACTTGAATATCAGTGCCCTGATCATGAGCGGTCTTAACGATGTCGTGATACAGCTCGTAGGTAGTGTTCTCGTAAATGTCGAACAACACGATTTGTGCAGGCTTCGCCGGAAGCAGCTGACGTACAAGCTCTGAGCCAATCGATCCGCCACCGCCCGTGACCAAAATGCGCTTACCGGTAACGTAGCCCATCTGGTTAAGATCAAGCGACTTCTCCTCGCGAGAAAGCAAGTCGCTGATTTCGACCTCACGAAGGGCAACCCTGCCTACACCATCCTGCGGAATATCGCGGACATTGGGGAGCGTGAGAACCCTAAGACCAGTCTTCATGCAGAAGTCGTAGATTCGCTGACGTTCTTCGCGCGTGGAGCTCGGCACTGCGACGACAATTTGCTCCGCTTCGCAATCGAGTGCAATAGAGGGAATGTCCTGACAGGTGCCGCAAACCTTAATATCGTGAATGCGCTGGTTTTGCTTATTAGGGTCATCATCCACTACAGCAACAGGGTCACCGATCATATCTGGATCCCCGTTGAGCATACGCTTGATGGTGAGTGAGCCGGTCTCGCCTGCACCCACGATGAGCGTACGCGGTAAGTGCGCGTCGGACTTACTTTTAAAACGCCAGAGCTGACTGCCGTACATAGCGCGGATACCAAAACGGCCACCACCGCAGATGATGACCAAAATGGCCCAAGCCATGACATCCTCGCGAAGTGACATGCCCTTGCCAAAGAAAGCACTAAAGATAACGTCGCCGATAACAGAGCCAACAGTTACTGCGGCAACGATGCGGCCAGCTTCGGAAATACTCGCATAACGCCACAGGCTGCTATACATATGGAAGAGCCAAAAAACGATGACGTTGATAACCGCGAGAACGGCAATTGCCGGGCATGCGCCGGCAGCCCCACTAAAGGTAGCCCAATGCTGCGTTCCCCACGATGCAATAAACACCGCGAAAAAGGTTGCAGTAAAGTCATATACCATCAGCGCGTACGGTTCGAAGGCGCTTAGCTTCCCCTTTTGCTTTGCACTCTTGGATCTAGTGTTCAAAATAAGTTCTTCTCTTCCCTATTCGTACCGTTGTTTACGTCCCCGCCCCGGGGATCCTCCCTGTCCCGTTAAACAGTCGCCTGCAGCTAGGCGATCGCCTTTTTAAGGTTTCGCATTACGCGCTGCTCGGCTGAAAGCACGGCAAGGCCAACGCGCGTGGTTACGCGTCGGCCGCACAGGTCGAGCTCCAAATAAGCAGTGCTCTTGCGTCTGTTAATGGTTTTGATAAGGCCTTCGTGGCCCAGCAGCGGACCTGCCGTCACTACGACCTGGTCGCCGTCTTTTAGGGCCTCGCTCATGGGCACTACACGGTCTCCCACATGCGTAAAGCTGCCAATAAGCTGGACCTCTTCTTTTGCCAGCGGCACAAACTGACCGTCCTGGGATAACACCCGGGCAAAGTCGTCCATGCGCAGCAGATACTGTTGCACGGTGCGGGGATCTGCCGTGTCGCAGATAAGATAACCGGGAAAGAGCGGCTTGGTCGTATTGACCCATTCGCCGTGTACTTTGATCTCGGTTTGAAATTGGGGATAAAAGAGCTCCTGCATGGCACCTGTCGGCACCACGTGCTCAATGCGCTCGCGCATTACGTCTTCGCGACCGTTAATGACCTGGATCACATACCACACGAGCACCACCCCCTTGCTGTCTTACGTGTGGCTCATGGGGTTTGGGTATGGCTTCGCCAGGGCGCTTGTGCGCGAAGGCGCTCCATATTCAAACCCTGAGCCCAGTCAGACAAGCACGTGGCTCTGTCCCACCGTGAACGGTATGTATAAGTGCAGTTACTAGAGACGCAGACGTGTATCGCAAAATGACCGCGTCTCCAGCTGGCTGCGTGCGAGCCAGTCAAGCAGGTACAAAACTGGACCGCACGTAGCCAGCTGTAGGACTACTACGCTTTGACACGCAAGCTATTAAATGCACCTTAGAACTACATCAATGCAAATAAATAACGTCGCATGACTTCTTTATTGGAGCTCGTGGTGTTTCTGGCACCGCCGTTTCGGCCGGATGCTGATCGACCCTGCGTTTTGCGACTTGCTGGAGTCGCGAGCACAGTTGAACTCATCTAACGTTAAGTATCCTAGCACAAGTTGGTAGCAAAGCTGATTTGGCTAATCGCGGACAACATTTCGTTCATTTAGTGTGTTCAACGGGGTTGTTTTGGGATGTTGTTCACATTGATGCAGGTTATTGAGGTACTGGCGGTGATTGGGGGCGTTCCTGAAGCCCAGACGGAGCAGAGAGATGCACTGTTAATCGCGTTTGTCTAACAAACTATGTACAGACATGTGAAATAAATTGTGCAACTTTTTGTTGGCGTAGGAGGGGTTTGCGGCGCAAGGTATTTTGGCATGAAAAAAGGCCTTCGGAATACCGAAGGCCTTTGCATTCACGATGGTGGAGACGAGGGGGATCGAACCCCTGACCTCTTGACTGCCAGTCAAGCGCTCTCCCAGCTGAGCTACGCCCCCGTGACGAGGAGATACTATAGGGGAAGACTTTCTTTGATGCAAGGACTTTTTTGGGTTGAATCTCTTACTTACGGGTTTTCCTGGGACGGGGCAGAAATAATCACTCTTCGAGCGCTTATTTCTATCCACCGTCCCGATAAAACCCTGATGCGATAGACCTTACTTGTAGAGGTAAGCGATGGCGGTGCCGGCGTGGGCTTGGATCGTGGCAGTTGACCTGACGACGTTGCTAATGCCCGTATCGGCCAACAGGCCCAGGGGGCTGTGATCTAGTTCCCATTCTAGGCCGTGTTCGCTTACCTCGGTTTTGGGGGCTATAGCGATGATGGAGAACGTCCTGCCTTCGGAGCCCTCGATAGTCCACGATTCGCCCGCGTGGAGGATGCGAGCGACCACCTTGTCCTCGGCAATCCAGGCAGGGGCATCCTCATAGCCTGCAAGCAGCCCCAGTACGGAAAGCGCCATATCCGGGCGGCCACCGGTGGCGCAGGTCGCAACCACTTCGGCACCTGGCCAGCGGCGACGGACGGAATCGAGCGCCAGCGCCAGATCGGTATAGTCCTTGTAGGGGTCGTGGCGTTCTACCTCAAAGGCTTCGGCGGCATCGACTAGCGCGCGACCCGCATTACTCACCGTGTCGGCATCCCCCACATACACGTCGCAGCCGAGGCCGGCGCCCAGTAGGGCATCCAAGCCGCGGTCCACGGCGACAACGTGGTCGCACTCCCCTGCTAGCCTGCGCAACAGATCCGTGCTCGCAACCACAGGCGAGCCGCAGACCACTAATACCTTGCAAGCCACAGCCCTCGCCTATCCCTCAAACGAAAGCACGCGGGCCAGGTCAAGCTCCTCATAGCTGTCGATAAAGATATCGCAGTTGGCGCGTACGTCGTCGCGCTTCATGCGGCCGTGCGGGTCATAGATGCCCACGCGCTTAAAGCCGGCAACCTCAGAGCTCTTTAAGCCAAAGACGGCGTCCTCAAACACCCATGCGCGCTCAAATTTGTGCCCATGGTGCTCCTCCAGGCGGCGAAGCGCCAGCTCGTACACATCGGGGAACTGTTTGGAACGTCCCGCCTCGCCCGTCGTGGTAACAAACTCCATGTAAGCGTCGAGGCCGGCACCAGCGAGCGCGGACTGCACCAGCTCGGCCGGCGTGGACGTGGCTACGCACATGGCAATGCCCGCCGCCTTCGCCTGCTCCAAAAATGCCAGGAGCCCCTCGCGTGGAGGCACCTTGGAGTACCCATCGATCAGAATCTCGCTCAGCTCGCGATACAGCTCCTCGCTATTCGCGCCAATGCCCCACGTGTCGTGGTAGGCCTGGCACTCATCCTCCAGTGACAGGTGCTCAAATTGGGCAAAATCGTCGACAGTCACGTCGACACCGTGGCGGTGCAATAACTCTGGCTGAGCATAAGCCCAAACGGGGGTGCTATTAACCAGCGTGCCGTCGCAATCGAAAATAAAAGCAACCTTGGGAGCGGCGGTATAGGACATAAACGTACCTTTCGATATCAAATAGTAAACATCCTGCTAAAAACGTTTTACCAAACGTCAGACAGACAATTTTGAAACCCAAATTGATAAAACTGTCAAGAGTTTTACCACGGTAATTCTGCCAGTGGTATAAACATGTCGCTTACCGATTAAACGCCCCCGCAAATCCGCTTTCGTCCATAAAACTAACGCACAGGTGTTATCGTAGTTTCTGCCGAAAGTTCCACCGAGCACGCGAGGTGGAACGAATCACAGAAACTTCGCCGTCCCTTCGATTCGTGCAGCCTTGGACCTTTCGCATCTAGTCACCAAGGCAACACGCTGCCGCGTCATGATGGGATCAAACGTGAGCGATACAAAGCTAAAGCCAACGGCTAAAAAGCCCGCAACCCGCAAACCGGCTCCGCACGCACCGGAGCTCACCAAGGACGATGTCTATCTGTTTGGCATCGGCACGTGGGAGCGCAGCTGGGAAAAGATGGGCGCGCATCCTGACACGCAGCAGCGCACGCGCGGCTGGCGCTTTTGCGTTTGGGCGCCCGACGTAAAGAGCGTCCATGTCATTGGCGAATTTAACGACTGGGATGAACAAGCCAACCCGCTGGTGCCCGTGCATACGAGCGCTATTTGGGAAGGCTTTATTCCTGGCGCCGAGCAGGGCCAGCTCTATAAATATCTCATCGAGACCAACGAGGGCGAGAAGCTCTATAAGGCCGATCCGTACGCCTTTAAGGCCGAGTGCCCTCCGGGTACCGCTAGCGTGCTGTGGACTCTCGATGGCTACAAGTGGAACGACGCCGCGTGGCTCAAGCGCCGAGCCGGCCACAACCACATGTCGCAGCCGCTTAACATCTACGAGGTGCATATTGGCTCGTGGAAGCGCCACGGAGACGCGCCGCAGGGCGAGCCCGACGAGTACGGCAACTACCCCGGCCCCATGGATCCCTTCCCCGCACAGCGCGGCGAGTTTTACACCTACGACGACCTGTCGGTGGAGCTCGTGGACTACGTGCGCGACATGGGCTACACGCATATCGAGGTCATGCCGCTCATGGAGCATCCCTTCGACGGCTCCTGGGGCTACCAGACGACCGGCTACTATGCCGCCACGTCGCGTTACGGCAACCCGCAACAGCTCATGCACTTTATCGATGCATGTCACGAGGCCGGCATTGGCGTGATCATGGACTGGGTGCCCGGCGGTTTTTGTGCTGACTCCCACGGCCTTGCCACCTTTAACGGCCATATGCTGTTTGAGCACGAGATTCACCCCAACTGGGGCACGCACAAGTTTGACTTCGCCCGCGGCGAGGTTCGCTCCTTCCTGGTTTCCAACGTACTGTACTGGCTCGAGAACTTCCACGTGGACGGCATTCGCATGGACGGCGTGTCCAGCATGCTGTACCTCAACTTTGGCATCGACGATCCCGGCCAAAAGAAGTTCAACAAGTACGGTACCGAGGAAGACCTGGACGCCAGCGCGTTTATCCGCCAGGTCAACTGCGCCGTGGAGGCCCACTTCCCTGACGTGATGATGATGGCCGAGGAGTCCACCGCGTGGCCGCTCGTGACTTATCCGCCGCAGGACGGCGGTCTGGGCTTCCACTACAAGTGGGACATGGGCTGGATGAACGACACCCTGCACTACATGCAGACCGATTTTCCGTGGCGCCCCGGCAACCACGGCCTGCTCACGTTCTCCATCATGTACGCCTTTACCGAGAACTTCATTTGCCCGCTCAGCCACGACGAGGTCGTGCACGGCAAGTGCTCGCTCATTGGCCGCATGCCGGGTGACTGGTGGCGCCAGTTTGCCGGCCTGCGCACGCTGGCCTTTTACCAGATGACGCACCCCGGTGCCAAGCTCAACTTTATGGGCAACGAGATAGGCCAGTTTATTGAATGGCGCTACTACGAGTCCATTCAGTGGTTCTTGACCGAGGAGTACGAGACCCACCGTCATCATCAGGCGTTCATCAAGGCGCTCAACCACCTGTACACCGCCGAGCCCGCTCTGTACGAGCGCGGCTACACCGACGACGGCTTTACCTGGATCGACGCGGACAACTCCAAGCAGTCCATCGTGAGCTTTGTGCGTCAGGGCGAAGACGTCGATGACGACTTGGTTATCCTGATCAACTTTGACCCGGCGAGCTACGAGAGCTTCCGCGTGGGCGTGCCGCGCGAGGGTGACTGGGAGGTCATCTTCGATTCCGACCGTCCCGAGTTTGGCGGCAGCGGCTATGCCGGCGAGGAACCCTACACCTGCTCGAGCGAGCCCTATCCCTGGAACGGGCAGATGGACTCTATCGAGATTAAGGTGCCCGGCCTAGCAGGCGTGGTGCTTAAGCGCCGCGGCCCCAGCAGCTATAAGCCGCCCGTGGTCGAGGAGCCCAAGAAGGCGACGCGCAAGCGTGCGTCTTCGGTGAAGCCCAAGGCCGCGGCTGCCAAGAAGGTTCCGGCCAAGGCGAAGGCTGCCAAGCCCGCTGCCAAGGCTTCGGCCAAGTCCACCACGGCCAAAAAGGCAGCCACTAAAAAGGCTGCTCCCAAGGCCAAGGCAGCCGCTGCTAAGGCTCCTGCCAAGAAAGCGTAACAAAGCCGTTACAGCTGTAATCACCCGCCTCACGAGGGCGTAGGATACAAGACATAACCGTTCCGGGAGAAACATCCCCGGGGGAAAGGAACGTATGAATAAGATCTTCGACAACAAGCAGGAGTTTACCGAGCTCTATCGCGATGCCGTCATGAGCATCAGCGGCAAGAGTGTCGAGGCTGCCAGCGACCTGGACCGCTTTAACGCCCTGGCCAAGCTCGTGGCCGAGAAGGCACGCACCGTTGCCACCAAGAGCGACGCCCGCGTCACCGCCGAGGGCAAGAAGCGCGTGTACTACTTCTCGATCGAGTTTTTGATCGGCCGCCTGCTCGACAACTACCTGCTCAACTTTGGCGTGCGCGACATGGTCGCCGAGGCGCTCGACGACATGGGCTTCGACCTTTCCGTCATCGAGAACCAGGAACCCGATCCGGCGCTGGGCAACGGTGGCCTGGGCCGTCTGGCCGCATGCTTCCTGGATTCCATGGCAGCCGAGGGCATCGCCGGCTACGGCAACGGCATGCGCTACCGCTACGGCCTGTTTAAGCAGGAGATCGTCAACGGCAGCCAGGTCGAGGCCACCGACGAGTGGCTCACCCACGGGTATCCCTGGGAGGTCCGCCGTCAGGACAAGGCCGTGACTATTAAGTTTGGTGGCCATGTTGAGGGCTTTGAGGAGAACGGCCGCACGTTCTACCGCACGGTGGACACGCAGGACATCCTGGCCGTCCCTTATGACATCCCCGTCGTGGGCTATGCCGGCGAGACTGTCAACAAGCTGCGCGTCTGGGCTGCCGAGCCGGTCGAGGAGCACTTTGACCTTGAGGCCTTCAACCGCGGTGACTATGCCCTGGCCGACGCCGAGCGCGCCGAGGCCGAAGCCATCAGCGCCATCCTCTACCCCAACGACGCCGGCGAGCACGGCCGTCTGCTGCGCCTGAAGCAGGAGTACCTGTTTGTCTCGGCCGGCATCTACAGCCTACTCGACACCTTTGAGAAGGAGCACGGCGAGAACTGGGATCTGCTGCCGCAGTTTGTTGCCATCCACACCAACGACACGCACCCGGCCATGTGCGGCCCCGAGCTCATGCGCATCCTCATCGACGAGAAGAAGCTCGAGTGGGATGACGCCTGGAACATCGTGACGCAGGTCGTGAGCTACACCAACCACACCATCCTGCCCGAGGCCCTGGAGAAGTGGCCCATCGGCATGTTCTCCAAGCTCCTCCCCCGCGTGTACCAGATCATCGACGAGATCAGCCGTCGTTGGCACGAGTCGTTCGACACCACGCAGGAGGGCTGGCAGGAGCGTCTGCGTCAGACCGCCATCCTGTGGGACGGCGAGATTCGCATGGCCAACCTGTCCGTGATCTGCAGCCATAGCGTCAACGGCGTGGCCAAGATCCACTCCGACATCATCAAGAACATCGTGCTCAAGGACTTCTATGCCCTGACGCCCGAAAAGTTCAACAACAAGACCAACGGCATCTCGCACCGTCGCTTCTTTGCCGAGGCCAACCCCACCTACGCCAAGCTCGTGACCGAGGCCATTGGCGACGGCTGGCTGAAGGACGCCTTTGAGCTGGAGAAACTCAAGGAGTTCCAGAACGACACCGAGTTCCTGAAGGCCGTGGGTGCCTCCAAGCGCGCCAACAAGGAGCGCCTGGCCGCCTACGTTAAGGCCGAGACCGGTCATGTCATTGACCCCAACACCGTCTTCGATGTCCAGGTGAAGCGCTTCCACGCCTACAAGCGCCAGCTCATGAACATCATGAAGGTGATGGACATCTACAACCGTCGCATCGCCGATCCCAACTTCCACGTGACGCCGACGACCTTCATCTTTAGCGGCAAGGCTGCCTCCAGCTACACCTTTGCCAAGGAGACCATCCGCCTCATTAACTCCGTGGCCGACGTCATCAACAACGATCCGCGCGTCAACGAGGTCATGAAGGTCTGCTTTATCCCCAACTTCCGCGTGAGCAACGCCCAGCTCATCTACCCCGCTGCCGAGATCTCGGAGCAGATCTCCACGGCCGGCAAGGAGGCCTCGGGCACGTCCAACATGAAGCTCATGATGAACGGCGCCATTACGCTGGGTACCCTCGACGGCGCCAACATCGAGATCGCCGACCTGGCCGGCCGCGAGAACGAGGCCATCTTTGGTCTGACCGCCCCCGAGGTCGAGCAGCTCTGGGCATCGAACAGCTACTTTGCGTGGGATACCCTCAACGGCGACCGTGAGCGTCTGGGCCGCGTGATGGACGAGCTCAAGGACAACACCTTTGCGGGTCTTTCGGGCAACTTCGAGAGCATCTACAACGAGCTCATGAACAACAACGACCCCGACCTGGTCATGGCCGATTTCCGCAGCTACGTGGATGCGTGGGAGAAGCTCACGGGCAGCTACGGCGACCAGGAGACCTGGAACCGCAAGGCCCTGCTCAACACCGCCTCGAGCGGCTGGTTCTCGAGCGACCGCACCATTCGCGAGTACCGCGACGAGATCTGGCACGCGTAAAGGCGCGCGAGCTCCCCTATGCCAGCACGGCATTACTCGACGGGCGTGACGTTGCGCCGCGCCCGTCGCTAATGGGTTTAGGAACATCGATGACAGAAGGAGAAATCGATGAGTAAGAAAGAATGCATCGCGATGCTCCTCGCAGGAGGACAGGGCAGCCGATTGGGGGCACTCACCCAAAAGATCGCTAAGCCGGCGGTTAGCTTTGGTGGCAAGTTCCGCATTATCGACTTTTCGCTGTCCAACTGCTCCAACTCGGGCATCGACACGGTGGGCGTTCTGACGCAGTATCGTCCCTACCTGCTGCATGCCTATGTGGGCTCCGGCGAGGCCTGGGATCTGGACAGCCGTGACGGCGGCGTATCGATCCTGCCGCCGTACGAGACGCAGACCGGCGGCGCCTGGTATGCGGGCACGGCCGACGCCATTACGCAGAACCTCGACTACATCAAGGCCAACGACCCCAAGTACGTCCTGATTCTTTCGGGCGATCACCTGTATCGCATGGACTACCGCAAGATGCTCAAGACGCACATTGAGAACAACGCCGACCTCACGGTGAGCGTTATGCCCGTGCCGTGGGAAGAGGCCAGCCGCTTTGGCATCCTGACCACCGACCCCGAGGACGGGCGCATCACCAAGTTCACCGAGAAGCCCGATAAGCCCGATTCGAACCTCGCGTCCATGGGCATCTACATCTTCTCGGCCGACGTGCTGATCGAGGCGCTCGAGGAAGACGCTCTGGACCAGCGCTCGAGCCACGACTTTGGCAAGGATATCATCCCCAAGCTGCTCAGCGAGGGCAAGCGCCTGTACAGCTACGAGTTCCACGGCTTTTGGAAGGATGTCGGCACCATTGCCAGCTTCCACGAGACCTCGATGGACCTGCTGGGCAACAACCCCGAGTTCGATCTGTTCGACAAGCACTTCCCCATCATGTCCAACATCACCACGCGTCCGCCGCACTACATTGGCCCGGACGGCCGCCTGGATGACTGCCTGGTCTCCAACGGCTGCAAGATCTACGGCACCGCGCGCCACTCGATCCTTTCGACCGATGTCATCATCGAGGAGCGCGCTGTGGTCGAGGACTCCGTGCTGCTGCCGGGTGCGCACGTTAAGAGCGGTGCGCACATCTGCCGCGCTATTTTGGGCGAGAACTCCACGGTCGAAGAGGGCGTGAAGCTCGGCTCTGTCGATACCACCAAGGATACGGCCGTCGTTGGAAATGACGTCGTTATCGGGAAGGGGGAATGATCCGATGATCAATCGCAAGGCCATCGGTTATATCACCGCTAACTACTCTTCGACCTACGGCAGCGTCCTGCTCAAGGACCGCCCCATCGCGTCCGTTCCGTTTTTGGGCCGCTACCGCCTGATCGACTTCCCGCTGTCCAACATGATGAATGCCGGTATTAAGACCGTTGGCGTTGTCATGCCGGGAAACTACCGCTCGCTGATCGACCACGTGGGCTCGGGTAAGGACTGGGGCCTGGACCGCAAGAAGGGCGGCCTGTTCATGGTGCCCGGCAACGCGTATGGCACCACCAAGGGCGGCATGCGCTTCCTGCTGCGCGACATCATCTCCAACAAGACGCTGTTCCAGCGCTCGGACAAGCCCTACGTTGTGATGATGGGCACCAACATCATCTTTAACATGGACCTCAACACCATCATCGATGCACACGAGAACTCCGGTGCCCAGATGACCGTGGTGTACTGCAAGGCCACGCGCAACGTCGATGACGAGACTAAGCTGCAGATCAACGAGAACGGTCGCCTGACGGGCGTGAGCGCCGGCGTCGTGTACGGCGACAACGCCTCTATGGACTGCTGCATCGTCAACCGCGAGACGCTGCTCGAGATCATCGACCACTACCAGGCCGCCGACTATCTGGACCTGCTCGAGGCACTCCAGGGCGACTTTGGCAACATCGACGTGTGCAGCTACGAGTACAAGGGCGAGGTCGTGGGCGTGTTTAGCGAGAAGTCGCTGTATCGCCGCAGCATGGACCTGCTCGACCAGACCGTGGCCGACCAGCTCTTCGACCCCGAGCGTCCGATCCTGACCAAGGCTCACGACGTGCCGCCTTCGCGCTATGCGACCGGCAGCCACGCGTGCAACTCGATCATCTCGGCCGGTTGCATCATCAAGGGCACCGTGCGCAACTCGATTCTGTCGCGCGGCGTCGTGGTCGAGGAGGGCGCCTCGGTGACCAACTCGATTATCAACCAGAGCTGCATCATCAAGAGCGGCGCACGCGTCGAGAACGCCATTCTGGACAAGAACAACGTGGTTCCCACCAACACCGAGCTTCGCGGCACGCCCGAGAACATCCTGGTGCTGGGCAAGGCTCCGTTAACTTCCGACACCACCATCGTACGTTAACGTTGGCACCGCGACATCGCTCGTAACATGTAGAATAGCCGCCCGGTTAGCGCCAGGCGGCTATTCTCGAATTGCAACATGGGAGACAATATGGCTGATTCCAACAAAAAGATGCAGATCGTGTTTGCCTCGGCCGAGTGCGCACCGTTTGTTAAGACCGGTGGCCTGGGCGACGTGGCGGGCTCGCTGCCAGCGGCGCTTGTGCGCGCCGGCGCCGAGGTCATCGTGATGGTGCCCAAGTACGCCACCATCAAGGACGAGTACAAGGCGCAGATGGAGCACTTTGCCGACTTTTACGTGAGCCTTGGCTGGCGCAACGAGTACTGCGGGCTGGAGAAGCTCGAGCACGACGGCGTCACCTATATGTTCGTTGACAACGAGCGCTACTTTGCGCGCGACTATCCGTACGGCTTCTTTGACGACGGTGAGCGTTTTGCGTTCTTCTCCAAGGCCATCACCGAGAGCCTGCAGCACCTGCCGGCCGGCTTTGAGTGCGACATCCTGCACTGCAACGACTGGCAGACGGCGCTGGCTCCCGTGTTTTTGCGCGAGTTCTACCAGGGCCTGCCGCTGTATGACCGCGTTAAGACCGTCTTCTCGATTCACAACGTGGCGTTCCAGGGCCAGTTTAGCGATACCGTGATGGAGGACATCCTGGGTGTGGCGCACATTCCGGCGGCCGCTTCGCAGCTGCGTTGCGACGCCTGCAGCATCAACTACATGCTGGGCGCCCTACGTTATGCCGACGCCATCACTACGGTGAGCCCCACCTATGCCAACGAGATCCAGACGCCCGAATTTGGCGAGGGCCTGGACGGTGTGCTGCGCGAGCGCTCCTATGCGCTGCAGGGCATTTTGAACGGCATTGACGTGGCGGGCTTTGACCCGGCGACCGACAAACGCATTGCCGCCAACTACACCGTCGAGGACCGCTCCGGCAAGGCCGTGTGCAAGGCCAAGCTGCAGGAGGAGCTGGGGCTCGAGGTTCGCGACGATCGTCCGCTTATGGTCATGGTCACGCGCCTGACGCGCCAGAAGGGCATGGACCTGGTCATGTACGCGCTCGACCGCATCCTGGCCGGCGGCGTGCAGGTGGCGGTGCTGGGCACCGGCGACCGCGACTACGAGGACGGTCTACGCTACTTCCAGGACAAGTACCCCGGCACCATGGCCGCACGCATCGAGTTCGATCCGGCGCTGTCGCAGCGCATGTATGCTGCCGCCGACATGTTCCTAATGCCTTCGAAGTTTGAGCCCTGCGGCCTGTCGCAGATCATCGCCATGCGCTACGGTACCCTGCCCATCGTGCGCGAGACCGGCGGCCTGAAGGACACCGTGATCCCGTACAACGAGTTTACCGGCGAGGGCACGGGCTTCTCGTTTAGCAACTTTAACGGCGACGAGATGGGCGATGCGGTATTCCGCGCGGCGCGTCTGTTCTGGGATAACCGCGACGCATGGAACCAGCTGGTCACGCAGGCCATGAGCCAGGACTTTAGCTGGACGCGCTCGGCCGATAAGTATCTGGACCTGTACTTCTTTATGCACCCGGAGATTGAGCGCCCGGCGGCTGTGACTGAGGTTGCAGCTGTCGATGAGCCCGCTGCCGCTGAGGCCGAGCCTGCGGCGACCATTAGGGAGCCCGCTACCGCTAAGGAGGCCAAGGCCGAGGAGAAGCCGGTTGAGGCTGAGCCCGCAAAGGCCGAGCCTGAGGTGAAGGCTGAGGTTGCTCCTGAGACAGAGGCCGAGGTCAAGCCCGCTGCAAAGCCCGCAGCTAAGAAGACTACGGCCCGCAAGACGACGGTCAAGAAGGCTACGACAACCAAGGCTGCCGCAGCAAAGACGACTGCTGCCAAGGCAACGACCACGCGCAAGCGCACGACCGCCACTGCCAAGAAAGCCGCCGAAGCCGAGGCTGCTCCCGAGGTAAAGGCCGAGGTCGCTGAGGCCAAGCCTGCGGCAAAGGCACCGGCCAAGACCACTGCCAAGAAGTCGACGGCGTCCAAGACCACGACCGCCAAGAAGTCAACGGCCGCCAAGAAGACCACGGCAACCAAGTCGACGACCGCGAAGGCCGCCACGACCAAGGCAGCCGCAAAGCCAGCCGCCAAAGTCGAGGAGACGCCCGCTGAGTCCAAGGCGGAGGCAACCGTCGAGGCCAAGCCCGCCACCAAGACCACCACGCGAAAGCGCACGACGACGGCCAAGAAGACCACGGCAAAGACCACGACTCCCAAGGCAGAGACTAAACCCGCTGCTGCCAAAGAGGAGCCCAAGGCCGAGGTAAAGACCAAGCCGGCGCCGAAGGCCGCTGAGGTCAAGGCCGCACCGAAGGCTACGGCCAAGCCCGAGCCCGCCAAGGAGACTCCGATCTCCCCCGCCGCTCCGGCAGAGAAAAAGGCCCCGTCCAAGAAGACGTCCGTCCGCAAGGCAACGGCCACCCGCAAGCGCCGCTAGCCCACAGACGATCCAAAACCTAATCAAACCCTATGCAAGGGGCGCTCCAACCGGGCGCCCCCTCTCTGTAGATAGTTGGTAAAACGATTTTCTAGGACAACCGTTCGCCGATGGTAAACGGATGTTGTTTATACAGCCTGTGTACAACAGATATACTTACATCCTGTGCGTAAAGCCCATGGCCAGCATGCCATGATTCTATTGAACTGGACCGTACTATGAGATTGATACACAACAGCCGTCTGCCGCAGTTTCGCACTCCGTTTGGCGCTGTGACCACAGGAACTACCCTTTCGCTCTCCGTGATTCTGGAGGATGCCGATCCCGCGCAGGCAATGCTTACGCTCCGCACCTGGGTCGATGAGATCGGTGAGTCTCGGTATCCCATGACGCACGAGGGCGACGGCATATTTACCGTAGAGCTTGAGTGCACCGAGCCCTGTCTTATCTGGTACAGCTTTATATGCAATATTGAGGGCCAGCCCGAGGTCCGCTTGGGCGCACCACAGGGCCGCACCGGCGGCGAAGGCGTAACCTACGATTACGCCGAGGTGCCGTCATTCCAGGTCACCGTCTACAAGCACCGCGAAGTTCGACCCGAGTGGTACGAGCGCGGTATGGTCTACCAGATCTTCCCCGATCGTTATGCCCGCGACGAGCACTGGCGCGAGCGCACGCTGGCCGAGGTCGAAAAACCGCGTAAGGGCATTCAGCGCCGCATGGTCGAGGACTGGAACGAGCCGCCTGTGTACGAGCGCGCCGAGGACGGCTCCATCAAGACTTGGGACTTCTACGGCGGCTCGCTCAAGGGCATCCAGGAAGACCTGCCTCGCATCGCCGAGCTGGGCTTTACAGCCATCTACCTCAACCCCATTTTTGAAGCCGCGAGCAACCACCGCTACGACACCGCCGATTACACCAAGATCGATCCGATTCTGGGCACCGAGCAGGACTTTACCGAGCTGTGCGAGGCGGCCGAGAAGCTGGGCATTTCCATCATTCTGGACGGTGTGTTCAACCACACGGGCGACGATTCGATCTACTTCAACCGCTACGGCAACTACCCCGGTGTGGGCGCGTGGCAGAGCGAGGATTCGCCGTGGCGCGATGCGTTTTACTTCCATGAGGACGGATCGTATGACTGCTGGTGGGGCGTGGGCAACATGCCAGCCATCAACGAGAATTCCGAGCTTGTCCGTGAAAAGCTTCTGGGCAAGGACGGAGTCATTCGTAAGTGGCTGCGCGCTGGCGCCCATGGCTGGCGTCTGGACGTGGCAGACGAGCTTTCCGACGACTTCCTGGCCGAGATCAAAAAAGCCGTGCTCGCCGAGAAGCCCGACGCGCTGCTGCTCGGCGAGGTCTGGGAAGACGCCTCCAACAAGATCAGCTATGGCCATTTGCGCCGCTACCTGCAGGGCTCTGAGCTCGACTCCGCCATGGACTACCCCTTCCGCGACATGGTCATCGGCTTTTTGATGGGCTACAAGAACGCCTACCAGGCAGCCGAGGATATTGAGACCCTGCGTGAGAACTATCCACGCGAAGCCCTGTCCTGCGCGCTCAATCTGCTCTCGAGTCACGACCGTCCGCGCATCATCTCGGTGCTCGGCGGCGGCCCCGACGAGTCGCAGCTGCCCGAGAGCGAGCGCAGCAAGTGGCGCCTGGACGAGAACTCCATGGGCCTGGCCAAGAGTCGTTTTTGGCTCGCGACGCTCATGCAGATGACGTTCCCGGGCGTTCCCTCACTCTATTACGGTGACGAGTACGGCTTGGAGGGACTCACCGATCCGGGCAATCGCCGCACCATGCCAACCAAGGAAGACCTGCACGACTTCGATACGTTCGCGATCGTCAAGAATGCCTCGGCCGTGCGCCGCGCGCTGCCATTTATGATCGACGGTGAAATCAAGGCCTTCGCGCTCAATGATGAGGTGCTAGCATACAACCGCATGGGCAAGGATGGCGAGTCCGCGACCGTCATCATCAACCGCAGCCTGCGCAATTCTCATCGCGTGACCATTCCGGCGCTCGGCGAATGTGCGAGCGATGTGATTAGCGGTCACGAGTGCGAGATCCACAACGGTACGGTCACGCTAGACCTGTACCCGCTGGGGTCGTCGATCATCTATCACCACGCCGAGCAGCGCCTGCAGGAGCCGCTCGATCACGGTGCGGGTGTTGTATGCCATATCACATCAGTGCCGACCGACGACGGCAAGCCCGGTACGATCGGCGCGCCCACGCGTCGCTTTATCGACCATCTGGCCGCCATGGGCATGCGCTACTGGCAGGTTCTCCCCGTCAACCCCACGGACTTCTTCCGCTCCCCTTACGCCGGTCCTTCGGCCTTTGCAGGCAATATCGACCTCCTTCCCGAGAGCCACGAGGAGCTGGCAGCCGACTTTGAGACCTGGAAGGCCCGCGGAGGCGAGGATGCCGATCCGCTGTACACCGCCTTTAAACATCGCAATGCCGATTGGCTCGAGAAATACTGCGTCTACATGGCCGTTAAGAAGTACTTTGAGGGCGAGTCGCGCCATGATTGGCCGGCAGATGTCGCGCGCTACAACGAGCATCTGATCGACGACAAGCGCTTCCACAACGAGGCCGAGCTTCAGGCGTACATGCAGTACCGCTTTGACCTGGCTTGGTGCGAGCTCATGAACTATGCGCACAAGAAGGGCATCGAGGTTATCGGCGATATTCCTATGTACGTGTCCGACGATTCGGCGGATGCGTGGAGCGAGCCCGAGAACTTCTGGCTGTCCGATACCGGCAAGGCGATTGAGCTTTCCGGTGCGCCGCCCGACAACTTTGCACCCGAGGGCCAGGTGTGGGGCAACCCGACGTTCCGCTGGGACCACATGAAGCAGAACGGCTATAGCTGGTGGATGGATCGCCTGCGTCGTGCGTTCTCGCTCTACGACCGCGTGCGCCTGGATCATTTCCTGGGCTTCCACAGCTATTTCAGCATTCCCGCGAGCAAGGCTTGCGCCGAGGGCCGCTGGCTGGCGGGCCCGGGCAAGGACCTGTTCCAGACCGCCTATGACGAGCTGGGGCCGCTCAACTTTATCGCCGAGGACCTGGGCTACCTGACGCCCGGTGTTCGCGCCATGGCTTCGACCTGCGGTTTCCCCGGCATGGACGTGCTGGAGTTTAGCGACTACGACGTTCGTTGCGGTGTGCACCCCACGCCCGGCAAGATTCTGTACACCTCGACGCACGATACGTCGACGCTGGCCGGTTGGTGCACGCGTTCCTTTGCGGGCGGCGATGAACCGAGCGGTGTTGAGGTGGCGGCAAAGCTGATGAGCGACGCGCTGGCAAGCGACGCTCCCCTGGTGATGATGCCGCTGCAGGATGTCCTGGGGCTTGGCGACGACGCGCGCATGAATGTTCCGGGCGTGGCCACGGGCAACTGGACCTGGCAGGCTGACGAGGCGGACATTGCAGCCGCCGAGAACAAAACCGCACAGCTCCTGCGCAACAACCATAGATTCTGGGGCGAAGCGTGATAAAACCCCCGATATAGGGTACAGTTACAAATGTTTGAATTTTTGCGGGCAGAGTAATCTGCCCGCTTTGTGCTGAAAAGGAAGTATTATGGCGCGCTACGATTACAAGTGCTCGAGCTGCGGCAACGTATTTGAGGTTGAGCATCCCATGTCCGAGACTCCCGAGGTCGTGTGCCCCAGCTGCGGTGCCCCGGCGGCCAAGACGTTCTCAGCCAGCGGCATTAAATTTGAGGGCAGCGGTTTCTACAACACCGACCAGCGAAGCGGCGGCTCCAGCACCAGCGCCACAAGCGGCTGCTGCGCCAACTGCCCGCATAACCACTAGGAACAACGCAGCCCCGCGATCAACACCGATCGCGGGGCTATTTCTTTGCTCTATGGGTAGCTAATCAAGCTACCCAGGTTTCCTTGTGAGTTGCGGTGAAATTAGGACTGTTTGGCAGGTAGATGCCGCTATTCAATCCCTATTTCACCGCAACTTAGTCGCTACTTGCGGACCAGACGGGCGCAGAAGTGGCCGTCGTAGGAGTCGGCGTTTACCGGCACGCTTTGGAAGAGGCCTCGTTCGTTCTGACGTACGGAAACGAGCTTCTTGGCCTGATCGAACTCGGGCAGCTGCAGGATCTGTACTTCGGAGAGAGGTGCCAGGCTAAAGTCCGCGCCCTCGGGCGAAGCCAAAAACGCGTCCACCACCTGCGTGTTCTCTTCGTCGAAGACCGAGCACGTCGCATAGATGAGCTCGCCGCCGGCAGCCACGCGCGCAGCGGCTTCCCTGAGCATCGTCAGCTGCAGTTTGGGCAGCTCAACCGTCACATCCTTTTCAGTCAGGCGCCACGGGATCTCGGGATGACGACGCATGGTGCCGGTGCCCGAGCAAGGCGCATCGATAAAGACCGTGTCGAATTTAACCGACTCGCCAAGCATGGCATCAAACGATGTGAGTACCTCATCAAGCTCGCAGGCATCACCCGAAACCGTACGAACGCCCTGAATACCGGCCTTATGCAGGCGAGCGAGATTCAGATCGCACTTGCGATCATGCAGATCGAGCGCCGTATGCTGACGCTCATAGCCCGCACGCTTGGCCTGGCACATCATCACATAGGTCTTGGTTCCGCGACCGGCACCAATCTCAAGGCAGCTTCCGGGGCGCGTGGCTGCCGTGGCGATGAGCTGGGCGTTGAGATCAGATGCCACCGCGGCAGCACGCTCAAACACACCCGAAGCAACGGTAACCTGGGCATCAACCGGGGCATGGCAGCCCGGGAAGACAGGCGCCACAAGCTGCGAGATATACGGATCGGGCTTGGTCGCAAAGGCGTTCTCATGCAGGGCCAGCGGCGCGGGGGCCAGATTGCCGGCAAAGTTAAGCGCACCCTCAGGCGTGTCGAACGAAGCCATAATGCGAGCGCACAGCCACCGCGGTAGACCCATCAGGCGCGACAGACGGACAAGACGGCGCTCGGATTCATCCACGTCGGACGCCGTGGCAAAGTCCTCAACGTTGTCCGCGACTTTATGCAGCACGGCATTGGCCAAACCGGCGGCAGACTTAGCTCCGCTGCGCACCAGCTCAACGCCCTGACTCACCGCAACGCGACCAGGCGTATGCAGATAAAGCATCTCGAAGGCCGAGATACGAAGTGCCATGCGAACACGCGGCGCAACCTTTTTAGGCTTATCGAGAAACTGATCGAGCAGCTCGTCCAAAATACCCTGCGTAGCGGCCACACCCAGCGCCAAGCGGGCGGCAAAAGCGGAATCGCGCTGGTCAATAGCTTTGGCCGATGCGCGAGAGGACAGCACGTCACGCGCATACATGCCGCGGCGATCGGCCTCCATTAGCACATCGAGCGCAAGCTTGCGCGCGGGAGACAGCTTGCTCATGACAAAACACCCCAGATAAGATCGGCGCCTTGCAGCCCAGCAGCCCAAGCAGAAGCGGCCATGGCACGCTTGCCATCGGGCTTAACCTCGAGCAGTTCAACCGCACCATCGGAAAGACCAAGGAAAACACGCTTATTCTTAACGTCAACGCCGCCCTCGCCAAGCGAAACATCGGCCAGCGCAGCATCGAGCACACGCACGGTCTTGCCGGCAATCACGCAACGAGCAGGCGCGGTATCAGACGAGGCAAGCACATGACGAACGCAATCGAGCGCCGCCATCTGCGGATCCAGACGCATCTCCTGCTTAGAAATCTTGGCAGCATGGGTCACAAGCGACTCATCCTGCTCAGTCCAGACAGCCGAGTCATCGGCAAGCAAGGGAAGCGTATCGGCCAGCAACTTACCGCCCAGCTCACCAAGCTCCATCGTGAGCGCCTCGGCATGCTTACCGGCAACAGGCGTGGAAGCCTGAGCACAATAAGCACCAGTATCCACACCATGCCCAATGCGCATGATAGAAACGCCAGCAATCTCGTCACCAGCAAGAATGGCACGCTGAATAGGAGCAGCCCCACGCCAACGAGGCAGCAAGGACGCATGAACATTCACAATGCCGAGCGGCGCCATATGCAGCACCTCATCGGGCAAAATGCAGCCATAGGCAGCCACACAGAAAATGTCAGCCTGGGCAGCCTGAAGCGCCTCAACAACCTCAGGCGTCATACGATTAGCCTCAATAACCGGCAACCCCAGCTCAAGCGCCTTGGCCTTAACAGGAGAAGGCTCAAGCTTCTTACCGCGCCCACGAACAGCATCAGGACGAGTAACAACAAGCGCAATCTCGTTGCCAGCCGCAACAAGCGAAGTTAAAGAAGGCACAGCAAAATCGGGCGTACCCATAAACACAATACGCATAAAAGTTAGTCTCCTCTCAATAACGAGCCGAGACGGCTACAAAACAAAAGCGTTCCGGGTCGCAAACGCACCCAGTCGCAAGAACAGTTCAACAAGAACAAATATACCCAAAACCAAAGAAAGAGCCGCAATAAAAGCAGCTCTTCCAACAAAGCAATTATCAGCGAAGACGCCCCTCCCTGGCCCACGGCACCCGGGCGAGACAAGCAGCGTTAACGTAGTCCCCGGGGCACCCGCCTATATCGTCCCGCGCGCAGTTTCGCAGCGCAGCGAGAATGTTTGAGCACGGGATGATATAGGCGGGTGCCCCGGGGACGGACAAACCTACTCCGTCTCGCCCGGTCGAGCGCCGCGGGCCAGGGCGTCCTGGTACTCCTTGACGGCCTTGAGCCTCTGCATGGGCTTCAGTCGCTCGAACATGGTATTGCCGTGCAGGTGATCGATCTCGTGCTGCAGACAAACGCAGAACAGATCGCCCGTGGCCTCATAGCGAATCAGGTTAGCGTCCAGATCGTACGCCTCGACGACGACATGGTCGGGACGCTCGATTTCGCAGCTAATGCCAGGAATGGAAAGACAGCCCTCGCTAAAGGGCACCAGATGGTCGCTCTGCTCAACAATGACGGGATTGATGAGCACGTACGGGTCGTAGTCGTTTTTGTCGCTGTAGTCGCAGTCGATGGTGACGAGCTGAATGAGCTCGCCGATCTGCGGGGCAGCCAGGCCGCAACCGCCGTTCTCGAACATCATCTTCTTCATCTTCTCGGCAAGCGCCTCGATCGCCGGGGTGATCTCCTCGATGACGGCGCACTCCTGGCGCAGACGAGGGTCGGGCGACAGTACGATTCCGTTGGCTTCCATGGCCATCCTTTCGGGTTGTTACATCAAATCATAGGCGTCGACGTCAACGCTCACGCTCACGCCGCGCACAGAGCCCACCTCTTTGAGGCAGGCGTCGATATCATCAGAGACATGGTACCCTACCGGCGACTTTACAAGCAGATGGAAGCGGTAACGGTCCTTGGCTCTCTCGATTACACATGAAGCCGGGCCCAGCACCTGAGGCACGGCGCTCCCCGCCCGCAAAAAGTCGGGCGCGGCGGCATGCCAGCGGCGCTTGAGGAGCTTCGCGATGCGGCCGATGTAGTCCTGCGCGTCGTCTCGGTTCGCCGACCATACCAAGATGTTGACCAGGCGAACAAACGGCGGGTACAGCGCGTCGCGGCGCTGGTCCAGGTCGTAGTCGGTAAAAATCGAGCGGTCGTGCTCGGCGACGGCGCGGATGACCGGGTCCTCGGGCAGGTAGGTCTGGATGATAACCTCGCCGGGGCGATCGCCGCGGCCGGCGCGGCCCGCAACCTGCTCCAGCAGGTCGTAGGCGCGCTCCCCTGCGCGGAAGTCCGGCAGCTTGAGGGCGAAGTCGGCATTGACCACGCCCACGAGCGTGACCTCGGGAAAGTCGAGACCCTTTGCGATCATTTGGGTGCCCAGCAAAACGGCGCAATCGGCCGCATCGAATTGCTCGAGCAGCTTTTTGTGCGCATCCTTGCCGCGCGTGGAATCGGCATCCATGCGAATAATGGCGACATCCTCGGGAAGCATCTGGTGCAGTGCGTCCTCGATCTGCTGCGTGCCCAGACCCATTTTTGCCAGGTAGCGACTGCCACATTTGGGGCAACGGCTCGTGGGCGCGGGATACGGCTGCACGCGCCAAGACGAACCGCATGTGTGACACTGCAGCGTGTGCGTGCGCTCGTGATACGTAAGCGCGGTGGAGCAGTGATTGCAGGTGGGGACGCATCCGCACTCGCGGCACATCAAGAACGGCGCAAAGCCACGGCGGTTGTGCAACAGCACGGCCTTTTCGCGGCGCTCGACCACGCGTTCCAAGCCTTCCATCAACGGTTTTGAGAACATGGAGCGGCTGCCGTGAGAAAACTCACGGCGCAGGTCTGCGATTCGAACCGTAGGCAGTACAGCGTGTCCCGGGCGCTCGGGCATCTCGACGCGCGTCCAGGTGGCGCTGTTGTACGTACCGCGGCGACAGCGGTCGAGAGCCTCGGCAGAAGGCGTGGCGGAGCCCAACACGAGCGGGCAGCGGTAGCACCGCGCCATCTCGGCCGCCACCTCGCGCGCATGGTAGCGCGGACTAGAGCCCTGCTTGTAGCTGGTCTCGTGCTCCTCGTCGATGATGATGAGACCAAGGTCGCTGAGCGGGCAAAAGAGCGCCGAGCGGGCGCCGACGACCACGCGGGCCGCACCGCTGGCGACCATATCCCACTGGTCCAGGCGCTCGCCGGCCGAAAGACGCGAATGGAACACGGCGACCGTCTCGCCAAAGCGCGAGCGAAAGCGGCCGACGGTCTGGGCCGTCAGCGAGATCTCGGGCACCAGCACGCAGGCCGAGCGGCCGGCCGCGAGCACGCGCTCAATCGCCGAAAGGTAAACCTCGGTTTTGCCGGAGCCGGTGACGCCGTCGACCAGCACCACGTCGCCATGAGCGTCAAGACGAGCGCGCTCAATCTGCGCGAGTGCCTGCTGCTGACCGTTGGTGAGTGCGACCGGCGCCTTGCCGCTTGCCGAGGACAGCGTGGTCTGCTCGCTGCAGCCACGCCACGCACGGCGCTCTTCCACCACCACGACACCGCGTTTTTCAAGCGCCTTGATGGTCGCCGACATGCTGTTATAGAGCAGGTTGAGATCGCGCGTCGTGACCGGACCGCATTGGAGCGCCTCGATGAGCTGACGTTGGCGAACCGCTGTCTTGGGCGGCGTGTAGTCGAAACCCTCGGGCGTGAGCATGACCCAGCGATTTTGGATAGGCTTGACGGCGGGGCGCTCAACCGTCCACACGCCGTCATCGCCCTTGACCACGCGCGGACTTCCACCCGGGGGCAAGAACAAACGCAGGCACTCGGAAAGCGTCGCGACATACTCGCGGCTCATCCAGCGCGCGATACGGGCAGCCTCGGCGGTAAAGAGCGGTTTGCTGAGGATGGCTTCGACGGCTTTAATGCGCGCGGGGTCGAGCGCGCTGTTGCCCTGCAGATCGCCCAGCTCGGGCGCAATGTCGACGATGTAGCCTGCGGCAGCACGGTTGCCAAAATGGACCAGGACCGTGGATCCGATCTGCGCGTCGCTAGCAAGGGGTTGAGGAATGCCATAGGCAAACGGCTCGGACAGCGCACGCGTCGGGATGTCGAGAACCACGCTCGCATAGGCGGCGATGGGCTCAGGTGCAGGCTTAGGCTGAGCCGAGGCAGCGGCAGACACTGGCTTCACCGGAACCTCCTCCGGTTCCGGCGAACCAAACAGCGACAGTTGCTCGGCCACGGCTCCAGCACCTCCTATCCCATACGTCTACAGAAACAAGAGCCCCGCTCGGGTGAACGGGGCTCGGATACATGCGTTTACACGGCTGCTACAGCGCCATCGTGCGGGCGCGGTCGATGCGCGCCAGGCAGTCGTCGCGGCCGACGAGCGCCATGGTCTCGCCCAGTGGAGGGCTCACCATGTTGCCGCAGACGGCGACGCGCACGGCCTGGAACACCACGCGCTTCTTAAGGTCCATCTGCTCGGGCAGCGGCTCAAGCGCGGCGTCGATGTTCGCGGCGGTCCACTCGGTGACACCCTCGAGCGCGGCCTTGGCGACGTCCAGGATGGCACCCATGCCTTCCTTGGCTAGGCCCTTGTTAACGGACTTCTCGTCATACTCGAGCGTCTCGGCCGTGGCAAAGATGGGAGCGGCGACGGTCACGGCGTCGGTCGGCATCTTAGTGCGCGGCTTGACGATAGCGGCAAGCGCGTCGATCCAGTCCTCGCCGTACTCGACGTTGCCCTCGATGAGACCCGCCTCGTGCAGCTCGGGGACCATGATCTCGTCGGCAAACTGAGCATCGGACATACCGTTGATGTACTCAGCGTTGACCCAGTCGAGCTTCTTAGGATCGAAGGTCGCTGGGTTCTTGGAGATGCGATCGAGCGAGAACTTGCTGGCCAGAACATCGCGCGGGATGATCGTGGTCTCGCCGTCGAGCGACCAGCCGAGCAGCGCCAGATAGTTGACAAAGGCGTCGGACAGGTAGCCGGCGTCGCGGTACTCCTCCACCGAGGTGGCGCCGTGGCGCTTGGAGAGCTTTTTGCCGTCGGCGCCCAGGATCATGGAGATGTGAGCGAACGTGGGCACGGGAGCGCCGAGGGCCTCGTAGACCATGACCTGGCGCGGGGTGTTGGACAGATGGTCGTCGCCGCGGATGACGTGGGTGATCTTCATCATGGCGTCGTCGACGACGGTCGCGAAGTTGTACGTGGGCGTGCCATCGGAGCGGAAGATGACAAAGTCGTCGAGCTCCTTGGCGTCGAAGGTCACCTCGCCGTGGACGGCGTCGTGGATGACAACGTCGCCGCGGTCCTCGGGCACCTTGATGCGCAGGACGCAGGACTCGCCGGCCTCGATGCGACGGCGGGCCTCCTCGGGATCAAGATCGCGGCAACGGCGCTGATAGCCCTGGAAGGGGTCCTTGCGCTCCTGCGCGGCCTTGCGGTCGGCGTCGAGCTGCTCCTTGGTGCAGAAGCAGGGATAGGCCTTGCCCTCGTCCCAAAGCTTCTGGGCGGCCTGCTTGTACAGGTCCAAGCGCTCGGTCTGGGCGTAGGGGCCAAAATCGCCGCCCACCTCGGGACCCTCGTCCCAGTCCAGGCCCAGCCAACGCATGGCGCGCAGGATGATCTGCGTGTTCTCGTCGGTGGAGCGGGTGGGGTCGGTGTCGTCGATGCGCAGGATGAACGTGCCGCCGTTAGCACGGGCGAAAGCCCAGTTATAGATAGCGGTGCGGGCGCCGCCAATGTGCAGCTTGCCCGTCGGTGAGGGTGCAAAGCGGACGCGAACGTCTGATGCCATGGATATCTCCTCGATTGCAGGATGGATGTCTAACCGCATCAGTATAAAGCATCAGAGCAACCTCCGCACAAAGGGCATCGACCCACTCATTGGGGATACTCATTGGGGACAGTCTTAAATGACCATTCTTTGGGCAACCTGTCGGCACTTAGGTAAGGCTGGTCATTTAAGACTGTCCCCAATGAGTAGGTGCGGAAAGGGTGTGAATGTTTGATTTACGCGCTATGATGTGCCCTTGCATAGAGAGCCCGGCGGAATGGTAACGGTCGCCGGGACACGTTTTTTGAAAGGACAATCATGTCAGAAGAACTTCGTTCCATCCCGCCCCAACACGGGTCCTTTGTTTTTACGTCGGAGTCGGTGACCGAAGGTCATCCCGATAAGATCGCTGACCAGATCAGCGACGCCGTCCTCGACGCAATCCTCGCCAAAGAAATAGAGCTACAGGAGCAGGGCTACATCGCCCCCAACGGCGTGCCTGCCAACGTGGAGAACGTCCGCTGCGCTTGCGAGACCCTCGTGACCACCGGCACCGTCATCGTCGCCGGCGAAATTCGCACCCAGGCCTATGTCGACGTACAGGAAATCGCCCGCGGCGTTATCCGCCGCATTGGCTACAACCGTGCCAAGTTCGGTTTTGACTGCGATACCTGCGGCGTTATGAGCCTCATCCACGAGCAGTCGCCCGATATCGCCCAGGGCGTTGACGAGTCCTTCGAGACCCAGACCGGCGCTACCACCGACCCGATCGACCTGATCGGTGCCGGCGACCAGGGCATGATGTTCGGTTATGCCTCCAACGAGACCAAGACCCTCATGCCCATGCCACACTACCTGGCAAGCCGCCTGGCCGAGCGCCTGGCCGCCGTGCGTCACGACGGTACCCTCGCCTATCTGCGTCCCGACGGCAAGACCCAGGTCACCGTGCGCTACGAGGAAGGCAAGCCCGTCGAGGTCACGACCATCGTCATCTCCACGCAGCACGCCGCCGAGATCGAGGACATGGGCAAGATCAAGGCCGACCTCATCGAGCACGTCATCACCCCGGTCATGGCCGCCGAGAACATGCCGTGGGACAACGCGGACATCTACGTGAACCCCACCGGTCGCTTTGTCGTGGGCGGCCCCATGGGCGACACGGGCCTCACCGGCCGCAAGATCATCGTCGACACCTACGGCGGCTACGGCCGTCACGGCGGCGGTGCCTTTAGCGGAAAGGACTGCACCAAGGTTGACCGCTCCGCCGCGTATGCCGCGCGCTGGGTCGCCAAGAACGTGGTCGCCGCCGGTCTGGCCGACCGCTGCGAGGTCGAGCTTGCCTACGCCATCGGCGTTTCCAAGCCCCTCTCAATCATGGTCGACACCTTCGGAACCGCCAAGGTTGCCGAGGACACGATCGTTGAGGCCGTAGAGAAGACCTTCGACCTGCGCCCGGGTGCAATCATCCGCGACCTAGACCTGCGTCGCCCCATCTACGAAAAGACGGCAGCCTACGGTCACTTCGGCCGCGAAGACCCCGACTTCACCTGGGAGAAAACCGACCGAGTCGAAGAACTCAAAGCAGCCTGCGGCCTGTAAGCTAACTCGAAAAGCTACAGCCAAATAACAACGCACCAAAAGAAGTACCGGCCCCAACCGGTACTTCTTTTTTATTTAAAGGTGGTGAAGATGAGCCTACCTGGGACATGGAATAGGTCACCAGCCAATGAATTTTGGAGCACACGCACCTCTACCATGTATCCTTAGTCCCGAGGGCGGGGCATAAGGTCGATCGCGAGTTCCGCACGAGCCGGAGAGCACTTAATGTGCTCTCCGTGCGAGCAGGACTGTCCGAGCAGGCGACCTTATGCCCCGCCCTCGGGACGAAGGGATAGAAAAGGAGCAGCCATGGCAGGCAAGCCGCAAACACTAGCTACGACCTCGGCATTCGAGATCTTGGGGCCCGTCATGGTCGGCCCCAGCTCATCGCACACCGCCGGCGCCCTGCGCTGCGCCCAAGTTGCCGCCAGCCTGCTGGAAGGCCGCATAACCAAAGTCACCTTTGGCCTATGGAACTCCTTCGCCCACACCTACCGCGGCCACGGCACCGACCGTGCGCTCGTCGCGGGCATCCTAGGCCTTGATACCGATGACGAGAACATCAAGCAGGCCTTCGACCTCGCGCACGAGCAGGGCCTCGAATATCACTTTGACATCAAGGGCGACGACGCCTCCATCCACCCCAACACCGTCGACATCGACATGGTCGACGACACGGGCGCCACGGCACAGGTCCGCGGCGAGAGCCTGGGCGGCGGCAAGATGCGTATCAGCCGCATTAACGGCGTCGGCGTCGACATCTCGGGCATGTACTCCACGCTCTTCGTGGCACACAAGGACGTCCCCGGTGTACTCGCCGCGCTCACCAACCTGCTCGCCTACGCACACGTGAACATCGCCTTCTGCCGCACCTACCGCACCGAGGTGGGCGGCCAGGCCTACTCCGTCTTTGAGACCGACGGCGCGCCCGACGACACCGTCGTCCCCATGCTGCGCAAGCTCGACAATGTCGATTACGCAACGTTTATCGAGCTCCCTGGTTCTGCCTCGTCGCTCTCCCCCGGCGTCTCGGCCAAGGAAATCTTCGACGACGGTGAGCAGCTGCTCGATGCGTGCGAGGAACTGGGGCTCAGCATCGGCGCCGTCATGGCCGTTCGCGAGGTGCGTCTGACCGGCGAGGCCCACGCCGTCGCCGCCATGCGCCGCGTGCTCGACGTCATGCGCGAGGAGACCACGGCCCCCCTCGCCAATCCGCAGCGCTCGCTCGGTGGGCTAATCGGCGGCGAGGCCAAACTCGTCGATGCCACCAGCCGCAACGATTTGAGTGCAAGCCTGATGGGAGTCGTCCAGACCGACGCCGTGGCCCGCGCGATGGCCGTGCTCGAGCGCTCCGCCACGATGGGTGTAATCGTCGCAGCTCCGACGGCAGGATCCGCGGGTGTTGTGCCCGGCTGCGTGCTGGCGCTTGCCGATCGCCTGCAGCTCGACGACGAGCAAGTCATGGACGCGCTCTACTGCGCAGCCGCCATCGGCCTCAACCTCACCACGAGCGCCTGCGTCGCCGGCGCCGAGGGTGGCTGTCAAGCCGAGGTGGGAAGCGCCGCCGCCATGGCAGCCGCCGCGCTGGTGCAGATACTCGGCGGCACGCCCGAGCAGGCGCTCGACGCCAGTTCCATCGCGCTGAGTAACCTGCTGGGCCTCGTTTGTGACCCCGTCGGTGGCCTCGTGGAGGTGCCCTGCCAAAACCGCAACGCCATCGGCGTGGCAGCGGCCTTTAGCTCGGCACAACTCGCCCTCGCAGGCATTAAGAGCTTAGTGCCGTTTGACCAGATGGCACATGTCATGCTCTCAGTGGGTCACGCGTTGCCGGCTACGCTGCGCGAGACGGCAAAGGGCGGCATCGCGCAGGCTCCGGCCGCACTTTCGGCCTGTGCAAAATGCGGGGTGTGCGGATAGCGGCAAAGAACAACTCAAAGGTGGGACAAATGTCCCACCTCTTTTGAATGCCACCGTTTCCGTACCACAAACAGCAGGGCAATCGCTATAATGCAAGCCCAGTAAAAACACGATGAACCGCAAGGCGAAAATCGAAGGATATGCATACGATGTCGCAAAACGATCGAACTCAACTGATTCCCGATCCGCAGCAGCCGAGCAGGCACACCGGCGGCGTTCAGTCGCCGCGTCCTATCGCGCCGAGCCACGGTCAGCAGCGTGGTGCGACAAACGCTTCTCAACGCCCGAACCAACAGCGACAGCAGCGTCAACAACGTCAGCAGCGCCAGGCAAACGGCAATGCGCCCAAGCAGCCCCCCACGCACGCTCGAGGCGATCGCGGCCCCGCGCGCAAGCCCGCCGAGAACAATAAGTCGGGCAAAAAGACAACGCTCTTTGTCGTCCTTGGTCTAATCGTCATTGTCTATATCGTAGGCGTCGTAGCTTTTTCGCAGCTAGCCTACCCCAACACCACCATCGCCGGCGTGGATGTCTCGTTCTCCAACGCCACGTCTGCCGCCACCAAGGTCAACTCCGCGTGGAAGCACTATAAGCTCGCCGTGACAGGCGATGACTTTAGCTGGACCTATCAGCCCGAGTCCGAAGAACCCATCGTCGACGGTGAAGCTGCCGCAAAAGAGATTATCAGCCACAACGAAGCCTTTGTATGGCCGGTCCGCCTTGTGGAATCCTTAAGCGGCAAGACCAAAACAACCGCTACCTCCAACAAAGTCGATCTTGATCAAGGCGTCGACCTGTCCATGCTCTCCGACACCTTTGACCAAAAGAAGTTTGAGAAGGATCTGGGCGCCGCCATCGACGAGTTTAACGAGGGGCGTTCGGGCACGTTCGAGGCCAATAGCTCCTATGACGAGCAAGCGGGCAAGTTTACCGTCGAGAAGGCACGCTCCAACGAAAAACTCAACCGCGAGCATGTCATTAAGTATGCCGAGCTCGAGCTTGCCTCGCTGGCCGAGACCGTAGATCTTTCGAAGCTCGGCAACGATGCCTATGAACCGCTCAATGGAACGCTGACCGATGATCAGATTCAGGCCGCATGCGATGCCGCCAACAACTTCCTGGGCGTCAACGTGACCCTCAAGCTCAACGGCGAGGATGCCGGAAAGGTCGACGGCGGCTCCGTGTTGCAGTGGATCAGCTTTGCCGATCCGGCCAACCCCACGCTCGATACGTCGCAGATCAGTAGCTGGGCAGCCGAGCTCGCCAACGGCTTTAATACCGTGGGCTCCACTCGTTGGTGGACGCGCGCCGATGGCAAGCAGTGCGCCGTCGAAGGCGGCGACTTTGGTTGGTCCATCGACAGCAGCTCGCTCGCCAAGCAGGTCGAGGACGCCATTAACAACAAGCAGACCGGCGAAATCGAGATCAAGTACTCCCAGAAGGCCGACACCTTTACCGCAAAGGGAGAGCCCGACTGGAAGGCATACATCGATGTCGATCTGTCCGAGCAGCACGCGCGCTACTACGACGAGAACGGCAATATCGTGTGGGAGGCCAACTTTATTTCCGGCAAACCGGGCGAAGACGCCACCCCCGAGGGCGTGTGGCAGATCAACAGCAACGACGGCGGCAGCACCCTGATCGGAGCCAAGGACCCCGAGACCGGTAAGCCCAAATACGAGAGCCCGGTGAGCTACTGGATGCCTTTTGAGGGCAACATGATCGGCTTCCACGA
The DNA here is from genome assembly GCA_018376265.1 of Collinsella sp. GTDB lineage: Bacteria > Actinomycetota > Coriobacteriia > Coriobacteriales > Coriobacteriaceae > Collinsella. The sequence continues at coordinate 45,356 of JAHABQ010000004.1, forward strand.
TGCCACCTGGCAAAACGACAAGAGCTTCGATAATGCCGAGTCGTACAAGTGGTGCGGCAGCCACGGTTGCATCAACCTGCGCCTGGCAGACGCCAAGGCACTTCACGACTGCATCAAAGTCGGCCTGTGCGTGGTTGTCCACTCGTAGTGCAACGCGCACATTCCTACAACATGGAGCTGCTGCGACCAATCTAACAGTTCCGAAAGAAACCGTCCCATGCGCCCGCCCCAACCGGTGGGCGCATATACTTATCGAGGTACTTTCTATAAAGGAGACGCTATGCCGAATGTCCCCACGACCACCCCGGGCCCGAATGATACCGAGCACACGCCCGAAGATGTCACCGAAACGATTCCTCTGATTACAAACGTACATGCCGATAAGCAGAGCGGACGCGCGAACGATGCGACCGAGATTTCCGATGAAGAGGCATATGCCAAGCTCAAGGCAAAACGTGCCGAGCGCCGACGCAAAAAGCTGATTCGCCGCGGTATTGCCGCCGGCGTCGTGGCCGCCATTGTGCTCATCGCCGTTGTCGTGACCTTAGCCATCAACGCACGGCCCGCAGGCAACAACGGGCCGGTGACCGACATGGTGACCGAGGGCACGTTTACCACAACGGTCGGGGCGAAAGGCCAGCTCAAACCCATTTCGTCCTCAGTGGTCTCCCCTTCTGTCGACGGCACGGTCGATTCTATCAACGTGCAGGCAGGCCAATCCGTCAACGAGGGCGACGTGCTTATGACCATTAAAAACGACGAGCTCGATCGCAACGTTGCCGAGGCGCAACGTGCAGTTGCAGCCGCTCAAGAAGACCTCGCCAACGCGCAGAAAGCCGCAGCTGCCGCGCAGGCCACCCCAACGACGGACGTCGAGGGAGCTTCCGCAGCGGCTGGCGTCTCCGCCGCATCAGCGGACACGAACGCCGTATCGGCCGCGCAGCGCAGCCTCGCATCAGCCCAGGCAAACCTCGACCAGGCGAACGCCAAGGCCTCCAGTCGCACGGTCACGGCCCCGAGCTCGGGTAGCATCGTGGAGCTCAATGCCAAAGTGGGCGCCACGGTTACAGGCGGCATGATCATGGGCGAAAGCGATACGAGCGGCGGCAAGCAGTGCATGCAGATCGCCGACCTGTCCAAGATGAAGGTGACCGTGCAGGTGGGCGAAAAGGACATTGCCAAGATCGCCGTTGGGCAGAGCGCCAACGTCACGTATCCCGCGTTTCCCGATATCGTGAGCCAGGGCACCGTCACGGCTATCGCGTCGCTGGCAAACTCCGACGCCGTCAACGGTGGCGGCGGCAGCGTAACCTTTAACGTTGACATTCTCATTGAGGCGTCCGACGCGCGCCTGAAGCCGGGCATGACGGCCGAGGTATCGGTGGTGACCGAGCAGCTCGACGACGTGGTGATGGTGCCAACGATGGCGCTCATGACCGAAGACGGCGAACACTATTACGTCAACGTCGCAACCGATGACGAGGGCAAGCAAACCCATCGCGTGAAGGTGACCGTCGTGACGCAAAACGACAACGAAGCCGTAGTCGGCAAGACACAGGTTAAGCGCGACGACCAGGGCAACGAGATCAACCCCAACGTGCCGGTTACCAAGCTGCGCGATGGCGACACCCTCGTCATGGGCACCGGAGTGGACGCAACGGCTGACGGCGGCTACAGCGCGGATTCGGGCAGCATGTCTGCCGACGAGGGTATGTAATGCGTCCCGTTATCGACATCCGCAACGTGCACCGCATCTTTGAGAGCGAGGCCGGCTGCGCCCATATCCTGCACAACGTGAACCTTGCGGTGATGAGCGGCGAATTCGTCGCTATCACCGGCCCCTCGGGCTCGGGCAAGTCAACGCTCATGAACATCCTAGGCTGCCTGGATAAGCCAACGGCAGGTGACTACTACCTGCAAGGGCTCAACGTGGCCGAGCTCGATGATGACGAGCTCACCGAAGTTCGCGCCCTGAGCATTGGCTTTGTCTTTCAGAGTTTCAACCTGCTGCCGCGCCTGTCGGTAATCGAAAACGTCATGCTGCCGCTGGCCTACACCAATGTGCCCCGTAGCCAGCGCGAGATGCGCGCCGTGCACGCGCTGCAGGCCGTCACACTACCGGTCGACCACTGGGACCACCGCATATCCGAGCTCTCGGGCGGCCAGATGCAGCGTGTCGCCATCGCACGCGCCCTCGTCAATGACCCGCCCATCATTCTGGCCGATGAGCCAACGGGAAACCTAGACTCCGCCACTGGAGCGCTTGTGATGGAGACCTTCCATAGACTTCAGGAGCGCGGCAAAACCATCGTGCTTATCACACACGACCCCGGCATCGCCGCCGAGGCCGACCGTGCCGTGACCATCCGCGACGGTCGCATTCACGACGGCGCGTATATTCCACATGCACCGCGAACCCTGCGCAGCGCCGTAGATAGCCTGCCCATGATTTCCGCCTCCGTCAACCCGCCGAAAGGAGTGGTGGCATGAGCGCCCGCGATCTCATCCAGGAAGCCCTTCACTCGCTCGAAGCCAACAAGGGGCGCAGCCTGCTCACCATCCTGGGCATTGTCATCGGCATCGCCTCGGTAATCGCCATGACTTCGCTCATCGGCGGCATCCAAAACAGCCTGGTCAACAGTCTGGGTCTCAATGCGGCACGCATGGTGCAAATCTATTCGTCGCAAGAACTCACCGAGTCGGACATCGAGAAGCTTCAAAAACTGGTGCCGCAGATAGAGCAGATCGGCATTGTCGACAGCGCGTATACCGAGTACAAGAACGGCGATAAAAGCTATACCGTCATGGCACAAGGTGTCGATAGCGACATGCTCGACGCCGTGGGGGCCAGCAAGCTCGTTGCGGGGCGCACCTATTCCCAGGCCGAGTCCCAATCAGGCTCGCGCGTGGCGCTCATCAGCCGCAACGGCGCCGATCAGCTTTACGGCAACGAACAGGATGCGCCGGGGAAAACCATCAAGGTGTCCAACGGCGAGGTGCAGATTGTAGGCGTGATTGATGGCGGCAGCGACTCCATGGGCTCGCTCACGCTGTATATGCCACGCGAAACCATCGCCGGGCTGTTTGGCGACGAGAATCCTTCATTCCCCAGCGTGACGGCACTTGCCGCCGAGGGCACGGACATGGATGAGCTTTGTAAGACCATCGAGTCCAAGGTGCGCGCGATGAAGGGCATCGCGGAGGATGATGAGTACGACAGTGTATCGGCAACCTCCATGAAAAGCGCTATCGATGCACTCAACTCCTTTATGGGCGCGTTCTCGCTCATCATGGGTGCTGTCGCCAGCATCTCGCTGCTTGTCGGCGGTATCGGCATTATGAATATGATGCTCACCAACGTAACGGAGCGCATTCGCGAGATCGGCATCCGCCGCGCTCTGGGCGCCAGTCGTCGCGATATCACCGCGCAGTTTTTGGCCGAGTCCTCGGCGCTGTGCGTCACCGGCGGACTGTTGGGTGTCCTGATTGGCTATCTGCTGGCATGGGGACTCACGTTCTTTGCCGCAAGCTCGGGCATCATGAGCGAGTTTGGAGCTACCGGGACGATCACGCCAAGCTTCTCCATTACGACAGTGTTGATCGCGTTTGCCGTATCGGTCGGCATCGGCGTAATCTTTGGCTTCTACCCCGCTCGACGCGCGGCAAAGCTCGACCCGGTGGAGTGCCTACGCTACCAGTAAGCCACCACCAACAAGTTGCGGTGAATTAGGGACTGAATGTGCTATCTAGCAGCAAAAACAAACACTATTTAACCGCAACTTATTGAAGGGCTGCTTGCGCCAGTTCCGGGCGTCGTCCTCGAGCTATTGGCGGATGACGGTCTTGTACGGTTCGAGCTTGCTCGGGGCGCTCCTCCTCGCAGGCGGGAGGGCACGCATGCGAGGAGGAGCGCCTAGCGCACGAGCTCCCGTAAGAGCGCGTCTTCCACTTCCCGAAGCGAAAGGGCCACGCCTCCCTCGGCGGGACGGGCGACCACGATGCAGCGCGCTCCCGCGTCGCGCGCGGCGGCGAGCTTCTCGGCCGTGCCGCCTACGGTTCCCGAGTCCTTGGTCACAAGCCACTGGGCGCCCACCTGCCGAAGCATCGCCTCGTTGAGCTCGCGAGTGAAGGGCCCCTGCATGCCGATGACGTGCGACGGCGAAAACCCCGCATCGATGCACTTCGTTATAGCACCGGGCAGCGGGAGCACACGCACGAAGAATCGCTCCGCGAAATCGGCGACTCGCGTGTAGGGAGCAAGCTCCTTGCTCCCCGTCGTGAGAAGCGCGCGACCCGGGTTCTCGGAGAGAAAGCGCGCCGCGCAGGCGATCGACGCGACCGACACGACGCCTTTGGGCAGCGCCTCGACCGGGCGCGCAAGGCGCAGGCATCGTGCACCCACGGCGAGCGAAGCGGCTCGGATGTTGCCGCTTGCGAGCGTAGCGAAGGGGTGCGTGGCGTCGACGACGATGCGCGCGCCGGAAAGCTCGCGCTCCATGTCGGCCTCGTCGAGCCTGCCCGCATGTACCTCGATGCCCGGAAGCTCGCCCAAAAGCTCGCCTCCGTACTCGGTTGCCGCGTAGGCACGGGCGGGGATGCCCGCCCCGCTCGCCCATTCGCACAGAAGGCGGCCCTCGGTGGTGCCGGCGAAGATGCGCAGCGCCGGTGCGGATGCGGGCGCCGTCACTTCGGGCCGCCTGGGCGCGTGATCTGGTAGAGAAGCGCGTTCATAATAGCGGCCGCCACGGTCGAGCCGCCCTTGCGACCCCTCGCGACGATGGCCGGCACGCGTCGCGCGAGTAGCTCCTCTTTCGCCTCGACCACGTTCACAAACCCGACCGGCACCCCAACGACGAGCGCGGGCGCGATCTTCCCCGCGTCCATGAGCTCGGCGAGGCGCAGAAGTGCTGTGGGAGCGTTGCCGACGGCCACAATGAGCGGACCCTCGATGCCGCAAGCTTTGTCCATGCTCGCAACGGCGCGAGTCGTGCCAGCGGCGCGCGCAGCCGCGGCGACATCAGGGTCGGCCATGTAGCACACGGTCTTGCAGCCGAGCTTCGCGAGCGCGGGCTTGCTTATGCCTGCGAGCGCCATGTTCGTGTCGGTGAGCACCGTGGCCCCTGCGCGCAGTGCGTCGAGCGCACAGTGCGCGGCGTCATGGGTGAACACGAGGGAATCGGCGTACGAGAAGTCGGCAGTGGTGTGGATAACGCGCTTCACGACGGGCTCTTCGAGCGGCGGGAACGTGCGGCCGTCGAGCTCTTCGGTGATGATCTCGAAACTGCGCTGCTCGATCTCGCCGGGCGCCATCTCCTTGGAATCCATCTAGTACTCCACTCCTTCCCTTGCACATATCCCCTGCTCGTAGGGGTGTTTTTCGCACCGCATCTCGGTTATGTAGTCGGCCTTCTCCACGATCTTGCGGGAAGGCGCGCGCCCGGTGAGCGCTACTTCGACGCCGCGCGCGGACATATCGAGCGCGCGGTCCACGAGCGCCTCGTCGACAAGCCCCTTCGAAAGCGCGTCGAGCGCCTCGTCGAGCACGAGCAGCCCCTCCTGCGCGCCCTCGAGCTCAGCGAGCGCGGAAGCGAGGTTCCCATCGTGCAGCTCGCACGTCGCGGCAAGTTCTTCCGACGTCATGGACCAGGTAAACTTTTCCGACACCTTCCCCGCGAACACGGGCACGCCGAAATGCTCGGCGAGCAGTCGCGCCTCCCCGCTTTCGCCGTCTTTCAGGAACTGCACGACGACGACGCGGCGGCCTGCGGCGAGCATGCGAAGGGCGAGGCCCATCGCCGCCGTGGTCTTGCCTTTGCCGTCGCCATGATACACGTGGATCATACGCCCTCCTCGATAATGCGGTAGACATACTCCATGTCGAGCGCCCCGCGCACGGAGTCGGCCAGGCGGTCGAACTCGCGCGCACGGTGATCGGCCGCGGACACCGCGCCCGCAGCACCCACGACGCTCTCGGGCAGGCCGCGCATGCGCGCGAGCGAGCGTGCGAGGGCGAGCGCCACCCCCGGTTCGTCGAACAGGCCGTGGAGATAGGTTCCGAACACGTTTCCGCAGGCCGCGCCTTCTGGTTTGCCGCCAATCGTGCCCGCAGAGGCGCAGGAGATGGTCGTTTCGCCGTCGTGAATCTCGTACCCGCGCGCCGTCATGCCGTTCCACACCGAGAACGCGCCTTGGGCGCCCGTGATGCGCAGCTCCGACTGGGCGAGGCGCTTTTCCTCCTTGAACACCGTACTTGCAGGGATGAGCCCGAGCCCGCGCGCGGTGCCAGCGCCTTCCCTGCCGTGCGGGTCGGAAAGCTCGTCTCCCAAAAGCTGGTAGCCTCCGCATATGCCGAGCACCGGCGTGCCCGCGCCCGAAAGCGCGCGCACACAGGCTCCGATGCCGCTAGCCGCAAGCCAGCGCGCGTCGTCGAGCGTGGTCTTCGAGCCGGGGAGCACCACCAGGTCGGGTCGGCCCAGATCGGTCGTAGAGGAAACGTAGCGCACGCCCACGCCGGGCACGCGCGAAAGCGGGTCGAAGTCGGTGAAGTTCGACAGATGCGGAAGGCGCACGACGGCGACGTCGATGACACCGCGCGCCTCGCGGGCAGATAGGCGCGGCGCGAGCGAGTCCTCGTCGTCCAGGTCGAGCGTAAGATACGGCACGACCCCCACGACGGGAACCCCGCACATCTTCTCGAGCGGGGCCAAACCCGGGCGCAGGATTTCCACATCGCCGCGGAACTTGTTCACCACAAGCCCCCGCAAAAGCGTGCGATCCTCGGGCGCAAAGAGCGCGACCGTGCCGTAGAGCTGGGCAAACACCCCGCCTGGGTCGATGTCGCCCGCGAGCAGCACGGGGGAGGACACGGCGCGCGCGAGCCCCATGTTGACGATGTCGTTTTCGGCAAGGTTGATTTCGACGGGGCTGCCGGCGCCCTCGATGACGATGACGTCGTTTTCCTCCGCGAGCGAATCGAACGCCTTCAAAATCTGCGGCATGAGCGCCTTCTTTCGCGCGAAGTAGTCCCTCGCAGCGAAGGCTCCCTGCGCCTTGCCGGCCACGATGAGCTGGCTTCGGTGGTCGCTTTCGGGCTTGAGCAGGATGGGGTTCATGCGCACGTCGGGCGCAATGCCGCACGCCTCGGCCTGCATGATCTGGGCGCGCCCCATCTCGAGCCCATCGGCCGTGACACCGCTGTTGAGCGCCATGTTCTGGCTCTTGAAGGGAGCCACGCGCAGGCCGTCCTGCGAAAGCACACGGCACAGTCCCGCCGCAAGCAGGCTCTTCCCCGCGTTCGACATGGTGCCCTGGATCATGATGGGCTTCGCCCTACCCACGGGTATCGACCTCCTTCTCCGAGCCTCGGCCATCCGCGCCCGCCATAGCGCCGCTGCAAGAAGCGCCGCCCCGTTCGTCGGGTTCGCCTTCGCCCGATGCGCCTTCCGCCCGAAGCGCGCGACTGAACGCCATCACAAGCCGGGCGTTCTCCTTGCGCGTGCGCACCGCGACGCGGCACCAGAAACGGGACAGTACCGAAAACGAGTCGCACGTGCGGACCAAAACCCCCTGTTTATACAGGCGCTCGGGGATGTCTTTCGCCGGCGTGCGGACTAAAAGGAAGTTCGCATCCGACGGCACGACGGAAAGCCCGAGCGAGGAGAGCTCGTGGGAAAGCCACGCTCGCTCGCCCGCCAATACATCGCGCGTGCGCGAGACGTATTCGACGTCTTCCAGGGCGGCGATGCCCGCGGCCTCGGCGACCGAGGAGACGGGCCACGCCTGCCCCGCCCGGCGAATCCCCTCGATGAGTTGGGCGTTTCCGCTGATCAGATATCCCAACCGCAACCCCGCCATTCCGTAGAGCTTGGTGAACGCGGAGAGCACGGCCACATGGCGCGAACACGCGGCGCGTGCGGCCACGCTCCTTTCGCGGTCGTCGGGCGCAAATCCGAGGAAGCACTCGTCCACGACGAGCAACGCGCCCGCCTGCTCGCAGCGGCAAGCCGCGGCATCGATCACGCGGGGGTCGACGAGGCGCCCCGTCGGGTTGTTCGGATTGCAGAGGTACGCCACGTCTCCCGGCCCCTCGATCGCGCGGGCGAAGGAGGCGGGCACGTCGAAGTCGTCCGCTTCGGAGAGCGGGAACTCCTGCACGCATGCGCCGTAGTACGATGCCGCCTCCGCATAGTCAGAGAACGTCGGCGCGCACACGACGATGCGTTTCGGGCGCACCGCCGCGGCGAGCCGCCAGATGATGTCGGACGCGCCCGCGCCGCAGACGATAGTATCTTCGGGAATGCCCTGGGCGCGCGCTAGGGCGCGAACGAGGGCGAGGCTTTCCCTATCGGGGTAGGCGTCGATTCGAGAAAGCGCCTTGCAAGCTGCGGCGACGGCGCGCGGCGAGGGGCCTGCCGGATTCACGTTCACCGAGAAGTCGATGAGGTCGGAGGCGCCCCCTTCGCAAGCGATGCCGAGCGATTGCGAGCTACCCCCATGCGTACGGGTGCGCAGGATTCCCCCGGCAGCCCGGGACGCAGCGTGGTCTTCCCTCATGCCATCGCCCCCACGGCGAGCACGACCGCCGCGCGCGCGGCGCCGAAGACGACGAGCGCGCATACGGACGCGGCGAGCATGAGCCTTGTCGCCCGGGCGATGTCGCCCCACTCGATTTCGCGGGACGCGTCGCCTATCGTCGGTTTCTCAACGAGCTTGCCGAAATACACCGCGGGTCCTGCCAGGCGCAGCCCGAGCGCGCCCGCACACGCTGACTCGGTCTGCGCCGAGTTGGGGCTCGCATGGCGTCGCCTGTCGCGGCGCCAGATACGCGCCGCCCCGCGCGCGTCGAGCCCGACGATCGGGCACACGGCGATCATGAGCAGGGCCGATAAGCGCGAGGGAATCCAGTTCACCGCATCGTCGAGGCGCGCCGAGGCGCAGCCGAAGTCGATGTAGCACTCGTTTTTGTAGCCCACCATGCTGTCGAGCGTATTCACCGCCTTGTACGCCATGCCCAAGGGCGCACCCCCGATCATAAGGTAGAAAAGCGGCGCGATGACGCCGTCGCTCGCGTTCTCCGCCACCGTTTCCACGGCGGCGCGCGCAACGCCCTGCTCGTCGAGAACAGACGTGTCGCGTCCCACGATGAGCCCGACGGCTTCGCGCGCCGCGACAAGGCCGCCCTTCGAGAACGCGCGGGCCACGGCCAGGCTCTGGCGGCGCAGCTCGCATGCCGCGAGAATCTGATAGCTCGCCCATGCCTCGGCCACGAAGCGCAAGCCGGAGTGAACCATGCCGCAAAGATGCAGGATTCCCCAGGTCAAAAGCCCACACGCAAGCGGAAGCGCCACGGCGAGCACAAGCCCTGCGGCGCGCGTGCCCGTGGACGTTTGCGGGAATGCGCGCCGCAGGCGTCCTTCGGCCCACGTGATCGCGCGCCCCATGGCGACGACGGGATGGGGAAGCCAGCGCGGGTCGCCGAAGGCAAGGTCGGCCGCGAACCCGGCGGCGACGGCAAAAATCGTCATCACCGGGCATCGCCCCCCGAAGCGGAGCGAACGTCGAGAAGGCAGCGCCCATCCCAGGTGGCGGCCCATGCGCCGCCCGGCTCGGTATGCACGTCGAAGTATCCCATTTTCGGGACAGCTAGCTCGGAGAGCAGCGCTTTCACGGTACCCGCGTGAACGACGAAGACGGCGCGCCCACTCCCCTGGGCGCGCTCCGATTCGCACGCCTCCCGAAACGCCGCGACGACGCGGCGAGTGAAATCGCTCTTGCCCTCGCCATGCGGGCAGCGCGTCTCGCACCAGGAGTCTACCCAGGCGCGGTAGCGCACATCCTCTTTAAGCTCGGCAGCGCTTCGCCCCTCGAAGTCACCGAAATCCATCTCGCGCAGACCGGGGCACGCCATAAGCTCCGCGTTCGGGAAGAGAATGCGCGCCGTCTGGTCGGTGCGGGCCATGCCGCTCGTGATAACACGGAACACGTCACGATCGCACGCGAGGTCGCGCAAAGCGCGCTCGCCCGCGCTCGACAGGGGCTCGTCGGTGCCCGCCCCGCTGTAGCGATGGTCTTCCGTGCCCGCCGTGGCACCATGGCGCACGAAGACGACTTCCAAAGGCGCGCCCACGTCCTGCGTCCCTCGAGGCGCATCGGCAAGGTTTCCTTTGATGACCTGGGGAATCCCGCACGTAATGCGCACGACGACGTCGGCGCGCGCAGCGAGCGCGCATCCCAGGCGCCCCGCGCGCTCGCGCCATTGGGCGTCTTCCGCACGCATGGGGACGACCCCCGAGCCGACCAAGGACAGAATCACTGCGTCGAAGCCGATCAGCCACTCGAGCGCCCGGTCAGCGTCGAGCGCGCGTACGAGCTCCTCAGCACGGTACGCGACGCGGCCGGCAAAAACCGCGGGCACGCCGCCCTCCGCAAGCTGCGCCGCGTCGACGAAATCGTCCGCCGCGAACCCGAGCTTTTCGCGCACGAAGGTCCTCTTCCCCGAATGCGCGCCACCTACCACGAGAATCATAGGAGCATGCCCCCCGCAACCAGCATGGCAAGCATCGCGAGCTCGGCCCATTGCAGAAACCATCCGGCCAAATCCCCCGTCACCCCGCCGAAGCGGGACAGGGCAACATGGCGGTACCACGCGAGCGCCAAAAGCCCCGCCACCGCCATAAGGACGCCGACGGCCTGAGCGCACGCGACCATCCCTGCAGCCGAAGCCGCAGCGAAAGCGCAAAGCGGCACGACGATCGCCGCGCGCTTCTTCGAAGGCGAGAGCCCCGCGGCCATGCCGTCCGCCCGCGCGGCAGGCCAGCATTCAACGGCGAGCCCCGAAAGCGCGCGGGAGAACACGAGCGAGCACAGAAGCGCGAGGAACGCCCCCGCCGTAAGCGGCAGCGCGGTGAACAGGGAAAACTGCAGAATAAGGTACACGACAACACCGATGACCCCGAAGGCGCCCGCCCGCGGGTCGTGCATGATCTCGAGCTTTCGCTCGCGCGGGGCCCAACTTGCAAGCGCATCGGAGGTGTCGCAGAGCCCGTCTAGGTGGATGCCTCCCGTCACCGCCACAGGCAGCGCCACGAGCACAGCCGCGACGATGGTCGCGGGCACGCCGAGCAGGTTCGCCACGTACCCCCACGCCGTCATGAGGAATCCTTCCGCAAGGCCCACCAGGGGAAACGCGGCAAGCGCATGGGTTGATCCGAAATCGGTCCAGGCCGATTTCGGGACGGGGATGCGCGAGAACGTTCCGAACGCCGCGCCGATTGCCTCTGCTATCTTCACCTTGTAGGTCCTTCGCCTTTCATCCACACGGGAATCCCGCATACCACTTCGACTGCACGGTCGGCCAGCGCCACCACACCCGCGTTCACGCGCGCGAGCGCGCGCCTCCATGCCTCGGTCCCCTCATCGTAGCGCATCCCATCGGCGAACACGTCGACGGTGACCACCACCGTATACGCAGCGGCCTGAGCGAGCCGTTCGATGCCTCCGAGCACCTCGCGCGCCGCAGCGTCGGGGTCACGTGGGGACAAGCCGCCTTCCGCGAAGAGCTCGTTCGCAACCAGGTTGCCCACGTCCTCCAAAAGAAGCGTGCAGCCGCACGGAAGCCCGGACGCTGCGGCGCCCACGTCACGCGTGCGCTCGAGGGTGGAAAACCCCTTGCCCTCGCGCAGCGCCCGATGGCGCGCGATGCGGCGGGCGCCCTCTTCCCCGAAGGGCTCCATCGTTGCCAGGTACACGCGAGGGCCGTCGTGCCCGAGGCACAGGGACTCGGCATAGGCGCTCTTACCGCTCGCGGCGGCGCCGATAACGAACGTCACCGTCATTTCCCAGCCTCGAAATGCTCGTAAGCAGCCATGCCAGTCGCCGTGAACGTCTTCCCATCCCGGTACACGCGCAGCGCCGAATCCAGAAGGGGCAGATACGCCATGGCGCCCGCGCCCTCGCCCAAGTGCATGCCTGCGTCGAGGGGTGCCTTTATGCCGAGCTCGCGAAGGAGCTCCTGACTTGCGGGTTCGCTTGATGCGTGGGTGCCCACGAGGTAGCCCGAGACGTTGGGGCACAGGCGCGCCGCGCACAGGGCCGCCGTGCAGGATATGACCCCGTCGAGGAGCGCCGGCGCCTTCGAGGCCGCGGCCCCCAGGTAGAAGCCACACATCGCCGCGATGTCGAAGCCGCCCACCTTCGAGAGCACGTCGATCGGGTCGGCGGGATCGGGCGAGTTCGCGTCGATAGCGCGCTCGACCACGTCGCGCTTGCGCGCGAGCGAGGCGTCCGAGAGCCCCGCGCCGCGCCCGACGAGGCTCCGCGCGTCCGCCCGGATGAGCACTGCGGCCACCGCCGCCGAGGTGGTCGTGTTGCCGATGCCCATCTCGCCCGCGGCGAGAAGGCGCACGCCGGCGCGGGCAAGCCCGCACGCGACGGCGATTCCGACGTCGATCGCGCGCACGGCCCCATCGCGAGACATGGCGGAGCCGTGCGCGATGTTGCCGCTCCCCCGCCGCACGTTCGCGCGCACCATGCGCGCGTCTTCTATGCCCCGTGCCATACCCACGTCGACGGGCACGACCTCGGCACCCGCGAACGCCGCCATGCGGCAGGCGCTCGTGGCCCCCTCGCACATGTTGCGCGCGACGGCTCGCGTCACGTCTTGCCCGCTTTGCGAAACGCCCTCGGCAACGACCCCGTTGTCGGAGAAGAATACCGCGAGCGCACGGGGAAACTCGGCCACCTCGGCGCTCCCCTGAGCTGCGGCGATACACGCGACGGCGTCTTCAAAGTCGCCCAATCCCCCCAAAGGATGCGCGATGGAATCCCACGCGGCATACGCGGCGGCGCGGGCACACTCGTCTGCGGGCGCGATCCGGGAGAGCGCGGCTTCGAGCACGGCGCCCGGCGCCGAGGAGAACGCGCGCTCGACTTCCTCGCGGATGCAGGCAAGCGCGGTTTCGGTTGCTTCAGCCATGCCGTCTCCTCTCTGCGAACGACGCTGCGGCAGACGCGAACGCGCGCGCAACGTCGGGGTTCGCAGGATAGTACACATGCGGGAAGCCCGCAACCAGGGACGGGGTGGTCGTCATGCACGGCCAGCCCTTGTCGCGCCGGGGCTTCTGCGCCCAGAAGTCGCCGCCCGGGCAGGTGGACTGCCAGTAGTGGAACTCGTGCGCGCGGATGCGTGTGCCGCGCGGCCCGTAGAGCCCGTCGCGTTGGGAAGTAAGCTCCACGTACCCGAAATGGGACAGCCTTCCCCCGTTCTCGCTTGCGCCCTCAAGGGCGCCCGCAACAGGCCAGCGCCGCCCCTCGCTATCGGAGATTTCGCGCTGCAGGTACAGAAACCCACCGCATTCGGCAACCGTCGGCATGCCGGATTCCACCGCGCGCCGCACCGCCTCGCGCATCGGCGCGTTCTCGGAGAGCTGCGGCGCATGGAGCTCCGGGTAGCCGCCTCCCAGATAGAGGGCGCTTGTCCCCCGGGGCAACTCGCTATCACACAGGGGGCTGAAAAAGGCCAGCTCGCAACCCAGGTCCTCGAGCGCGCGCAGGTTCTCCTCGTAGTAGAACGAGAACGCCTCGTCACGCGCGACGGCGACGATGGGCCGCGCTCCCGCGATCGGCTCCAACCGGTAAGGTTCCTCGCGGATATCGGGTGCCGTCGCCGCTATTTCGAGCAAGCAGTCGACGTCGACGCTCTTTTCCACCAGCTCGGCCATCTTGTCGATGCGCGCGGAGAGCTGCTTGACTTCGTCGGCGGTCACAAGCCCCAGATGCCGGCTTTCGAGCGAGAACGCCTCGTCGGCGGGGATATTACCCAAAACCGCGACGCCCGTGTGCTTCTCGATCGCAGGCTTCGCGTAGGCGCAGGCAGCGGCGCTCGTCTTGTTCAGCACGACGCCGCGCACGTTCGCACGAGGCAGGAACTCGGCGATGCCGCGGATTACGGCGGCGAGCGATAAAGACGCCCCGCGCCCGTTCACCACTAAAACGACCGGCGTTTCCGTGTCGCGCGCAACCTGGTAGCTGCTCGCGTCGGCCACGCCGGGCGCCATGCCGTCGTAGAAGCCCATGACCCCCTCGAGCACCGCGACATCCGCGCCCGCGGCGCCGCGTGCGAGCAGGGCGCGCAGCGTCGGGGCGTCGGTGAAGAAGCCGTCTAAGTTGCCCGAGCGCGCGCCCACGACGCGGCGATGAAAGAGCGGATCAATGTAGTCGGGGCCGCATTTGAAGGCCGCGCATGCGAGGCCGCGGCGCGCAAGCGCGCGCAGGAGCGCGCACGTAACGACCGTCTTGCCGCTCCCGCTCGAGGGCGCAGCGACCATGAAGCGCGGAATAGTCGTGCTCACCGGGCGCCGCCTTCCCCACCTGCGGCGTTGCAGTTAGCAAGCGAGACCACCTCAGCGGATGGGTTCCCCTCGGCAGAGGAGTCCTCCCCGACAGGCGACTCAGCAAGCGCCCCGACTTCGGCAAGCTCCTCGGCATCCGCGCCCGCACCACGCGCGCTGACGAGGAACACGGGGTTTTGCGCCTTCATAAGATGGTACGAGCCTACAGCCTCGGCGCGGGCGGCCGACACCTGGCACGCCTCGAACCCCTTAAAGCGCGAACCCGAGAGGAGCGCGCACGCCTCGGTGAGCGTCTCAACGGTGACGCATGGCACGCACAGGCGAACCTGCGAGTTCTTCTCGAGCGCCGCCTCCACGATAGAGGGAAGCTCGCCCGCGCTCCCGCCGACGAACACGGCATCGGGGACGGGCAGTTTCGCGAGCACTTCGGGGGCGACACCGGGGACCGCATGCACGTTGCCGCACCCGAATGCATCCGCGTTCTCTCGGATGAGCCGCACGCCGGCCGCGTTGCGCTCGACCGCCCATACCGACCCCGCTCGCGCGACGAGTGCAGCCTCGATCGACACGCTCCCCGTGCCGGCTCCGACGTCCCACACGGTGTCGGTAGCGGTAAGGCGCAGCTTCGCGAGCGCGACGGCGCGCACCTCCTGCTTGGTCATGGGAACGTCGCCGCGGATGAAGAGCTCGTCGGGAATGCCCGAAGAAGCGTACGGCCAGCGGGAGCTCGCGGCGCGGGATTCGCCCGCAGGGTCCGCCGCGGAAGAAGCCGCCGCGGGCGATGACGCATCGGCCGGCGCATCGGAGGCTGCGCTAGAGCCCGCAGGCGACCCGGCGCTGCCTGCGAACTCGATAAGCATCACGTTCAAGTCGTCGAACGTCTGACCTGCGATTTCACTTGCGGTCGCGCAGGTGATGCGCTCCTCGGGGTACGACAAGCGCTCGGCCACCGTCACGCGCGCGTCCCCGAAGCCCGCCTGCACAAGCTCGCCCGAAAGCCGCGAGGGGTCTTCCCCGCCCGACGTGGCGAGGAAGAGCTCGCCCGCGCGCTCGGCCTCGGCCACAATGTCGCACGCCACGCCGTGAGCGCTCGCGAAGCGCCAATCCTGCCATGGACGCGCGAGACGCGCGGCGAGATAAGACGCTGAGCTTATGCCGGGAATGACGCGCACGTCCACCTGCGCATCGCCGGAGAGCGCCTCCACCAGGCGGCGCGCGCCGCTGAACAGCCCCACATCGCCCGTCATCACGACCACGGCGCGCTGCCACGACGCCGCATCGGTGAGCGCGGCTACGATGTCCGCCGTCTTCACGAGCTCGCATCTCACCACGTCGGGCGGCACGTCGATGCCGACAAGCGCGCGATGAGCGCCGATGACCACGTCGGCGATGTCGATCGCGTCGAGCGCCGCGCGCGAGAGCAAGTCGGGGTTTCCGGGCCCCGCCCCGATGATCGTTACCTTTCGCATGGAATCTCCCGATACCCGCGCGGCGTGACCATACGGCCGCCCACGAGCTTCGTGTCCGCGTTGCCGACGAACACGGTGGTGAACATGTCGGCGTCGATCTCCCCCAGCTCAGAGAGCCTGCACATGCCCGACTGCTGCCCCTCGCGCCCGATGTTGCGTACCCAGCCGCAGAGCGTGTCGGGGGCCTTCCATTCGAGCATAATCTTCGCCGCGCGTGAGAGCCTGTCGGCGCGCTTTCTGCTGCGCGGGTTGTACAAACAGATGCAGAAGTCGGCGCTCGCCACGGCGACGAGCCTGCGCTCGATGACCTCCCACGGTGTGAGCAGGTCGGAGAGCGACACGACCGCGAAGTCGTGGGCAAGCGGGGCGCCGAGCACCGCCGACCCGCTCTGAGCCGCGGTGGCCCCGGCGATAACTTCCACGTCTACATCGGGGTAGTCCTCCGCAAGCTCCAGCACGGGGCTCGCCATGCCGTACACGCCCGCGTCACCGCTGCACACGAGCGCCACGGCTTCTCCGCTCTGCGCGCGCGAAAGCGCCAGGCGGCACCGTTCGACCTCGTGCATCATCGGCGTCGCGAGATGCGCCGCGTCGGGCACGGCGGCGAGCGCGAGCTCCACGTATTTCGTGTACCCCACAACGATGTCGGCCGCCTCGAGCGCGCGCCGGGCCGCAATCGTCATGCCGTCGGGGCCGCCCGGGCCGATCCCCACCACGAAGAGCTTTCCCATCACCGCTCCTTAAACGAAAGTTCGATAGTTACCTTGGAAAACGCGACGGTCACGCCGCCGTGAGCGATCTTCGAGAAGATAAGTTTGCCCCCGTCCGCGAGCGCCGCGCGCTCGCACACGTTGTCGACCCCAACCGTCGCGCGCACGAAATCAGATGGCGAAACGCTGCCTTCGACTTGCGACAACTCATCTGCGGAATACGTCGCAAGCGGAATATTGCGCGCGCGGCAGAAGGCGAGCAGACCCTCCTCGTGCGCCTTCACGTCGATCGTCGCCGCCTCACGGACGGCCGAAGGCGAGATACCCGCCTGCCCGCACGCGAGAAGAAACGCCTCCTCGATCGCTTCGGCGCACGCACCGCGACGGCACCCTATGCCCGCAACGATGCAGGGCACGACAAGGCGAAGCGGCTCGGGCGCAGGCGCCTGCGCCCGCACGCCCGCCGGCTTCCACGTCTCACCGGCGGGCACGACCTCGCCCGTTGTCTCCAAGGCGCGAACGGACGCACCTGCATTCGCGCCAGCGAACGGCGACACGACGATATCGGCCCGAGCACGGTCGGACGCAATGTCAACCCCCTCAGGCGGCTGTCCCGAAATCGGCATGTCGGAATAGAGCGCCACGCGCCCGCCCGAAAGCAGCCGCGCCGACACTCGCTTGATGGCCTCGGGATTCGAAACGGCGAGCCCCACACGGCGCGCCCACGTATCCACCGCCCACACGCCGCGGACGTCAGTCGCCGTGGTGATGACGGGGATGACCCCTGCCACGCGTGCCACAGTTTGCGCCAGCTCGTTCGCACCGCCCAAATGCCCCGACAAAAGCGGGACGGCAAAGCGCCCCGCCTCGTCGATCGCCACAACCGCGGGATCGTTTGCCTTCGAGGCGACATACGGCGCGATAGCCCGCACGGCGATGCCCGCCGCGCCCACGAACAGAAGCGCGTCCGACGCTTCCCACGCGAGCGCCGTCCATGCGCGCAGGTCGACCTTCCCCTCGCCGAACCCGCGCGAAACGGAAACGTCCCAGCCAGGGTCATCTTCACCTGTCTGCGCGCAATCGGAAAGCGCGCGTGCGGTGCGCTCCGCCAACGCATACCCCCTCTCAGTGAACGCTATGCAGGAAACCCTCATCTAGCGCACCACCATCGTCGAGAAGTAGCTGCCCCGATCGGGCACATCGTCGAGCGAGCGGTACACGCGCTCGCCCGGAAGCCCACAGTCCTCTACGAGCTCGGCACCGTCGAAGGCGTCCTCCTCGCGAAGGATGCGCTTCGTGTCCGCAAGCGAGCGGCGCGCCTTCATGACCACCTTCGTCCCCGGCCAGCCGATTGCGCGGCGCACCCCGTACAGAACGCCTTTACTCATACGTCGCCCCCAATTCCCCGATGACTGCATCGGCGCCCGACGTGCGGAAAAGCTCGCGGCGCTCGGCGTCGAACACGACCGCGGCAATGTCGCATGCGCCCGCCGCGCGGCGGCGCAACCTGTCCTCGATTGCCGCAGCGAGCGAGGCGCGCGCAGCGTCCCCCGCGCCGGCGGCCTCGATTACCTCGAGCGCCGCCGTGGTCGTGACGGACGACATGATCTCGCGCACGGTCTTCGCGCCCGCGCCGGCCATGGCCGCGTGGGCGGCCAGAATCTCCGCGCGGCAGTCGGCGGTACGCGAATGGGTGTCCATGATGCCGCCCGCGACCTTCACCAACTTGCCAATGTGTCCCACAAGAAGGACATTGGTAAATCCCTCGCGAACGCAGCAATCAATCGCATCGCCCACAAAATTCGAGATGAAGACCACCGGCGCACCGTTTAGGTGGAAATGCCCCGAGATGAACTGCGCGCCGTAGTTGCCGGGCGTGAGCACGACTCCGCGCCGCCCCATAGCCGCATGCTGCCGGATCTCGAGCTCGATGCTGTCGCGCAAGGCAGCGAGGCTTCGCGGCTCGACGATGCCCGTCGTGCCCAGGATAGAGATGCCGTCCTTTATCCCCAGGTGCGGGTTGAAGGTCTTTTCGGCAAGGGCAACACCCTCGGGTACCGAAATCGTCACAGCAATATTTCCAGAAAAGCCGTGCGCGGCGCAAACCTCGCGCACCGCCGAAGTGATCATCGCGCGCGGCGTCGCGTTGATGGCGGCCGCCCCCACCGGCTGCTCGAGCCCGGGCAACGTCACGCGCCCCACGCCCACGCCGCCATCGACGGAAACTTCCGATTCGTGCGCGGGCACGCCCTTGCTGCCCGCAGCACCCGTGCCCGACCCCGAATGTTCCACGCGCGCGTACACGAGCACGCCGTCGGTCACATCGGCATCGTCGCCTGCGTCCTTACGCACGGCGCACTGGGCGCACCCCTCGCCGATGCATGCGTCGACCACGTCCGTCTCGACGGGCAGCCCGCCGGGGGTGACGATCGACACGAGGCCGACGGGCTTTCGTGACAAGAGCATCTCGCAGGCTGCCTTCGCCGCGAGCGCGGCGCAGCTCCCCGTGGTGTAGCCGCAGCGCAGGCGGGTCGTCCCGGTATATATGTAGTGCTCGAAGGCCACGCTAGCTGCTCGCCTTCCGATACCCCGTGGCAAACGAAGGGTCGTAAAGCTTGCTGCGCTCGTACGACTCCGCTTGCGCGCCGTTGTGCGCAAGCCCGCCGCGAGCCCCGAGCACGCGGCCCACCACCACGAGCGCCGTGCGGTCGATGCCCTCTCGCGCGCCCGCATCGGCGAGCGTGCCCACAGTGCATCGCACCACGCGCTCCTCAGGCCAGGTCGCCTTGTACACGAGCGCCGCCGGCTCGTCGGAGCTGCGGCCCGCGGCCAAAAGCTCGGCGGAAAGCTCGGCGAGCATACCCGAGCTCAGGAAGATGACCATAGTCGAGCCACTTTCCGCCATGGTGCGCATGCCCTCGCCCGCGGGCATGGGGGTACGTCCGGAAAGCCGCGTGATCACGACCGACTGGCTGATTCCCGGCAGCGTGTATTCCTGGCGAAGCGCCGCCGCGGCACCGCAAAAGCTCGACACGCCGGGCACCACCTCGTAGTCCACGCCGCGCGCGTCGAGCGCGTCCATCTGCTCCTGGATGGCGCCGTACAGGCACGGGTCGCCCGTGTGCAGGCGCACCACTTCCTCGCCCCGCGCATCTGCCGCGCACATCACGTCGAGCACTTCCTCCAAGGTCATGTGCGCGCTGTCGTAGACGATGCAGGATTCCTTGCACTCAGCGAGCAGCTCGGGGTTCACAAGGCTTCCCGCCCAAACGACCACGTCGGCTGCGCGCAGAAGGCGCGCCCCGCGCAGCGTGATAAGGTCGGCGGCGCCCGAGCCTGCGCCAACGATATGAATCATCCGAGCCTTCCCTTCCCGTTTCTCATCGCAACCGTTTACGCCGCCATTCGCGCAGCGGGCAAAACACGGCGCCTGCGGCGGCAATCGGCGCAAATACGCAGGCAGGAGGCGCAATGCCGCCCGCCCTGGCTTTGACACGTTCACAAGTGCCCACTATCATAGTAAAAGATTCGGCAACGAGCATATGACAATCGGATAAAAGGAAATGACCGGCGCGGCGCCCGCACAGCCCGCGCTGGCTTGCGGAGGGAACCAGGTGGGAATCCTGGGCAAGGGACATTACTGTATAGGACGCGCGGGCAAACCGCCTCGCGCCCCAAGCCAGACTGCTTCGCCTTTTCCTCACGGCATCGCCGTGGCGTTAGCTCCTTGTGAACCCCGAGGGGTGCGCTTTTCTTTCGCTTGTGCCGACAAGCAACTGTCGCCGGGGGACCGGCAAACCGAGGAAAGGAAAAACCATGTCCGACCAGATGTCACGCCGCAGCTTCATGGGCGCCGCAGCAACCGGAGCCGTCGCGCTCGCCGGAGTCGCGCTCGCGGGCTGCTCCAACACCTCCGCGAGTTCCGAGAAAACGAGTGAAAAGGAGAAGGCCGTGAAGCCGGTCATCCTCGTCACGAGCTTCGGCACGAGCTACAACGACTCGCGCCACATCACCATCGGCGCCATCGAAGACGCTATCCGCGAGAAGTACTGGCAGGACTACGACATCCGCCGCGCCTTCACCGCGCAGATCATCATCGACAAGCTGAAGAAGGACGACGGCATCACGATCGACAACATGACCGAGGCGCTCGACCGCTGCGTGGAAGACGGCGTGAAGGAAATCGTCGTGCAGCCGACGCATCTCATGGGTGGCCTGGAATACACCGACGTGAAAGACGAGCTCGACAAGTACGCCGACAAGTTCGACAAAATCTCGCTCGGCGACCCGCTGCTCACCTCCGACGACGACTACAAGAAGGTGGCCGCAGCCATTAAGGAGAACATGGCGTCCTTCGACGACGGCAAGACGGCGCTGTGCCTCATGGGTCACGGCACCGAAGCCGATTCCAACGCCGACTATGCCAAGATGCAGGAAGTGTTTAAGAACGAGGGCTTGACGCAGTTCTTCGTCGGCACCGTCGAGGCTGAACCGACCTGCGAGGATGTTATCGCCGCCGCGAGCGCCGCAGGCTACAAGAAGGCCGTGCTCGCGCCGTTCATGGTGGTCGCGGGCGACCACGCGAACAACGACATGGCAGACGAGACCGACCCCGACAGCTGGGCTGCGAAGTTCGTGGCCGCCGGCTTCGAAGTGACGTGCCTGCTCCAGGGTCTAGGACAGAACGTCGCGGTCGACGAAATCTACGTCTCGCACGTGGACGACGCCATCGCCAAGCTGTAAACTCGCCGCGCACGGGGGCGCCGGTCGCGTCCCCGTGCAACGGGCATGCGCCTTCCCCGACTGACGGCGCATGCCCGTTGCATTCGCATCCCGCCCGCCCACCGCACGGCGCGGGCGGTCGAAGCGATTGAAAGGAACCCCCTCCATGTTGAAGAAAATCCTCGCCTTCGCCCTGTCAGCGGCGCTTTTCGCGTTCTCGCTCGCCGGCTGCGGCGGAAATTCAATCGACAGCGCAAAGGCAAGCGATGCCGATTCCCAGGAAAAGACCGAACAGGCGGCCGATGCGCCCGAGGGCGCAAGCGCTGCCCCCATCACCGCCGACAAGGTGGCCGACGGCACCTATCCGATCACCGTAGATTCCAGCTCGAACATGTTCAGAATTGTGGACGCCCAGCTCATCGTGGAAAACGGCTCCATGCACTGCGTGATGACGCTTTCCGGCACGGGCTACGGCAAGCTCTTCATGGGCACGGGCGACGAGGCTGCCGCCGCGAGCGAGGCCGACTTCATCCCCTATGTGGAAAACGCGGAAGGCAAGTACACCTACGACGTGCCCGTTGAAGCGCTCGACAAGGACACCGCCTGCGCTGCGTGGAGCATTAAAAGGGAGCGGTGGTACGACCGCACGCTCGTATTCGAATCCGCCGGCGTCGATCTGCGCGCCGACGCACTGAAGTAACGCCATGCGGTCGATTCTTCCCAAGGGGGAAAACAGGAAGCGCCGCAGCATCGCGGCGCGCGCGATCGCCTGCGTTCTCGTCGCCCTGCTCGCGCTTCCCTTCGCGGGGTGCAGTGCGAGCCCGAACGCGACCGGTGGCACGGCGGGCTCTCAGGAATACACTGTGAGCGTCTCGCTTTCCGGTGGGTCAGGACGCGCAAGCATCGCCTCACCGACCACAATTGTGAAGGATGGCGACACCTACACCGCGACCATCACCTGGTCGAGTTCGAACTACGACAAAATGACCGTCAACGGCGTGGACTACGCGCCCGTAAACGACGGCGGCGACTCCACGTTCGAGATACCCGTCACGCTCGACGAGGACATCGCCGTGTCGGCCGAGACCGTCGCCATGTCGACGCCGCACACCATCGACTACACGCTCCACTTCGATTCATCCACCATGAAGGAGAAATCGGGCGACGAAGCAAGCGGCGGCTCCCCTGCGGGAACGGCTTCAAACGCCGCGGCCGACTTCCACAACGCCGATTTGGGCTGCGGCTGGAAGCCGACGGGAACGCTTCAGCTTGAATACGCCGAGCACTTCACTGTCGACGAGTACGAAGGCGGCCTGCGGCTTATCTGCATTTCGAACGGGGAGCGCTTCCTCGTGGTGCCGCAAAATGCAAAGGTACCTGATGGGTTGAGCTCCGACATCGCGGTCATAAGGCGCCCCGCCGACAAGGTGTACCTCGTGTCGTCGGCGACGATGTGCCTGGTCGACGCGCTCGATGCGAACGACAATATCCTCATGTCGGGCACGAAGGCCGACGATTGCTCGGTCGGGGGCTTCAAAAGCGCGCTCGAAAGTGGGGCGATCGCCTACGGCGGCAAGTACAGCGCGCCCGACTACGAGCGAATATCGGCCTCGGGCTGCACGCTCGCCATCGAGAACACCATGATCAACCACACGCCCGATGTGAAGGAAAAGCTGCAGAAGCTCGGGCTCGTCGTGCTCACCGAACAGTCGTCGAGCGAGCCCGAAGCACTCGGGCGCGTCGAGTGGATTAAGCTTTTCGGCGTCCTGTTCGACAAGGAAGACGAGGCCGCGCACCTGTTCAACGAGCAGAAGGCCCGCGTCGAGCAAACGTCGAGGCTCGCGTCGTCAGGTAAAACCGTGGCGTATTTCTACATTAACTCGAACGGGGCCGCCGTCACGCGACGGGCGGGCGACTACGTGGCGCAGATGATCGAGCTTGCAGGCGGCAGCTACGCGCTCGATGACGCGCAGAAGGCGTCGACGTCAGGTTCGTCAGTAACGCTCGAAATGGAGCGCTTCTACGCGACGGCGAAGGATGCCGACATCATCGTCTACAACGGCACCATCGACGAATCGGTTGCCACCTTGAAAGACTTCGTAGGCAAAAACGCGCTATTGTCGCAGTTCAAAGCTGTAAAGAACGGCAACGTCTGGGTCACAAGCGCCGACATGTACCAGCAGATGACTTCTACCGCCGACATTATCGACGAGCTGCACGGGGCGTTCACCGGCGATGACGCGAGCGACTTCCATTATCTGAGGAAGCTTGGCTAGCGTCATGAGAAGCCGGCTTTCCATGACATACGACGAATCGGGGCGCGCCGCGCGGTGTCGCGTCGTGACGGCGCTGCTCGCTGTTGTCCTCATCGTGCTCGTCGGGGCCAACCTGTGCATCGGGAGCGTGCTCGTGCCCGCAGACCACATCCCCGGCATCCTTTCGGGCGGCGCGGCCAATTCCATGGAAAGCCAAGTCATCTGGGAGATTCGCCTGCCGCGTGTGCTTTCAGCCGTGCTTCTCGGCGGGGCGCTTTCGCTCTCCGGGTTCCTGCTGCAGACGTTTTTCAACAACCCCATCGCCGACCCGTTCATCTTGGGCGTCTCCTCGGGCGCAAAGTTCGTCGTCGCGCTTACGATGATCGTACTTCTGGGCGCGAACCAGGCCATGTCCTCGCCGGCCATGGTGGTCGCAGCGTTTCTGGGCTCGCTTATCACCATCGGCTTCGTGCTCCTCATCGCACGGCGCATAAGTTCCATGGCCATGCTCATCGTGGCGGGCGTCATGGTGGGATACATCTGCTCGGCGGCGACGAACTTCCTCATCGCCTTCGCCGACGACCAGTCCATCGTGAACCTGCACAACTGGTCTTTGGGTAGCTTCTCGGGTTCGAGCTGGGACGACGTCGCGGTCATCGCGGTCGTGGTGATCACCGTGAGCGCATGCGTATTCGCGATATCGAAGCCCCTTTCCGCCTTCCAGCTGGGAGAAGCCTACGCAAAAAGCGTCGGCGTGAACGTCGCACGCTTCCGCGTGGTGCTCGTCCTTCTAGCGAGCATGCTCTCCGCCTGCGTGACCGCGTTCGCTGGTCCGGTGTCGTTCGTAGGCATCGCGGTTCCGCATCTCGTTAAGTCGGCGCTGAAGTCGTCGAAGCCCATCCGCGTGATTCCTGCGTGCTTCTTGGGAGGCGCCATCTTCTGCGCGGGCTGCGATTTGATCGCGCGCACGCTGTTCTCCCCCGTCGAGCTTTCCATCAGCGCCGTCACCGCCATCTTCGGCGCGCCGGTGGTTATCGCACTCATGTTGAAGAAGCGGGTGAGGTAGATGGGGAAATTCGTGCCGCAGCCCAAAACGCTCGGAGGGGAGTCGAACCTCGAAACCCCGGTAAAAACGCAGGCTGACGGAGCGCCGCTTTTCCGCATAAGCGACCTGTCGGCGGGCTACGACAAGAAGGTCGTAGTCGAAGGCGTCGAGCTGGAGGTTCGCGCGGGCGACGTCGTGGCGCTCATCGGGCCGAACGGCTCGGGCAAGTCGACCATCTTGAAAACCATCACACGCCATCTGGTACCGCTTGCCGGCGCGGTCGAGCTCGACGGGCGGGAGATTTCCCGATGGAAGACGGCGGAGTTCGCAAGGAACCTTGCCGTTATGCTGACAGATCGACCCCGGACCGAGCTCCTCACCTGCCGCGATATCGTAGAGGCGGGAAGGCATCCCTACACCGGGCGAATGGGCACACTCTCGCCCGACGACCATAGTCGGGTCGGTGAGGCCATGAAAACCGCACATGTGGAAGAGCTCGCCGAGCGCGACTTCATGCAGATAAGCGACGGGCAACGCCAGCGCGTCATGCTCGCACGAGCCATCGCGCAGGATCCGCGTGTGCTCGTGCTCGACGAGCCCACGTCGTATCTCGATATCCGCTACCAGATCGACCTGCTGCGAATACTTCGCCACCTTTCGAAATCGCGGAATGTGGCTGTCATCATGTCCATCCACGAACTCGAGCTCGCGCAGAAAAGCGCCGACAAGGTGATTTGCGTGAAGGACGGCCGGGTCTTCCGCGCCGGCGCACCCGAGGACATATTCACGCGCGAGACGATTGGCGAGCTCTACGGCCTTCAACATGGCACCTTCAACGAGCGCTTCGGCAGCGTGGAAATTGGGCGCCCACACGGCGATGCACACACGTTCGTCATCGCCGGCGCAGGTACGGGGTCGGCTGTGTTTCGCCAGCTCATCCGGCAGGGCAAGGCGTTCTACGCGGGCGTTCTGCACGAAGGGGACATCGACTGCGAGCTCGCGCGCGACCTGGCGACGGAATGCGTGGCCGAGCGCGCCTTCGAGCCGATCGGGGATAAAACCATAGCCCGCGCCAAAGAGCTCCTCGTCCACTGCGCGCGCCTTATCGTGTGCCCCGCCGCCTTCGGCACCATAAACGCCCGCAACGCAGAGCTCGTCGAGTTCGCACGCTCGCATGGTATCGAGGTCATGCGAGCGCGCGAAGGCGCATCGGAGGATTCCAATGGATACGCCTAGGCGCGGCCCAAGAAATCGTCCGCATCCCTATCTGACCCTATTTCACCGCAACTTAGAGAGCGTAAGGTATAACGCTTCACCCCAAATTAAATTGATTCGTTGAATAGACACATTACAAATCTTTAGACTTCGTTTAATCCACAAGTGGGTATTATCACACAGTAAGCACACGTGAAAGGATATACCCATGTCGCTTCCACAGTCAGCAGAGCGTGCAGCGCTCAACAAGCTCATCGATTATCTCGACGACAACCCGCAAGAAAACATCGACAAAATCATGGACCTCGTGAACAAGCTGGTCCCCAATCGCGTATTTCCCGTACAGCGCGAGGCATTCACCAATGTCATCAAGAGCCGCGGCAATTGGTATGACCTGATCATGCGTGTGTTCAGCCTTAATCCCCAGATGCGAAACAAACTGCTTAAGACCCTCATTGTCGACGCCAACCTGCTTGCTTGGCCAGAGCAGGAAAAGAACCGCGAAAAGTACCAGTGCAACGTTCCGTGGGCCATCCTGCTCGATCCCACGAGCGCCTGCAACCTGCGTTGCACGGGCTGCTGGGCCGCCGAGTACGGCTACAAGCAGAATCTCTCGTTCGAAGACATCGACTCTATCGTTACGCAGGGCAAAGAGCTCGGTACGCATATCTACATCTATACCGGCGGCGAGCCGCTCGTCCGCAAGCACGACCTGATCAGAATTTGCGAAAAACATCAGGACTGCGTGTTTCTCTGCTTTACCAACTCCACGCTGATCGACGAGGCCTTCTGCGACGATATGATTCGCGTAGGTAATTTTGTCCCCGCCATCAGCGCCGAGGGCAATGAGCACACCACCGACGCCCGTCGCGGCGAGGGTACCTACGCAAAGATCGAGCACGCCATGAAACTCCTGCGCGAGCGCGACTTGCCGTTTGGTATCTCCACCTGTTGGACCAGCGCCAATGCCGAGACGGTTGCTACCGAGGAGAACATGGACTGGATGATCGGCGAGGGAGCACTCTTCTGCTGGTACTTCCACTTTATGCCAGTTGGCCGCAATGCAACCCCCGAGCTCATGCCCACGCCCGAGCAGCGCGAGCACATGTATCACTTTATCCGCGAAATGCGTGAGAAGAAGCCGCTGTTTACGCTCGACTTCCAAAACGACGGCGAGTTTGTAGGCGGATGTATCGCCGGCGGCCGCCGCTACCTGCACATCAACACCGCCGGAGACGTGGAGCCGTGCGTGTTCATCCATTACTCAAACGCCAACATCCACGATGTGAGCTTACTCGACGCGCTGCGCTCTCCCCTCTTTATGAAGTACTACGAGAACATGCCGTTTAACGACAACTACCTCAAACCATGCCCCATGCTCGAGAATCCCGACGTGCTGCCCAAACTGGTCGCCGAGAGTGGCGCAATGAGCACCGACCTAATCGAGAAGGAGTCACCCGAGCAGCTGCGCGAAAAGACCCAGGCTGCCGCCGAGGCATGGTCACCTGTCGCCGACCGCATCTGGAACGACTCCGACGATCCGTTATACGCCAAGCGTCACGAGGACAAGTCGCAGGGCATGGCCGATAGCGACATGCACAAGTTCGAAAAACAGGGCCGCATACTCAAAAACGGCGATTAATGCTGCCCTACACGACAAACGCTCAGAAATGAAGCGGAGCAGTCTCGAGGCTCATCTTCGAGGCTGCTCCGCCTTACCATCAAAACAGTTTTACTAAGTTGCGGTGAAATAGGGACCAGAACGGCCTTCCAATAACCAAAACAATCCCTATTCCACCGCAACTTCTTTAAGTTGTTGAATTATCGATGCTATTCGAAGCGAGATTCCAGGCTCGACAGGCCGTTGAGTGTGAGGTCGTTGGCGACCTCAGAGACGCGCTCGATAGGAACCGAGCCGTCAGACAGCGCCCACGTGCGATAGATACCGATAATACCCGATAGCAAAAACGCCAAATAGTAGTCGAACATCTCGTCCTTGAGACCTTGAGGCAGCAGATCGCGCTCGGCAATCTCGTGCTCGAGCGGCGCACGAAGACGAGCCATAAAATCATCGAGCGGAATGTTCTCGATCAGCTGACGATTGAGCACCAAGTTGTTGCACAGTGCCTCGTTAACGGTTTTAAAGAAGGTCGCCGCCGCGCCAAGAGCGCGCTCATTGGTGTCGCCGTCCATGGAAGCAAGCGTTTTCTCGACCGAGTCGACAATCATCTCCACCACATCGACGGCAATGGCATCGAGCAGGCCGTCAACCGTGCCAAAGTGCACGTAGAAGGTTTTGCGGTCGACATTGGCCTCGCGCGCGATGGCACTCACCGTAATGTCTGCCAGCGGCTTTTCCATGAGCAGGCGCTCGAAAGCCGAAAGGATGGCATTACGGCTGCGAACGATGCGGCGGTCAAGACGCGGTTTGCTGGTTGCCATGGGCGTGTCCCTTCGATATGCGAGCATTCATCAACAGATGAGAGATAATCTACGTAAGAGGATTATCCCCCATACAGCACAAATATGCCCCGCATCATGAAGAACGCACGACTGTCCTACTGCGACTTAGGGTGCTTCTTCTTATTGAGTACCGACGGAGATACGCGAATACCATCGCCTGTCTGGCGCACATAGGCTTTATGAGCCGGCTTAGCGGTCCCAGAAGCCTTCTGAGCCTGCTTCTTGGGATCAACAGTAACAGCATTCGCGGGGTGCGGCTTAGTGGGCGCAGAGGGCGTCTGAGGCGTGCGGCCGAGCTTGCGCATCACGCGATCCCAGCGCGCATGGATGCTCTCGTTGTGGGCGCTCTTAAGGCCCAGCAGGGGCGCAGCCAAAATGGTCGGCGCAATAAACGTAATGAGGCGCCACAGCAGATAGCCAGCGGTCGAAGCCGACCCAAAGAAATGACCCAAAAACAATGCAAAGCCGCCCTCAGCGCCACCAGTTCCACCGGGCAGGGGGACCGCAGAGCTCAGCAGCTGGACAAAGGCGCTCGCGGCCATGACCGAGAAAAAGTCGACCTCCTGGTGGCCAAAGGCAAGCATCAGGAAATACGGCACGAGGTAGAAAAACGCGAGTTGCAGCATGGTGATGACCACCGTGAGCAGCATGGAAGAAAAATGTCCGGCTGAAAGCTTGAACTTCTCGGAGAAGGAGTAGATCTCGCCATCGACAAACGTGCGCCATCCCTCGATCTTAGTGGCCGAGACACCAATGCGCTCAAGCCAATTGATGATGCAATGGGCGACGCGCGTGACGGTCTTAGGCATGAGCGCGACGGCGAAGATGCCCAGCAAGATGCAGCAGTGCCCACCAAAGCTAAAGACACACAGCAGCGTCATGTCGCCATAGCGCTCGGCAAAAAACGGCATGCGAGCAAGCAGTAGGATAGCGCCCCAGGCAACGAGGCCAAACTGATACACGATAAAGCGCGTGAACTGCGTGGCGCCAGCCTCGCCGACATTTTGGCCCGCCTTGGTCAGGCGGTAGATCTGGGCGGGAGTCGAGCCCATCATCATGGGCGTCAGGTTGCCAAAGAAGATGCCGCTCGCCTCGACCGAAATCAGGTCGCGGATGCCGACGGGTGAAAATGGGTCGAGCCAGACGGCGATCGCATAGGCCACAATGCCAAAGAACAGATACATGAACATGCAAAGACACGCGACAACGAGCCATGGCGCCTGGACGCTCGACATTGCGGCCCAGAACTGCCCCATCTGCCCGGTTACCACCAGATAGACGATATAACCCACCAGCACGACGCCGATAAAGATGGCGCCGCGGCGTGCGCCCTTATTGTCATCTCCGCCCGAGGCCTCAACCTCGACCTGGGGCTTAGACGTATGCTGAGAGGACTCCGTCATGAGACTCCTTCTAACAGTCAAAATATCTTGGATATTGTACCCGCAAGGACCATAGACAGAACGCAAAGCTCTGGTTCAAACGGGAATTGCAGACGGTTGTTTGAAAATAAAAAACCCAGCCTTCCATGGGAAGCCCGGGTATCAAATGCGTGGTAGCCCGTACCAGATTCGAACTGGTGATCTCCGCCTTGAGAGGGCGGCGTCCTAAACCGCTAGACGAACGGGCCATAAGCCTCAGCAGAAAAGAAGTGGTAGCCCGTACCAGATTCGAACTGGTGATCTCCGCCTTGAGAGGGCGGCGTCCTAAACCGCTAGACGAACGGGCCACATGGCATCTGCACTGCCGTGCTGCGAGGAAATATATTACGGGACAAAAAACGTCAGCGCAAGAAGAAATTCCAAATTGCCGAAAAATTGTCGGCAGGTTATGGAACACGCAGGTAAACTGGGTAGCTAATTCAAGTTGAGATGGACCAAAAGAGCTTCGCGATCGTTGGGAATGTTGTCTTCGATCACGGCGTCGAGGGCGGAGTTGAGAAGCTGACCCAGTTCCGGCCCGGGCTTGACTCCGGCACGGATCAGGTCGCCGCCGTTGATGGCGAGCATCTTGAGCGTATAGGGCTCCCCTGCCTTCAGCAGCTCGTGCGCCATCGCGCGCATCTCCTCAATCGTCTCAACGTAATAGAAGCACGACGGGGCCTTGCCGAGCGTGTCAGCACGCTTAAGGTCCATGAGCTCGTCAATCAGACGGGCCGTGTCGACGCCCTCACCCGAAAGCGCGCGCATCATATTGAGCAGGCAGGAGCGCTCGGGGCGCAGCGGCTTATCGTGATATTTGATGAGCAGGCAAACGTCGCGCACCAGGTCGTGCGAGAGTGCCAGGCGATCCATAATGACGCGCGCCTTCTTGGCGCCGAGCTCGGGATGACCGTAGAAGTGTCCGCTGCCGGCGTGATCGACCGTAAAGCACTCGGGCTTGGAGACATCGTGCAAAAACGCCGCCCACATAAGGCTCGACGATGGCGCGACGCCGTCGCACAGCGCCAGCTCCCCTGCCACCGTCAGCACACGGGCGATATGCTCGTAGACGTTAAACGCATGGTAGACACTTCGCTGATCAAACCCGCGACCCGCTGCCAACTCGGGCACAGCGGCACAGATGAGCTCGGGATAGCGAAGCATCGCGTCTCCCCCATGACCGGTCGAAAGAATGCCCTCGAGCTCAATACCCACACGCTCGCGCGCCACGGCATCGAGCAGCGGCGCGCACTCGGCAAGCGCACGCTTGGTCTCGGACTCAATCATAAAGTCCAGACGGCAGGCAAAGCGCACCGCACGCAGCATGCGCAGGGCGTCCTCGTTAAAGCGACGCTTGGGATCACCGACAGCGCGAATCAGCTTGCGCTCCAAGTCACCCTGGCCGTCGTAGCGGTCGACAAGCCCGCGCTCGGGATGCCAGGCCATGGCGTTGACGGTAAAGTCGCGGCGGGCCAGATCGTCCTCGAGCGAGGCGGCACGCTCGACACTCTGAGGATGGCGCCCATCGATGTAAAAGCCATCCAGGCGGTACGTGGTGACCTCGATACGCTCGCCATCGGAAATAGCCGTGATTCCGCCAAATTTAATGCCCGACTCCACGACCGCGATATCAGCGGCCTCGAGCGCCGCTTTGGACTCCTGCCACAGGCCGCTACAGCACATATCAACATCGTGGCTGGGGCGCCCCATCAGGGCGTCGCGCACCCAACCGCCTACGTACCAAGCCTCAAGACCAGCCGCCTCAAGCGCGCGCAGGACGCGCAGGGAGGCATCGGACGGTTGCGTACCGTTGAGCGAAACATTGCACATGCCTATGGCCTCCTGCGACTATCAAATTGGCTATCGATTGCGTCAGCAAGAAGTCTAGCAAGAAACAGCCTCCACTGCACACGCAAGTCCGATAAACAAAAACGCATCCGTCCTAGTCTAAGACGGATGCGAAATAATCAAACTATTCAGGCAAGGTGCAGGGACTAGCAGACCTGGCGAACCTCGATGTGCTTCTTATATTCGTCCACCTTGGCAAAATCGCCCAGACCGGGGCACTCGACCACGTTGGCGCCGGTAGCCATCGAAA
This sequence comes from Collinsella sp., assembly GCA_018376265.1. GTDB lineage: Bacteria > Actinomycetota > Coriobacteriia > Coriobacteriales > Coriobacteriaceae > Collinsella. Next base: position 77,102 of record JAHABQ010000004.1, read on the forward strand.
GGCGCAGGGCGTCCTCGACACGCTCGGGGGCGTCGTGCCACACGGACAGGAAGGCAGCGAGCGAGGAATCGCCGGCGCACACCGTCGACAGCAGCTTGACGTCGAAGGTGCGGTTGGCAAACCAGATATGCTCGCCGTTGGAGAAGTACGCGCCATCGCCACCAAGGGTCAGCAGCACGTTCTTGGCGCCCTTGGCATGAAGCTCAGCCATAGCGCCCTTGACGGACTCATCGTCGCCACCGCTCACCTTAATGCCAAAGATATCAAGCAACTCGTCGTCATTGGGCTTGATCAGCAGCGGCTCCATGGCAATGAGATCTGCCAGCTGATGGCTCGAAATGTCGAGAACGAACTCGGCACCCTTGGCCTTGACGCGGCGCAGAACCTCGGCCAGGAAGCCCTCGGAAGTGTTGGGAGGCAGCGAGCCGCTGATTACCAGGCAGGTCATGTCATCGAGCGAATCGATGAGCTCAAACATCTCCTGCTCATTGGCCTCGTTGATGGCGGCACCGGCGTTGACCATGTTGTACTCGGTGTCGGGGCCGGCATTGAGGAACACGTTGACGCGCGTGATGCCGTCGGTCCACACGGGCTTGACGGGCACGCCCAGGGCCTCGGCGCCCTTGACGATGAACTCGCCCGAGAAACCAGCGAAGAAGCCAAGGATCGTGGTGTCGACACCGTAGTGGTCAAGCGTAAACGAGACGTTGAGGCCCTTGCCGTTGGGCGTATAGACGGCGTTGCGAGTACGCGTGACAGTGTTGGCAGCAAGGCCGTCGCAGGCGATGTTGTAGTCAATGGCGGGATTTGCAGTGAGCGTGTAAATCATGAATGTTCCTTTCACGAAGCAACGTGTTAATGAAAGTATATTCCACGCATCGATAAAAGGCTAGGACAACTCGGTGAACGGTGTGGAAGCGATGAAGTACGGCGGGACACCTCTCCCCCGTGGCGGAACAAAAAGGCGCCCCAGCCGAAACCGGGGCGCCGCATGCGCACGAATATGTCGCGTTTCGATTACTGACGATCGAGCTTGCGGACAGCAACGCGCTTGCTGTACTCGTCGACGTGACCGAAGTCGCCGATGCCGACGGACTCGGCAACGTTGGCGCCGGTGGCCATAGCGAGCTTCATGGCCTCCTCGACGTTGTCGCGATCCCTGTACCACTTGTGCAGGAACGCAGCGAGGGTGCAGTCGCCGGCGCAGACGGAAGAAACCAGCTTGATGTTGAACTCACGCTTGGCGTACCAGATGTCCTCGCCGTTGGAGAAGTAAGCGTCGCCGCGGCTACCACGGGTGAGCAGCACGTTCTGAACGCCAGCGTCGTGAGCCATCTTCATGGCAACGCGGACCTCGTCGTCGGTGTCGACCGGCACGCCGAAGATGGCCTTCATCTCGTGATGGTTCGGCTTGATGAGCAGCGGCTTCTTGTGAGCGAGCTCCTTGAGCTTGTCGGAGGACAGGTCCAAGACGACGTCGGCGCCACGAGCCTGAGCGTGCTCCATGACCTGAGCCAGGAAGTCGGGCGTAGCTTTGGGAGGCACGGATCCGGAGACGATCAGGCACTCAAGATCGCCCGCGGTATCCAGGATGTTGTAGAGCTCCTCCTGGTGCTGCGGCGTAATAGGAGCACCCGGGTTCAGGATGCCGTACTCGTGCTGGCCATCGTTGACGTAGGTGTTAATGCGCGTGATACCGTCGGTCCAGACCGGGCGGCAGAGGCAACCCAGGTTCATGACCTCCTCGACGATGAACTTGCCCGTGAAGCCGGCGAAGAAGCCGAGCGCGACGGTGTCGACGCCCATCTTCTTAAAGGCGAAGGACACGTCGAGGCCCTTGCCGTTAGCCGTGTAGCTGGCCGAGCCGGTGCGGACGTTCTCGTCGGGCTCGAGCGGAGAGCTCGAAACCGTCATGTCGACAGCCGGGTTAGCGGTTAGCGTGTAGAACATTTACAGTACCCCCTGTATATGTGAGGGCCGCGTGGCCGGCCCATTCCAACCACGCGGTTACCTCTGATACCAAATTAGCGAGCTGCGGACTCGAGCAGTGCCTTGACCTCGACAGCGGTGTTGCAGGCGAGCGCTTTCTCGGCGAGCTCGTCGCACTCGGCCTTGGTCCACTGGCTGATGGTCTTGCGGGCGCGCAGGATGGACGGAGCGCTCATCGAGAACTCCTCCAGGCCCCAGCTGATCAGCAGCGGCTCGAGCAGCGGATCGGCAGCGGCCTCGCCGCACATACCGACCATGATGCCGGCCTTCACACCGCTCTCGATGATGTTCTTGAGCGAGCGGAGCACGGCGGGATAGTAAACCTGGTACAGGTTGGAGATGGTGTCGTTGCCACGGTCGGCGCACATGGTGTAGCCGATCAGGTCGTTGGTGCCGATGGAGAAGAAGTCGGCGACCTCGGCAAGACGGTCTGCGAGCAGCGAAGCGGCGGGCGTCTCAACCATAATGCCGACCTCGATGTTCTCGTTGAACTTGCGACCCTCTTCGGTCAGCTCGGCCTTGCACTGCTCGACGAGCTCCTTGACGGCCAAGACCTCCTCGACGCAGGTGACGAGCGGGATCATGATCTTGACGTCACCGAAGGCGCTGGCGCGCAGCAGAGCGCGGAGCTGGACCTTGTACTGGTCGGGATTGGCCAGGCAGTAACGCACGGCGCGGAAGCCCATGAAGGGGTTATCTTCCTTGACCATGTGCAGATACGGAATCTCCTTGTCGCCACCCACATCGAGCGTGCGGATGATGACCGGAGCACCCTTGAGCGCGCTGGCGACCTTACGGTAGGCGTTGAACTGCTCCTCCTCGGAAGGAAGCTCAGCAGAGTCCATGAACAGGAACTCGGAGCGGAACAGACCGATGGCCTCGGCGTCGTGATCGAGCGCGTTGGGCACGTCATCGGGGTTACCGATGTTGCAGGCGATGATCTTCTTGATGCCATCGGCAGTCACGGACGGCTTGCCACGGAAGGCCTCGAGGGCTGCCTTCTCAGCAGCGAAGGCCTCGGCCTTGGCGGTGTAGGCAGCGAGCGTCTCCTCGTCGGGATCGGCCTCGACGATACCCTTGCCACCGTCGACGACAACGGTCATGCCATTGCGCAGAGCGGTGCAGCTGTTGGAAACCGAAAGGACAGCCGGGATCTCGAGGGCGCGCGCAATGATCGCGGAGTGCGACGTGCGGCCACCGGTCTCGGTGACGATACCGGCAACGTGGGCCTTATCGATCGTGGCAGTCATGGACGGCGTGAGGTCGTGCACGACAACGACGGTGTTCTCGGGCAGGACGGAGAGGTCGACGACCTCCTTGCCCAGCAGCTCGGCCAGAATACCGGTACGGATGTCGGCGATGTCGGCCGCGCGCAGACGGAACATCTCGTCGTCCATGGACAGGAACATGTTCTCGAACATGGTCGAGGTGTCCATGAGCGCCTGCTCGGCGCAGGTGCCGCCGTCAATGGCGGCGTTGATGGCGTCGGTCATGCCCGGGTCCTGAGCCAGGACAATGTGTCCGCTCATGATCTCGGCCTCGGCCTCGCCCACCGTCTCCTTCATGTGGTCGGCCTGAGCCTGGGTCTTCTCGCAGAAGACCGAAAGAGCGGACTGATAGCGCTCCTTCTCTGCTGCCGAATCAGCAACCTCGTGCGGCTCAAACGTCAAGTCGGGATCGACGGCAACCATGACGGTGCCGATACCGATGCCCTCGGAAGCGTTGACTCCCTGATACATTCCCATTCCTCTCTCCGTGTCATGTGATAAAGCGTTTTGCCATATCCATGACAAAAGAGCGCAGCTACCTTACAACAGGTCACTGCGCCCCCAAATATGAACTTAGTTGTTCAACATGCGACCCGTTTGAGTTCTACTCGCCAAGACCGCTCTTGATGAGCTCGATGGCAGCAGCCAGAGCCTCGGCCTCGTCAGCGCCGTCGCACTTGACCTCGACCTCGGTGCCGCAGGGGATACCAGCAGCCATGAGTGCCATCGGGGACTTGCCGTTGACCTCCTTCTCGGGGGTAACGACCGTCACGTCACAGGCATACTTGCCCATGGTGGAGGCGAACAGACCAGCCGGACGCATGTGCAGACCCTGAGGATTAACGAGGGTAGCCTTCTCAGAAACCATAATTGACTCCTTTTTGTGTTTAACCCCTGTCATGCATGTGGCAGGAGTCAGATTCACGACGTTGTTTATATTAACTCACATCAAACGGTTTTTCATTATGTTTCAGACGAATTATTGGACAGATGTGTTTGTCGTCCGCTTGCTCGCCCACAGGGGCCCGCGCGCGGCCTGTGAGATTTCCTGCTCTACAGTCCTGCTCGCACGAAGAGCACATTAAGTGCTCTTCGGCTCGTGCGGAACTCGCGATAAATCTCACAGGC
>JAHABQ010000037.1:0-15948 GCA_018376265.1 Collinsella sp.
ACTCCAACGACGAATTCTAGGCGGTGTCCCCTCCCTTTCAAGAAAGAGAAGAGGCGGGGCATGCCCCGCCTCTTACACCACATCTCTGCGCGCTACCCTCCGGATCGCCAAATCATGCCGCATATGACACACCCAGCAGTCCGGAACCCGGTCCAAATTGAGTTATTGCGCCGCGTTAGCCCAAGACATCCGACAGGATCTCGATCAGGCTGTCCACGTCGGCTTCTTCGCAGACAAGTGGCGGCAGGAAACGCAGCGTATGCGCACCTGTAGCGTTGATCACGGCACCGGCGGCCAGCGCGCGGGCAACAACATCATGCGCGTCGCCCACGGCATCATCCAAATCACAGCCGAGCATCAAGCCGCGGCCACGCACCTCGGTCACGAGCGGCAGCTTGGCGAGCTTTGCCTCCATATAGGCGCCTACCTTGGCAGCATGGTCGGCATAATCGCCGCGCACGAGCGCGGAGAGCGTCGCGGCGCACGCCGCGACGGCCAAGCAGCTACCGCCAAAGGTCGAGCCGTGGTCGCCCGGCTTAAACACGTCGGCAATCTCCTTCTTTGCCACGACGGCACCCATGGGCACGCCATCAGCAATGCCCTTGGCAAGGCTCATAATGTCAGGCTCCACGCCATAAGTCTGGAACGCAAACGGCTTACCCGTGCGGAAGATACCGCACTGGACCTCGTCGGCGATAAGCACGGCGCCCACTTCGTGTGCCAGGTCGCGCGCTGCCGCCATAAACTCCTCGGTCATAGGGTGCACGCCACTCTCACCTTGGATCGGCTCGAGCATCACGGCGCAAATTTCACTGCCCAGCTGCTTAAAGATCGCACGCAGTTCATCGACATCGTTGGGCGTGCAGGCCACAAAGCCACCCGGCAGCGGGCGGAAGCTGTCCTGCAGCCAATCCTGCATGGTGGCGGCAATGGTCTCGAGCGTACGGCCGTGGAACCCGCCGCGCATGCACACGATGGTGTTGCCGCCATTACCGGCACGCTTGGCATACAGGCGCGCGAGCTTCATCGAGCCCTCGTTGGCCTCGGCGCCAGAGTTGGCAAAGAAGGTCTCCCAAACCTGCTCATCCGCAGCCGGGGCACCAAGAGCAGCTGCCGTGGTCTCATCGCCGGCGACAATGGCATCGGCAAGCACGCGCGCACCATCTACGTCGTCGTTAGCAAGCTTGGACAGCAGCGCCGCGACCTGTCCGCGCTGCTCGATGTAGAAGTAATTGGAGACATGCATGAGCTTTTTGGTCTGTGCCTCGAGCGCCGAGAGCACAGCCGGGTCGCCATGACCTAGGCTGCACACGCCGATGCCGGCAAGAAAGTCGAGGTACTCACGGCCATCGTCGCCGGTGAGCTTCATGCCGTGACCCTCGACAAACTCGACCGGAGAGCGGCCAAAGGTATGCATAACGTAATGGGATTCAAGCGATTGCTGAGCTGCAAGTGACATGGGATGCCTTTCGTTGGGCGCCAGACGGCGCGGGGCTATGGGTGCAGGAATTGGGCGGCTGCGGGTCAGCTAGACCGTCTGGTCTCGGTGGAATGGATCACGGTGCCGACGCCGGCATCGGTCAGCAGCTCCAGGAGCAGCGAATGCGGCGTGGTACCGTTAATGATGTGGGCACGAAATACGCCGCCGGTAAGCGCATCGACGGCCGCACGCAGCTTGGGAATCATGCCCTTATCGACCTCGCCGCCGTAGAGCATTTCGTTAACCTCGTCGAGCGTTAGGTTGGAGATAAGCGAGTCCTTGTCGCTAAAGTCCTTGTACAGGCCATCGACATCGGTCAAAAAGATCGCCTTATGCGCGTGGAGCGCCGCGGCAACGGCACCGGCGGCGGTGTCGGCGTTGATGTTGAAGAAACCGCCGTCCTCCCCCGCCGCGACGGTAGCTATGACGGGGATGTACTCGCTATCGAGTAAGCGCTCGATATAGTCGGTGTTGACGTGCGTCACTTTGCCCACGCGACCGAGCTCGGGGTCGAGCGGCTCGGCGATGAGCGTGCCGGCATCGCTGCCCGACACGCCCACGGCCAGGTTGCCGTGGTGGTTGATGGCAGCAACCAGCTCCTGGTTAACCTTGCCGCCCAGCACCTCGCGCACGATATCCATAGTCGCCGGCGTGGTCACGCGCTGGCCGTTCTTAAACTCGACGGGAATATCGTAATGGCTCAGCGCCTCGTTGATAGCCTTGCCGCCGCCGTGCACGATGACGGGGCGCATACCGATGATCTTGAGCAAAACGATGTCGCTCATCACATCGCGGCGCAGTTGCTCATCGACCATGGCCGCTCCGCCATATTTGATAACGACCGTCTTGCCGGTCAGGTTTTTAATCCACGGCAGCGCTTCGAACAGCAGCTGCGCGGTTGCTTCGTTGGATTCGCTCGAACGACAATCGCGTGCGAATTTCATAATCTGCCTCGTCTTTCGTATCGTTATCGCGCCGTACTCCGCCGTCCGCAATCGCGGCAAGATGCGCAGCATGCCTGGAATCTAGGAACGGTAGTCGCCGTTGATGGAGATGTATTCATGCGTGAGGTCGCAGGTCCACACAGTCGTTGCCGCGTCGCCTGCGCCCAGGTCGGCCGAGATCACGATCTCGGGCGCCTCGAAACGTCGTAGAGCCTCGTCCTCGTCAAAGGGAACAGTCAGACCGTCGCGACAGACAGGCATGCCCATCATGTCGATGGAAACGTCTTCCTGATTAAACTTCACGCCGCACTTGCCAAGCGCCATAGCAACACGGCCCCAGTTGCAGTCGTGGCCGGCGATGCAGGTCTTAACGAGCGGCGAGTTGGCGACGGCACGGGCGGCGATATCAGCTTCCTCGTCGTTGGCGGCTCCGGTAACGTTGACCGTAACAAGCTTGGATGCGCCCTCACCATCGGCGGCGATATTGCGCGCCAGGCTCTCGCACACCTCGTGCACGGCAAATGCCAACTCGTCAAAGGCATCGGAGCCCTCGACGATAGGCTCGGCATCTGCGGCAGCGGCGCCGGAGGCAAGCATGATGCAGGTGTCGTTGGTCGAGGTGTCGGAATCGACCGTTACCTTGTTAAAGGTCTGCTTGACGGTCGAGAGCAGCAGGGCATGAAGTGCCGCAGGCTCGACGGGGGCATCGGTGGTGATAACTGCGATCATGGTGGCCATGTTGGGCATGATCATGCCCGAGCCCTTGCACATTCCGCCTACCGTATAGACATTGCCCGCATGACCCGCAGCCTCGCTGACATAGGACACGGCGTACTCCTTGGAGTGCGTGTCAGTCGTCATGATGGCGCGAGCGGCATCGGCGCCACCGTGGGCGGAGAGCACCTCGTAGGCAGCAGGAATGGCGGTCTCAAACGTGTCGATCGGCAGAATCTGGCCAATCACACCCGTGGAGGCAACCAGAATCTGCTGGGGTTCGCAGCCGATGACCTGCGATGCGATGCTGCACGTCTCGCGCGCGCAGGCAAGGCCGGTCTCACCCGTGGCGGCGTTGGCATTGCCAGAGTTGACCGAAACGCCGGCGATGACGCCATAGCCCTTGTCGGCACCGCCCAGGTTGGCACGGCTCACCTGCACGGGCGCCGCGCAAAAGCGATTGGTGGTAAACACGCCAGCACCGGGACAGGGTTTATCGGGCACGACGAGCGCGTAATCCAGACGCTCGGGGTTCTTGCGGAACCCAGCGTGGATGCCCGCAGCTTTAAAACCAGCCGCAGCCGTAACGCCACCCTCGACGGCGCGAATCTTGATATCAAACAGCTCGGTATTCATCGTCTTTATGACTCCTTATGTCAAACAAAAAACGGACATCGGTTGGTGCGCCATGCCAGTCGTAATCATGAGACCGGCTTAAGAGTGGCGCCCCACTCGATGCCCGACTACCAAATCGTTAACAATCGAATGTGCTACACCGGGCACGCCACTGTGGGCAAGCCTCGTCGCTCGTCAAAGCCAAAGACGATATTGGCGCACTGGACTGCTTGGCCCGCAGCGCCCTTGCACAGATTGTCGATGGCGCCCGTCGCCACCAGCACGCCCGCGCGCTTGTTGAGCGCGAGGCCGATCTGGGCGGCGTTGGTGCCGACGACCGAAGCCGTCTTGGGCTGCTGGCCGGCGTCGAGCACGCGCACAAAGGTGCGTCCAGCGTAGAACTGCTTGTAATAGTCGACGACATCCTCAAGAGCCAGGGAGTCGATGGCCTGCGGCGTGAGCGGCAGCGTCACCGTGGAGAGCAGGCCGCGCTTGAGCGGTGCCAGGTGCGGGGTAAAAACGACGCGATCGGTTAGACCGAGGATTTGCTCGATTTCGGGCGTGTGACGATGCTTACCCACGCCATAGGCCTCCAGGTTTTCGTCCGCGCTGCAAAAATGGGTGCGGGCGTTACAGGACTTGCCGGCACCCGTCACGCCGCTGATGGCGTCAACGATCACGGGACCGCTCTCGGCCACCCAGCCCGCACGCACGGCAGGCGCGGCAGCGAGGCTCGTTGCGGTGGGATAGCAGCCGGCGCAGGCGACCAACACGGGCCTGCCAGCGGCATGGCTGGAAGCAGCGGTCTCCAAGTCCTGGCAGAACAGCTCGGGCAGGCCGAAAGCACGCGTCTTGAGCAGCTCGGGACTCGTGTGCTCGGCGGCATACCATGTCTCAAAGACGAACGCGTCGCTCAGACGATAATCGGCCGAAAGATCAAAGCAGGAAACGCCCGATGCAAGGAGCGCGGGCACCTGTGCCATGGCAGCCGTGTGCGGCACGGCAAGAAAAACCGCATCGCAGCTCTTGAGCTCGGGGGCGTCATGCGTGGTGAAAACCAGATCGCTCACGCCAGCAAAGCTCGGATACACCGCGGACAGCGGCTGGCCGGCATCGGCGTTGGACGTAATGGCAACAAGTTCAAACTCGGGATGACCGAGCGCGAGGCGAATAAGCTCGGCTCCGGCATATCCAGCCGCGCCGACGATTCCAACCTTCAAAGACATATCAGACTCCTTGTCTGCGATTTATGCACCGATGCGCATTTCACAGCGGTCGTTATGAAGTGGGTTGAAACTTTAGCACCAAAAGATGCATTAACACGTAAATGGCTTGCATATTCATGCATTGAAACATTCCCGACACATTCGCTTGAAGGAATTGACAAATAGAGCGGGCCCCGTATTGACCGGCGCTCCTAACGGCGCCGGGCAATACGGGGCCCGCCCATGCGAAAACCAAGTTGTTAGGATGAGCCAGCTGGCTAGAGCTCGACCGGCACCCATTCGTCGTGATTGCAGATAAAAGCCTCGGGATCCTCGACGCTAAAGAAGACGAGCGCGGGGTCGTTAGGCCCCTCATAGTGCTCGCCCAGGCGCTCTAGATGCTTCCACCCGGCTTCGCGCATTTCGTCTAAAGCCCGGTCATCCAAGCCGGCACGCCCGCGCAAGATGAGCCAGCCATGGCCCGGCCACCAACTCGTGGCCTCAAAGCGCTGATTCTGCAGCAGCTCCTGCCACACATCTTTGGTGCGCGCCGTTACAAACCACAGTTTGCCGTCCTGAATCTGTGCAAACGAGAACGGACGCACATGTGGCTGTCCGTCCACGCTCGTCGCCAGATACCACGCCGGCACCGACGTCAGGTACTCCAGCACCGTATTCAATCCGTTCACGTTTCCTCCTGTACTAGCTAGTTTGGGAGCCTGGTTTGCGCGAGCTAGGGCTCCAGGCGCTCTTCGCTGCCGTCGATATCGCAGAACCGCGCGGCAATGTTGCGGACCGAAAAGAAAGCAAGGCGGCCATCGTTGGCACTCTCGTGTTCCTCGCCAATGCCCACCATGTGCTTAAAGCCTGCTTGACGCACCTTGTCGCTCGCAACTGCGTCGTCCTCAAGTGCGGCCTCGCCGGTCAACACGATCCAACACTCCCCCGGCTTCCAGCCCGAGAGCTCAAACTTGGGATTCGCACTCAGCTCCGCCCACACGTCCTTGTCGCGCGACGTGCAAAACCACAACTTACCGTCATCGACCATGGCAAACGAAAACGGCCTCACGCGAGGCTGATGCCCGTCCGTCACATCGGTCGTGGCTAGATACCACGCCGGAATGCGCCTGAGATACGAACAGGCGCGCTCAAGCTGAGCCGTGCGGTCGTTGTCGGTCATAGGGACCCCTTTCTTGCGCTCGAATCGCGCCTAAACAAGTTGAAGGTTGATGACGATGACGCAGATGAGCAGCAACGCCGTCACCACCGCCGCCAACGCATCGCCGCGGCCAAATGCAAGCGCATGCAGGCGCGTGCGGCCCTGCTCGCCGTGATAGCAGCGTGCATCCATGGCGGCAGACAGCGTCTCGGCATGGCGGAACACGCCCGTGAACAGCGGAATCGCCACACTGCCGAGCATACGCACGCCGCCGAGCGGACCGCCCGTCACGCGCGCGCCGCGGCTTGCCTGTGCATCGGCCGTCTGTTTCATCTCTGTGGCGAACTGCGGCATAAAGCGCAACGCGATACCCATAATCATGCCGAGTTCATGCGCAGGGAGCCCCACGCGCGCAAACGGTGCGAGCAGACGCTCAAAGCCCGCGGTGAGGTCGAGCGTGGGCGTGGTGAGCGTAATGGCGCTCATACCGGCCATCATCAAGCTCAGGCGGCACGCCATAAAGGCGGCGGAATGCAGCGAGCCCTCGCTTATCTGCAAAAAGCCGAGCTGCCACAGAATGCGCCCGCTCTGGTCGGAAAACAGGTTGAGCACTGCGACCACCGCGACGATCGCCAGCAGCGGCGCCATCGATGACAGGACGCGACGAGCCGGCACCCGGGACACGGTATAAATCAGAACAACAAAGATTGCGACCGGGACCAGTCCGCGGAAGCTGCTGACCGTGAGCGTCGTGATCAGAAACACAAAGCCCAAGAGCAACTTAGTGCGCGGATCCAGGCGATGCACCGCACTATCCCCGGGATAGTAGCTGCCGAATGAGAACGCCTCCATTAGCAGCCCTCCTCTCGCGCGACCGTTTCGGATTTGGCCTTGTCCGAGACGTTAGAAGAGCCGTCTGAGCGACCGATCAACAAATCTGCCAACTCGTCGGCCAACGACTCAACCGTATAGAGCCCGCCGCGACGCAGCGGCACGCCCGCCTCCGTAAGCGCCAGCGCCATACGCTGAGCGGCGGGAACGCCCAAGCCGATCGACTTGAGCTCATCGGCATGCGCAAACACCTGCGCGGGGGTTCCCTCGGCAAACACCGCACCTTCGTTCATTACGACGATGCGGTCGCAGCAATTGGCCAGGTCATCCATGCTGTGCGAAACCATGACAACGGTCAGGCCCTCGCGATGGAGTCGACCGATGAGCCCTAGGAAATCCCTGCGCGCAGCCGGATCGAGCCCCGCCATGGGTTCATCGAGCACCAGGACTTCGGGCTCCATGGCGAGCACGCCGGCGAATGCCACACGCCGTTGCTGACCGCCCGAAAGCTCAAAGGGACTCTTGTCGCCGACCGTGGAAAGGTCGAGGCCCACGCGCGAGAGCGATGACTCGACACGACGGTCGACTTCATCTTGCGGCAAGCCAAGGTTGTGCGGACCAAACGCCACGTCCTGCGCCACGGTTTCGGCAAACAGCTGACGCTCAGGATATTGAAACACCACGCCGACCTTGGCCTTAACCGCGGCGGCGTCTTTCTTGTTTGACAGATCGAGCCCCAGCGCGCGAACGGATCCCTCCTGGGGGCGAATCAAACCGTTGAGATGCTGGACCAGCGTCGACTTACCCGAACCAGTATGACCTGCCAAGCCCAGGAACTCGCCGCGACGCACCGTCAGCGATACATCGCGCAGTGCCCACGGACTGCTGGGGTCGTTTCCCCAGAGAGCCTGTTTGCTCGATTTGCCCGCAGTGGCCGAGCGCTTATGCCAGCGGCGGCGCTCGCGCGGACTGAGCGAATAACTGTACGAAACATGGGATAGCTCTATGACGGGCTCCGACGCGTTGCCCTCGTTGTCTACCGGAACAGTGCCGTCAGCGATTTCCAACTGGGATGCGGAAGACTGCCCCGCGGTGCCTGCCCCACTCCGCTCGGCATAAGCCTGCGCAATCTCGGCGACCATATCCGCCTCACGCACCTGCGCGCAAACGGGCACGCCCTTCGCACGAAGTGCCCTACCTAGGCAGCACGACGCCGGCATATCCAGGTTGAGCTGCGCAAGCTCATCCGCCCGCGTCAAGATTTCCTCGGGCGTACCGAGCATGGCAACGTGCCCCGCCCGAAACACCGCGACACGATCGGCCTCGGCGGCCTCCTCCATAAAGTGCGTAATCATCACGATAGTCATGCCACGATCGTGAAGTGCGCGGCACGCTTTCATAAGACCCTTGCGTCCGCGCGGATCGAGCATCGAGGAGGCCTCATCCAAAATGAGCACGCGCGGCTCCATGGCGAGCACGCCGGCAAGCGCCACGCGTTGCTTTTGACCACCCGAAAGCGCATGGGTCTCGTGGCGCTCAAAGCCCACCAGGCCCACGCCCTTCAGCGCCTCGCGTACGCGCTGCGCAATTTGCGCCGATGGCACGCCAAGGTTTTCGGGACCGAACGCAACGTCATCTTCGACAAGCGTTGCCACCAGCTGATCATCGGGATTCTGGAATACCATGCCCGCGGTCGAACGAATGTCATAGACCAGCTCGAGGTCGGACGCATCCATACCGTTGATACGCACCGTGCCCGCATCGGGCTGCAACAGTGCATTCAGATGCTTGGCAAACGTCGACTTGCCCGACCCATTACCACCGAGGATGCAGAAAAACTCGCCGTCCTCGATGTTTAGATCGACGCCGTCGAGCGCCGGCACGGCACCGTCATAGCTAAAGGAAACGCCCCGACACTCAATCATGCGCGGCCTTTGACCTGGTCCTTCTTGGGCGTGATGAGATTAGAGACCGCCTTGTACACCGCCAGCGTGAGTACCGAGTTAAGCACAGTCTTGATGAGGTTAAACGGCAAAACAGCGGGAAGCATGAGCGGCAGAATCACATCGGCCGAGCCATACCAGAACCATACGCCAATAGTAAGGTTTGCGACCATAGACAGCGCTGTAGCGGCAATGACGCCGAGCACCAGGCCAATCACGGCACCCTTGTAGGTGTGCATCTTCTGATAGACGATAGCCGCAGGCAGAATATAGCCCAGCGTGGCAACCAAGTTCATAAGCGCACCGACCCAATCGCCCGTGGTAAGCGCATGGATAACGATCGCCATAGCGGCAACAGCTGTGCCGGCACCAGGGCCATACGCAAATCCACACACCATCGCCGGCACCAGCGACGGGTCATACGTCAAAAACGGCGCCGAAGGAAGGATGGGCAGCTGCACATACATAAACAGGGCGCCCAAGGCGCACATCAGCGCCATGGTAACGAGCTGTTTGGTGCTCCACCTATTCGTGTTCTCAAAATGGATATGCTGCGACTGTTCAGACATAAGATCACCTGCCTCTTTCATCCGGACTCTAACCGTTGGTACTGGGATCTCACCAGTTCAGCCGGCATGCGAACCAACGCACACACGGGTCGCGGACTCATCGGCTCGGTCGCAGGCACTTTACCTGCGCCACGGTACCCCTTTGGCACCGCCCGATTTACCGCCAGTGGGGAATTTCACCCCGCCCTGAAACAGCAATTGCAAGTGTAGCACCAGTAGGCTTTCGCGCAAGTATGCCAAGGGTAATTTGTGGCGGAGATCAGTTGCCAAAACAACCACGTTCCCCACCCATCCCAAAGTAACGCGCCTTTCGCGCAAAGCGCGAAACAGCGAAGGGGACACGTATCCCTATCGACCACATCCTTCTCCGCCCGCCGACCTCAAGGCCGTAAACGCAGGGAATCCGGGGGCGGGACGGGGACTTCTCTCCGGAATATTCCGCAGGACGCAAAGAGGCTCCGCAGCGCGAAGCGCGATGCGGAGCCTCTTTGCATGTCCGAGGACGTTCCGGAGAGAAGTCCCCGTCCCGCCCCCGGATTCCCGGTGGGAGTTCTAGACCTTGTCGGCCTTAGTACATACCGCCGCCCTGCTGACCAGCGGTAGCAGCAGCGATAGCGTCCTCAAGCTGAGTGTTCTTGGGCACATCGGAGACGGTAGCCTCGGTGATGAGGATCAGGCTGGCGACAGAAGCAGCGTTCTGAAGGGTGACGCGGCTGACCTTGACGGGGTCGAGGACGCCCATCTCGATCATGTCGCCCCACTCGCCGTTGGCAGAGTTGAGACCCTGGCCGGCGGGCAGCTCGGCAACCTTGTCGACCACGACAGCGCCCTCAAAGCCAGCGTTCTTGGCGATGGTAGCGACCGGAGCGGTCAGAGCCTTCTTGACGATGTCGACGCCGATCTTCTCCTCGGGGTCGTCGATCTCGACAGCGTCGAGCGCAGGAGCAGCGTCCATGAAGGCGACGCCACCGCCGGCGACGATGCCCTCCTCGACAGCAGCGCGGGTAGCCTGCAGGGCATCCTCGACGCGGTGCTTGATCTCCTTGAGCTCGGACTCGGTAGCAGCGCCGACCTTGATGACGGCAACGCCGCCGGAGAGCTTGGCCAGGCGCTCCTGGAGCTTCTCGCGGTCGAAGTCAGAGGTGGTGTTCTCCATCTCGCCCTTGATCTGAGCGATACGAGCGTCGATGGCCTCCTTGGAACCAGCGCCACCGACGACGACGGTGTTGTCCTTGGAGATGGTGACGGACTTAGCGGTACCGAGCATATCGGCGGTGATGTCAGCGACCTTCACGCCCAGCTCGTCCAGGGCAGCCTGGCCACCGGTGAGGACGGCGATGTCCTCGAGGATGCGCTTGCGGCGATCGCCGTAGCCCGGGGCCTTAACGGCGCAGACGTTGAGGGCGCCACGGATCTTGTTGAGGACCAGGGTAGGCAGAGCCTCGCCGTCGATGTCCTCAGCGATGATGAGCAGGCCACGGCCAGCGCGCTGGACAGCCTCGAGAACGGGCATGATGTCCTGAACGCTGGAGATCTTCTGGTCGGTGATGAGGATGTACGGATCCTTCATCACGGCCTCCATGCGGTCGTTGTCCGTGACGAAGTAAGCGGAGACATAGCCCTTGTCGAACTGCATGCCCTCGACGGTGTCGATGGTGATGTCGAACGTCTGGGAATCCTCGACGGTGATGACGCCGTCCTTGCCCACGACCTCCATGGCCTCGGCAATCTTCTCGCCGACCTCGGGGTCACCGGCGGAGATGGTACCGACGGAAGCAATCTGCTCCTTGGTCTCGACCGGCTTGGCCTGCTTCTTCATCTCGGCGACGGCGGCGTTGACGGCCTTGTCGATGCCGCGACGGATGGCCAGCGGGTTGGCGCCAGCGGCGACGTTGCGCAGACCGTCGTTGACGATGGCCTGAGCGAGCAGGGTTGCGGTGGTGGTGCCGTCACCCACGGTGTCGTTGGTCTTGGTGGCGACCTCCTTCACCAGCTGGGCGCCCATGTTCTCGATGTTGTCCTCGAGCTCGATCTCCTTAGCGACGGAAACGCCGTCGTTGGTGATGGTCGGGGCACCGAACGTGCGCTGCAGCGCAACGTAGCGGCCCTTGGGGCCCATGGTGACGGTAACGGCGTCGGCCAGGGTGTTGACGCCCTTGGCGAGCTTAGCGCGGGCATCGGTGTTGAACGTAATGTTCTTTGCCATAGTGGGTAATCCTCCAAAAGAAATGTGACTCGCGTCGCCGCTTCCGAGTCCTATGCGACGAGCGCGTTCAAAGACGAATCAGAGATTCTGACGAGACTAGGCCTCGACGACAGCGTAGATGTCATCGGCGCGCATGAGCAGATACTTCTCGCCGTCGACCTTAACCTCGTTGCCACCGAACTTACCGTAGATGACAACGTCACCGACCTTGACGTCCATGGGAATGCGCTCACCCTTGTCGTTGACCTTGCCGGCGCCAACGGCAACAATGGTGCCGCGCTGCGGCTTCTCCTGAGCGTTGCTGGCGATATACAGACCAGAAGCGGTCTTCTGCTCGGCCTCGTCGGGCTTGACCAGAACACGATCTGCAAGCGGCTTCAAAGACGACATGCTTGTCTCCTCCTTTTTGGGCCGCGCGGTTATACCACGCGAATTAACCCTTTTTGTTTGCGTACGCGTTGAATGGTACCCACGAATGGCGGGTTATACAACACGGAGTCAAAA
Source organism: Collinsella sp. (assembly GCA_018376265.1). Classification (GTDB taxonomy): domain Bacteria; phylum Actinomycetota; class Coriobacteriia; order Coriobacteriales; family Coriobacteriaceae; genus Collinsella. The sequence goes on from JAHABQ010000037.1 coordinate 12,171, forward strand.
AATCTTATTTTTTGGCACTTAGATTTTCTGAATGCCGGGGGATAACTTAGCGGTGGCTCCCGGGGCGGACCGGAGGGCATGAAGTTTGCTGCTCTACAGTCCTGCGCAAGACGGAAAGCACATTAAGTGCTTTCCTTTGCGTGCGGAACTCGCGACAAACTTCATGCCCTCCGGTCCGCCCTGGGAGCCAGGTTGACTAACTAGGGCCCGGCATTCAGAAAAGTCAGTGCAGCAAAATGGCGATGCGGATGGAATGCACAAGATAGGGGGCACGTTGTTGGGACGCGCTCTTTTTAGTTGCGGTGGAATAGTTCCTGTTTTTGGGCTTGAAGGCCGATTTTAGGGACTATTTCACCGCAACTGAGGGGTGGGATGTGGGGTTAGCGCTCGTAAATCAAGTTGCCTGCCAGGTAGGTGGCTTGGACTTTGGTGGCTTGAAGTTCTTGGGGATCAACGGTGAGCGGGTTTTGGTCCAGGACTACCAGGTCGGCGTACTTGCCGGGCTCCAAGCTGCCGAGGTTTTGCTCGTCGCCCGCTGCATAGGCGCTGCCCAGGGTGTAGTTGCGCAGAGCCGTTGCTGCATCGATGCGCTCGCTCGGCAACCAGCCGCCCTCGGGCCAGTGGCTTTTGGGGTCCTGGCGCGTAATAGCCGTGTAGAGCACGTTCATGCTGGTAACGGGCGTGATAGGGCTGTCGGTACCGAAGGCTTGGCGAATGCCGCGCTGCTTATAGGTTGCGAACGGCCACATGATGCGGCTGCGCTCCAGGCCCAGATCGCGCTCCGGACCACCCGGGTCGAGCGTGATATGGCAGGGCTGGCTCGAAGCAACCACGTTGAGCTTGCGCAGGCGGTCGATGTCCTCGGGCAGAAGGTTCTCCAGGTGCTCGAGCGTGTTATGGCCGTGCTGGGGCAGGCCGTACAGATCGGCCGCCTCCTCGAAGATATCCAGCGCGGCATGAATCGCACCGTCACCAATGACGTGGATGCGCACGGTGTGACCGCGCTCCGCGGCCGCCAGAACCAGTTTGCGCATGCGCTCAACCGGGACCGTCAGACGGCCCTGGTCGCCCGGGAAGCGCGGATTGGTATAGGGCTCAGTGAGATATGCCGTGTGTTCACTCGACACGCCGTCGAAGAACTGCTTAAAACCCGGCGCCGAAAGCAGCGCGTTGTTCGCGTAACGTACCTGCAGCTCTTCCAGACGCGACTGGTCATCCAGCAGCGTGGGAAACAGATGGGCACGAATGCCCAGCCTACCGGCCGTCTGCAATTTGTCGTAGACATCGTCGCGGATAAAATCGCAGCCCGGCATGGGCATGAGCGACATATCGCAGATCGAAGTAATACCCTGCTCGGCCATGCGCCTCATTTGATCGGCGTAAGCGCTTGCGATGCGACCTTCGCCCAGCCACTCAAGGCAGCGCGGCAGCAGCTGCATGGCAGCCGCTTCGTGCGCAATGCCCGTGAGCTCGCCGCTTGCGTCCTTGTCGTAACTGCCGCCCGCTGGCGGCTCGCTGTCGCGCGTGACGCCGAGCGCCTCGAGTGCGCGGCTGTTGAGCCAAAGCGTGTGCCCGTCGCCCGAATACATAACGCAGGGACGATCGGGGAATGCTGCATCGAGCGACGCCTTGGTAGGATGCTCGGGCGGGTCCCAACGGTAGTCGCGCCATCCCTGCGTCACAACCCAGGCGTCGTCGGGCAGATCCTGGGAAAACTCGAGCGCGTGTTGCACCAGTGCCGCCTCGGACGTACCCATATCCATGAGCATGTACGGCGAGGAACCGACCGAGGTATGGAAGAAGTGCAGATGAGCGTCATGGAAACCGGGGCAGACAAACTGCTCGCCGCAGTCGATAACCGGCGTGGCGGCAGGCGCGGCGGCAATCACGTCATCGGGCGCACCGACTGCGACGATACGGTCGCCTGCGATGGCAATCGCCAGCTCGCGGGCGGTATCGATGCCGTCTTGCGCGGTAAAGACGTTCTTGGAGCGGATAATCCGATCGATATGTTGCATGGGCATCCCCATCTCTGGCAGGAAATTCAACACCCCCGAGTGTACTCCCCCGCCCTTGTAACAAAACCCCAAGCGGCAAACGGCAACTTTACCAGCCCTAGCGGCAGGTGGCATACTGGAGAGAGCCTGTACGATTTTGCGATCAACCCAGCAAGGAGCAAATCGACCATGACGAAGACCAAGGCACAGCAGATTATGGCGGCGACCGAGGCTCGCGCGGCTGACGACGTCACCGCAGCCATCAAAGATATCGCTACCGAATTTGAACCATATATCATCAAGCAGCGCCGGCACTTCCATAAGCACCCGGAGCTGAGCCTTGCCGAGGAGCGCACGACCTCCGACATCGCCAACCAGCTCGACGCCATGAATATCCCCTACGAGCGTCCGCTCAAGACCGGCTTGGTGGCAACGCTTCGCGGTACCGCGCCGGATGCCTACCGCGAGGACGGCACGCCACGCCGCCGCATCCTGCTGCGCGCCGACATCGACGCCCTGCCCGTCACCGAGCAGACCGGCGAGGAGTTCGCCAGCGTCAACGAGGGCTGCATGCACGCCTGCGGTCACGACTGCCATATCGCCATGATGCTCGGCACGCTGCAAATCCTGCGCCATATGACCGACGACATCCACGGCGAGGTCCGCATCGTCTTCCAGCCCAGCGAGGAAAACGGCCAGGGCGCCAAGCTCATGATCGGCACGGGCGTGCTCGACGGCGTCGATGGCGCCTACGCCGCGCACATCTGGAGTGAGGTCGACGCCGGCACCGTGAGCTGCGAGCCCGGTCCGCGCATGGCCAATACCGACTGGTTCCGCATCGACGTCCGCGGCACCTCGTGCCATGGCGCCATGCCCCAGCGAGGTCACGACGCCGTCATGGTTGCCGCCGAGATTGTCAACGCCCTGCAGACCATCGTCTCGCGCGAAATCAGCCCCTACGAGCCGGCCGTCATCACCGTCGGCGAGCTGCACGGCGGCACCGCGCGCAACGTTATCGCCGGCACGGCCTACCTCGCCGGCACGGTGCGCACCTACGGAGATTCGACCCACGAGGAAATGCCGGAGCTTATGCGCCGCATCGTGGAGCATACCGCGGCCGCCTTGGGCGCCGAGGCAGAGCTCACCGACTACACCATCGCCAACTACAAGGTCGAAAACGACGCCGCCTCGAGCGAGCGCTGCCGTCAGGCCGTGGTCAAGTGCTTGGGCCCCGCGGGCGAAGGCCATTATCGCGGCACGCTTTCGGGCGAGGACTTCTCGGAGTACCTGCGCCGCGTGCCGGGCGTGCTCGCCTTTGTTGGCACGCGCAACCCCCAGATTGGCGCCACGTACGCCCAACATTCTTGCTTCTACAAGATTGACGAGACCGTGCTGGCAAAGGGCTCCATGGTGGCCGCCCAGTATGCTATCGACTTTTTGGCCGAGCCCACGCAAGAGGAGCTCGACGGCCCCACGATCGCCGCGGTTGCCGAGACCAACCCCGACTTGGCCGCCAAGCTGCGCTCTGCCAAGGCCACGGCCGCTGAGGCGCGCGACGCCATGCACGATGCTCGCACCGCCCGCCATGCTGCAATCAAGGGCATCCACGATGCGCGGGCTGCCGCTCGCCACGAGGAAAAGCGCGACGAGTAGCCGTCACGCCCATCCATAACAGCCTGGCTAAATCAGAACCACCCTTAAAAAGGGTGGTTTGCTCTTAGGGTATAACCCACGGGCCCCGGGCTCGCGTCTAAAGGCGCGGGCCCGGACTTCGTCCAGGC
>JAHABQ010000060.1:0-1309 GCA_018376265.1 Collinsella sp.
GTGGTGAGCGGCGGGTTGGAAAAGGCGCCCAACGACAGGTCGTCAAAGCCGATGATCGAGACATCCTCGGGCACGCGAATACCGTGCTCGTTGAGCGCGCGCATGGCACCCACGGCGAGCACGTCGTTTTCGGCAAAGAAAGCCGTCGGCAGGTCGTCGTGCGAGACGCTGTCGAGCCACGCGCCCATATCGCGATAAGCGCCCTCGAGCGTGGTGCCCAGCGTGACACGCCATGCCGGATTGGCCTCGAGGCCCGCATCCTCAAGCGCTTGGCGATAGCCGCGCTCGCGGTCCTTAAAGTTGCGGATGCGAAGGTCGCCCGCCAGATAGCCGATTTGCTTGTGACCTTTCTCGATAAGGTAGTCCACGGCGCGCAGTACCGAATCGGTGTTGGCAATGACCACGGCATCAAAGTATTGGCGATCGCTCCAGCCGTCGAGCACGATCAGGTGGGCGGCGGCGTTGGCGAACAGGGCGTAGTCCTCCTCGCCCAGCTCGGTACCCATCAGCACGATAGCGGCGGACGGATCGGCGATCAGGCCCTCGACCTGCGGGCGCACAGCGTCAAGATCGCTAAAGTCGAGCGTGACAAAGCTCGTGCTCATGCCGTGGCGACGCGCCTGGCGCTCCACGCCCTCGATGACCGCGGGATGGAAGGTGCTCTCGTCCAGGATGGCGGCCGTCTTGCGCGCAAGCACAAACTGGATGCTCTCGAGCTGCGTCGACTGCTGGTAGCCGAGCGACTGCGCACACTCCAGGATGACCTTGGCGGTCTCCTCGCTCACGCTGCGCTTGCGGTTGAGCGCGTTGGACACGGTTGCGGGCGAAAAGCCGGTAATGCGGCTGATCTCGCGGACGCTTGCTTTAGCCATCATTCCCCCTAGCATCGGTCGCGGCCGAGCATCGTGGCTTGACCGCCCCGTGGCTCGGCAACTAAACGACCGCAAATTCAATCTAAACAGAAGAGTAAATGTTTATTAGCTAGTTTAGCCTGTTGTCAAGCAAAGTGGCGCGACTATTCCCCCAACGGGCGCATTTGTCCATCTTAACGTTATTACGCAAGGTCTTCGCCATTGCTTGCTATTACGCGTCGGTACCATTCGAAGCTTTTCTTTTTACGTCTCTCAAACGAGCCCGCACCGCTATCGTCTCGATCGACATAGATAAACCCGTAGCGCTTACGCATCTGTCCTGTGGCGACCGAAACCAAATCGATCGGGCCCCAACAGGTATATCCCATGAGTTCCACCCCGTCGAGCTCGACGGTCTCCCTCATCGCCTCGATGTGGGCCCGCAGGTATTCAACTCG
>JAHABQ010000005.1:0-163070 GCA_018376265.1 Collinsella sp.
AGGGCCTGGACCTTCTCGTCGTGCCCTCCGCCGAGCTCTCCCGCGGCCGCGGCGGCCCGCGCTGCATGAGCATGCCCTTCTGGCGCGAGGACCTCTAAGTCTTTCCGTTTCCGGTGCGGTCCCCCTACAACCGCACCGGCTTCGCCCGTTAAACGGGCACCACTAATACTTACGTAATTCATTTCTTCGAAAGGAATCAAACCATGGGTGTTAACCTTTCCGGCCGTAGCTTCCTCAAGCTTCTCGACCTCACCACCGAGGAGATCGAGTACCTGCTCAAGCTCTCCAAGAACTTCAAGGATATGAAGCGCGCTGGCGTTCCGCACCGCTATCTCGAGGGCAAGAACATCGTTCTGCTCTTCCAGAAGACCTCTACTCGTACCCGCTGCGCCTTCGAGGTCGGCGGCATGGATCTGGGCATGGGCGTCACCTACCTCGATCCGGGTTCGTCGCAGATGGGCAAGAAGGAGTCCATCGAGGACACTGCCCGCGTTCTCGGCCGCATGTATGACGGCATCGAGTTCCGTGGCTTTGCCCAGGACGATGTCGAGGAGCTCGCTGCTAAGTCCGGCGTGCCCGTGTGGAACGGCCTGACCACTGAGTGGCATCCCACCCAGATGCTCGCCGACATCCTGACCGTCCAGGAGAACTTCAACTACGACATCAAGGGCAAGACCCTCGTCTTCATGGGCGACTGCAAGAACAACGTTGCTCGCTCCCTCATGGTTGTCTGCTCCAAGCTTGGCATGAACTTCGTGGCCTGCGGCCCCGAGGAGTGCATGCCCGCTGACGACGTCATCGAGGCCTGCAAGCCCATCGCCGAGGCCAACGGCTGCACCATCAAGCTGACCACCGACGTCAAGGACGGCGTCACCGGTGCCGACGTTATCTACACCGACGTGTGGGTCTCCATGGGCGAGCCTGACGAGGTCTGGGCCGAGCGCATCGCTCAGCTCACCCCGTATCGTGTCACCTCCGAGGTCATGGCTATGGCCAACCCGGGTGCCATCTTCCTGCACTGCCTGCCCAGCTTCCACGACACCAACACCACGATTGGCGCCGAGAAGTGCGAGCAGTTCGGCATCACCGAGCAGGAGGTCACCGACGAGGTCTTCGAGAGCCCCGCTTCCAAGGTCTTCGACGAGGCCGAGAACCGCATGCACACCATCAAGGCCGTCATGTACGCCACGCTCAAGTAAGTGCATCTAGCATCTCGCTCGGGGTGTATTGTTGAACACCCCGAGCGGCTTTATCTGGTAAAAATCTCGCATCGAGCGGCAGGCACGGCACGGAAGAGCCGCTTCGGGCGAGATCAGTAAATGATTTATGAAGGGGGGATGAGAACTATGACTGAGACCGCTAAGAAAAAGCGCGGTATGCCTTCATCGTTCACCATTCTTCTTGCTCTGCTGGCAATTGTTGCAGTGATTACCGTTATCGTCTCCGGCACGTCCGGCGGCGCGGTTACTGCCGCCCGTCTGAGCGATTTCTGCACCGCCCCGATTAAGGGCTTCGCTGACGCTCTGCCCGTCTGCCTCTTCGTTATGATCCTGGGCGGCTTCCTCGGCATGATGACCGAGACCGGCGCCCTGGACAACGGCATCGCCGTCCTGGTGCAGAAGCTTAAGGGCAACGAGATCATGCTCATTCCCGTGCTGATGCTCATCTTCTCCCTCGGTGGTACCACCTATGGTATGTGCGAGGAGACCGTTCCCTTCTACGCCCTGCTTGCCGCTACCATGATGGCCGCTGGCTTCGACCCGATGGTCGGTGCCGCCACCGTCCTGCTCGGCGCTGGCTGCGGCTGCCTGGGCTCCACGGTTAACCCGTTCGCCGTCGGCGCTGCCGTCGACGCTCTGACCGGCGTTGGCATTGAGGTCAACCAGTCCATCATCATCGGCCTCGGTGCCGTCCTGTGGATTGCTACCACTGCCATGTCCATCTTCTTCGTCATGAGCTATGCCAAGAAGGTCAAGGCTGACAAGGGTTCCACCATCCTGTCGATGCAGGAGCTCAAGGACGCTGAAGAGGCTCACGGCAAGGCTGCTTCCGAGGTTCACAATGAGGTCAAGCTCACCGGTCGTCAGAAGGGTGTTCTGATCGCCTTTGCCTTCACCTTCGTCGTCATGATCGTCGGCTTCATTCCGCTGGCCGACCTCAACGAGGGCGTCGCCAACTTCTTCGACGCTGGCGCTGTCTACGACGCCGACGGTAACGCCGTCGTCCAGGGCTGGTCTGCCCTGATCACCGGCCTGCCCATTGGTCAGTGGTACTTCGACGAGGCTTCCACCTGGTTCTTCCTCATGGCCGTCCTGATCGGTATCATCGGTGGCCTGTCCGAGAAGCAGATCGTTAACACCTTCATCACCGGCGCTGCCGACATGATGTCCGTTGTTCTCGTCATCGCCCTCGCCCGTGGTATCTCCGTCCTCATGGCTAACACCGGCCTCGACGTCTACGTCCTCGACGCTGCCGCCAATGCTCTGGCTGGCCTGTCCGGCGTGATCTTCGCTCCCATGAGCTTCCTGGTCTACTTCGGCCTGTCCTTCCTGATCCCCTCGACCTCTGGTATGGCTACCGTCTCCATGCCTATCATGGGACCGCTGGCTGTTAAGCTCGGCTTCTCGCCCGAGGTCATGGTCATGATCTTCTCCTCTGCCATCGGCGTTGTGAACCTGTTCACCCCGACCTCCGGCGCCATCATGGGCGGTCTCGCCCTGGCCAAGATCGAGTGGACGACCTGGCTCAAGTTTGCCCTTAAGCTCATCGTCGCTCTCTCCGTCGTCTGCGCCATCATCCTGACCGTCGCTTGCGTGATGCTCTAAGTACCCAACGGGTACCCCACGGAAACCTTGACGATCCTGTAAAGGATCACCTGGTCATCGTCTGTCCGGTGGGGTCAACCCACCGGTAGACTCCTACCTTTAGCCCCCTCCCGTTCCGTGCGCGGGAGGGGGCGCTCTCATGTTGCGCGGTTCTACGAACCGCGCAACCAGTCGACGCTGCGCACCGCCCAGAACGACAATTTGTCATTCAAAAGGCAAGGCATGACCAGAAGGTCTATGCCTTGCCTTTTTCATGCCAACTTGTACGTTCTGGACGTCGCTCGCTGACTTATGCTCAACCTGCGACGTTCCCCTTGTTGGTGCAGGGGGAAGCTTGCTCGCTCTGGTGCCCGTTCGCTGGCTTCAGCTCTGCCTGCGACGTTTTTGTTGTTGGTGCTGAGTGACTTGTTCCCCGTTCTAAACGAGCTGCCCCGGGTCCCCGGTGGTTGTGGTGAGCGTGTTTGGTTGGTGCCTGTTGATGGTCTGGGTATCGGGGAGGGCGGGCTCCGTTATAATCGCCTAGGACATTAAATGGAAACGGGACGGGAGCCACACATGCGCCAGGGTTTCGACAACGCGAAGTACATCGAGCTGCAGGCTGCTCACATTAAGGAGCGCATCTCGCAGTTTGGTGGCAAGCTCTATTTGGAGTTTGGCGGTAAGCTGTTCGATGACTATCATGCGAGCCGCGTGCTGCCGGGTTTTGAACCGGACAGCAAGTTCCGCATGCTCAAGAGCATCGCCGACGATGTCGAGGTTATCATCGCGATCAACGCGAACCACATCGAGAAAAACAAGGCTCGTGGTGACCTTGGCATTACCTATGACGAGGATGTGCTGCGCCTGGTTGACCTGTTCCGCGGCAACGGCTTTGCCGTCGCGGCTGTGGTCATCACCCAGTACGCCGGCCAGCCCGCTGCCGATGTATTCCGCAACCGCCTGAACGCGCTCGGTATCCCCGCCAAGCTGCACTATCCCATCGAGGGGTATCCGCACGACGTCGACCTGATCGTGTCCGACGACGGCTATGGCAAGAATGAGTTTGTCGAGACCACTCGTCCGCTCGTCGTGGTCACCGCTCCCGGCCCCGGCTCAGGCAAGCTCGCCACTTGCCTCTCGCAGCTCTATCACGAGCACAAGCACGGCACCGCCGCCGGCTACGCCAAGTTCGAGACTTTCCCGGTCTGGAATCTGCCCCTCACGCATCCGGTCAACATCGCCTATGAGGCAGCAACGGCCGATCTCGACGATGCCAATATCATCGACTCCTTCCACTTGGAGGCCTACAACAAGACCACGGTCAACTACAACCGCGACGTCGAGGCCTTCCCGGTGGTCCGTGCTCTGATGGAAAAGATCCTGGGCAAGAGCCCCTATCAGAGTCCTACGGACATGGGCGTCAATATGGTCGGCTTTGCCATCACCGATGACGATGCCTGCCGCGACGCTTCCAAGATGGAGATCGTCCGCCGCTACTTTACCGCGGTCGAAAATGTGCGCCGTACCGGCATGGGCGATGAGCAAGTCGACCGTCTCAAGATTATTATGAAGAAAGCCGGCATCGATAAGAACTACTCACCGGCGCGCTCGGCGGCCCTCACCAGGGAGCAGCTGACGGGTGGTCCCGTGGGTGCCATGGTCATGCCCGATGGCTCCGTGGTGACCGGTAAGACCTCCACGCGCCTGGGCGCCGCAAGTTCGCTCATTATGAACGCCCTCAAGCATGTCTCGGGCGTCGACCTTGAGCTCGAGGTCATTAGCGATGAGGCGATCGAGCCCATCAGCAAGCTCAAGACGCATTTCCTGGGCAGCAAAAACCCTCGCCTCCACACCGACGAGACGCTTATGGCGCTGTCGATCACCTCGGCCACGAGTGAGACGGCCGCTCGCGTCCTTTCGGGCCTGGAGCAGCTGCGCGGTTGCGATGCCTTCTTTAGCGTGATTATCTCGCCGACGGACGAGACGGTACTGCGCAAACTGGGTATCAACGTGTGCTGCGAGCCCAAGTTTGAGCGCCGCGGTTTCTTCCACCGCTAAGTTTGAAGCACCGCGGTAATTGCATTGCATTTTGGCCGTATCGGGTTGGCGCCCGGTACGGCTTTTTGATCAATAAAGCGCCTATTTCGGCGAAAAATAGCCGTTTACCTGCCTAGAAACAATTTGAGCGGTATACAATAACCGTAACTGTTTCATCCTTAGCGGGATGCCGCATGATGGATATTACCTGCCATCGTGAGGTGTGTCGGTCGCGCACGGCGCGTTAGATGCTCGTGCTCGGTTTGAGGAGGCTGCTATGGCGGGCAAGGGTCGTGCGAGTGTCAACGATATGAAGCGTGTTGAGGTGCTGGTGTTGATGGAAATCGACCAGCAAACCGAAGACAATGGCGGGCCGTATGGTTTCTCGCGCAAAACGCTTGCCGAGCGCGTGGGGGTTTCGCCGTATCGTGCCCGCGCCGCAATCGATCGCTTGGATTCCGAAGGCATGATTGATGTCGTCTCGCGTTATAGCGACGACGGCGGTCAGCTTGCAAATGGCATTTGCCTCACCGAACGTGGCGAGTGGTATCTTGAGGGCGTCCGTACCGGCATGCTCGTTCAAGAAATGCTTGAGGACGAGGTTGCTGATCGATAGCAGCATGTAACCCTTGCCATAGCGACGCCGCCTGGGAAACCGGGCGGCGTTTTGTTTCAAGATTGAGAAATGCAATCGCACGCGAGAAAAATTGCGAACGGTCCGCGGCGCGAGTATTACAATGAAGACCCGTAAGATGTGGATAAACAACTTCTACGGGAAGCGCAGGTAACTCAATATGACCAAGCATGTGTTCGTAACCGGTGGCGTGGTTTCGTCCTTGGGCAAGGGTATCACCGCGGCCTCGCTGGGCCGTCTGCTCAAGTCGCGTGGCTACAAAGTAACGATGCAGAAGGCCGATCCGTATCTGAACGTCGACCCCGGTACCATGAGCCCCTTCCAGCATGGTGAGGTCTTCGTTACCGAGGATGGTTACGAGTCCGACCTGGACCTGGGTCATTACGAGCGCTTTATTGATGAGAACCTGACCCGCGATTCCAACTTTACGACCGGCGCCATCTATAAGAGCTTGATCGCCCGCGAGCGTCGCGGCGACTTTTTGGGCGGTACCGTGCAGGTGATTCCTCACGTCACCAATGCCATTAAGGACAAGTTCCGCCGCATCGAGGAGCAGACCGGCTCCGATGTAGTCATCACCGAGCTGGGCGGCACGATCGGCGACATCGAGTCGCAGCCGTTTGTCGAGGCCATCCGCCAGTACCGCAAGGAGGCCGGCCCCGAGAACGTCTGCTACATCCACGTGTCGCTCGTTCCCTATATCGCCGCCGCCCACGAGGTCAAGACCAAGCCCACGCAGCATTCCGTCAAGGAGCTCCGCAGCTTTGGCATCCAGCCCGATATCATCGTGCTGCGCTCCGACCACCATATCGATGACGCTATCCGCGGAAAGATCGCAAGCTTCTGCGACGTCGACACCGATTGCGTCTTTACCAACGAGGACTGCGCGAGCATTTACGATGTTCCGCAGCTGCTTGCCGAGCAGGACTTTGACCTGCGCATTTGCGAACGCCTGGGTCTGGATCCGCGTGAGCGCGACATGAGCGAGTGGAACGAGTTCCTGCGCAAACAGAATCACGCCAACCATCACGCCGACAAGGTGAAGATCGCCGTCGTGGGTAAGTACACGCAGCTGCCCGATGCGTACCTGTCGGTTATCGAGGCCCTGCACCATGCGGGCGTCTTCTACGATCGCCATGTGGACGTCCAGCTGGTCGACGGCGAGAGCCTCGACGAGCAGAATGTCTCCGAGGTTTTGGGCGACGCCTCGGGCATCCTGGTCCCCGGCGGCTTTGGCAAGCGCGCCCTGGAGGGCAAGATCCTCGCGGCCGAGTTTGCCCGTGAGCACAAGATTCCGTATCTGGGCATTTGCCTGGGTATGCAGGTGGCCGTGTGCGAGTTCGCCCGCAACGTCGTCGGCCTTGCCGGCGCCAGCTCCTCCGAGTTCGATCCGGACGGCCCGTTTAGCGTCATCGATCTGATGAGCTCGCAGGAGGACGTGACCGAGAAGGGCGGCACCATGCGCCTGGGCGCCTATCCGTGCAAGCTCGCCGCCGATACCCTTGCTCGCGAGGCATATGGCGAGGAGCTCGTCTACGAGCGTCACCGTCACCGCTTTGAGTTCAACAACGCCTTCCGTGACCAGCTCGAGGACGCCGGTTTGGTTATCTCGGGTCTGTCGCCTGACGAGCGCCTGGTCGAGATGGTCGAGCTGCCGCGCGACGTGCATCCGTGGTATGTGGCAACCCAGGCTCATCCCGAGTTCAAGAGCCGCCCGACCAACCCGCAGCCGCTGTTCCGCGAGTTCGTGCGCGCTTCGATCGGCCAGCACGAGGGTGTCGACCGTCTGCAGGTGACGCCCATGAACCTCGCTACGGACTAAGGGTGCCGGCGAATAAGGAACATACCGAAGCTACTCCCTCGTCGCTCGCCGTGGCGGCGGGGGAGTATCTCGATTACCTTGCGGTCGAGCGGGGTTTGGCGCGCAACACGATTGCGGCCTATCGTCGTGACCTGACGACGTACTGCGCCTATCTGGAGCGGGTGGGTATTGTGTCTTTTGAAGAGGTGACCCGTCAGGTCGTGGAGGGCTTTGTCGCCGACCGTCGCGATGGGGGCTATTCGGATGCCTCGGTGGAGCGTGCGCTTGCGGCCGTGAAGGGCCTGCATGCCTTTTTGGTGCGCGATGGGGCTGTGGCCCAAAATCCAACGGCGGCGTTGCGCCTGCCTAAAAAGGCTGAGCGTTTGCCGGAGTATCTATCGGTGGAGGATGTCTCGGCGCTGCTCGATCAAGACTTCCCCGAGGGCGAGATGGGCTTGCGCGACCATGCCATCTTGGAAGTGCTCTACGGATGCGGTTTGCGTGTGAGCGAGTTGGTGGGACTCGATGTGGGCGATATCCATATCGACGATGGCTTTGTGCTCGTTCGCGGTAAGGGCTCAAAGGAACGCCTGTCCCCGCTGGTGGGAAGCGCGGCGCGAGCTCTGACGCTTTATGTAACTGAGGGGCGTTCTCGCTTGGCGGCCCATGCCCGCGGAACCGAGACCTCGGCGGTCTTTTTAAATAAGAACGGCCGCCGTCTGTCGCGCCAGGGCATCCATGCCATCTGTGAGCGCTACGGGCGCCAGGTGGGACTGGTGGGGCTCCATCCCCATACGCTGCGTCACTCCTTTGCCACCCATATGCTTGCGGGCGGCGCAGACCTCCGTGTGCTACAGGAGATCTTGGGACATGCCGATATATCGACCACGCAGGTCTACACGCATGTCGATCGTACGCAACTGACCGAGGTCTATTTGGCGGCGCACCCGCTGGCACATCGTTAACACATCGCTGACCTGCATATTTATAGGTATTTGGGGACGGGCTCCAGATTGCCGCGGCGTGCTTTTGCGCGCGCATGGGCAATCTGGGGCCCGTCCCATTTTTCGCCACTTGGCGTCGCGGTGGTGGGCCGCACGGGCCTTGGGTGGGGGAGTTTGGGGGCGATGTGAACGGCATGTAAAGGGACGTAAAAATCGCCTCAAGGTCAACTTGAAGGTTGAGGTTCGCGGGTGTGGTTCTACAGGTGGCATCCCGCCGTTCCTGCAAACACAACATATTGTGTTTTCGAACATATGCTTGGGGGTGTTTTGCAATATATGGTGAGTGGAGTGGTGGGGCGGGGTGGGGGAAGGGGTGGGGAAAGGTGTTGAAAAATGGGGCGGTTCCCCATATTATTGATGACGTCGACAGGCGGGGTGGTTCCCCGCGTACGTGCCATCTGAGTAACCGAGGGGAGGGCGCATATGGGAATGACTGGTGCATACGAGCGCAATCTCGATGCAAAAGGTCGTCTGTCCCTGCCTGCACCCCTTCGCGAGGAGCTTGGAGAGCACGTTCGCGTGTTCAAAGCCCTGGATGTCGATGCTCTGTACGTGTTCTCTGCCGAGGCCTTCGATAAGTGGGTCGAAGGACTCTTCGCGGGTCGTGAGGGCCACGAGGGTTTTAACCCGCGTGACATTAATGACCAGAAGCTCATGAGGGCGATCAACAAGCGCACCACGTCGATGGACGTGGACAGCGCCGGTCGTATCGGTCTTTCCGAGTCTCTCCGCAAGCAGGCGAACCTCGACCGCGAGGTCACGGTTGTGGGCAACTACGACCACCTTGAGGTTTGGGATCGCGCCGCGGCCGATGAGGACGATGACGATGAGGCCCTGCTGGACCTCTTCTTCTCGTAAGGGCAAGGCACGGGTAACGGATGGAGCGTGGGATCTTGACACAAGAATATCGGCATGAACCTGTCATGCTCGGCGAAGTGCTTGAGTCGCTGCGGCTAAAGAGCGGCTCCGTTGTCTGCGATTGCACCCTTGGCGGTGCCGGCCATTCGGTAAAGATGGCCGCGCAGGTGGGGGAGACGGGCCTTTTGCTCGGCGTCGATCAGGACGACATGGCCCTCGAGGCCGCTGGCGCCCGTCTGGACCGCGAGGTTCCCGGCGTTCCGCACCGGCTGCTGAAGGGCAACTTCGGCGACTTGGACGAGCTGCTTTGCTCGGCCGAGGTGCCCGGGGTCGATGGCTTCCTGTTCGATTTGGGCGTTTCGTCGCCGCAACTCGATATCCCTGGCAGGGGCTTTTCGTATAACGAGGACGCCCCATTGGACATGCGGATGGATCCGGGTAATAACACCTTAAACGCAGCTGAGGTCATCAACACCTATAACGAACACGACCTCGCCCGGATTCTACGCGTCTACGGCGAAGAGAAGTTCGCCTCGCAGATCGCGCGCGAGATCGTGCGCCGCCGCGAGCAAGAACCGATCGAAACCACCGGCCAATTTGTCGAGATCATCAAGGCGGGTATCCCGGCTGCCGCTCGTCGGCATGGTGGACACCCGGCCAAGAAAAGTTTCCAGGCCATTCGCATCGAGGTCAATCACGAGCTCGATGTGCTCGAACGAGGGCTTGATGCCGCCACCAGGTGGCTCAACCCGGGCGGACGTATCTGCGTCATCTCGTATCACTCGCTCGAGGACCGTATCGTAAAGAACCACTTTAAGGAGATGAGCCAGGGGTGCACGTGTCCGCCGGAGATTCCGGTGTGCGTGTGCGGCAACGTGCCGATACTCAAGGTCATCACCCGCAAACCCCTGGTTGCCCAGCCTGATGAGGTTGAGCGCAACCCTCGGGCGAGATCAGCCAAAATCCGCGTGGCGCAGCGTCTG
Source organism: Collinsella sp. (assembly GCA_018376265.1). GTDB lineage: Bacteria > Actinomycetota > Coriobacteriia > Coriobacteriales > Coriobacteriaceae > Collinsella. The sequence goes on from JAHABQ010000005.1 coordinate 10,122, forward strand.
TAGGCGCGACCGCGCGATATTGGACCTCCCGCTCGCACCATAAACGAAGCTTAAACACACTACCAACGTACTCGGGATGGGAGGCGGCATATCATGGGCTACAACACTTCAAGCGCAGCACTCGCCTATGATATGAACGCCATGCCCGCCTATCGTGAGACGCCGCAGGCCCCCGTTGCTCCCCGTGAGCAGCGCACGCCGCGCTTTGATGTCTACACGGGCGCGGGCCGTCAGGCAAACCAGGCGGTAAGCCCGGTTTTCATGAGCGTTCTTAAAACGTTTTGCATCATTGCGGCTATCTTCATGACGATCGGCGTCGCCCGCGTGGCGCTCGCCGGCGTTACGGCCCAGGTGCTCAACAGCAACGCCGAGCTTACCAACACGCTCGAAAAGGCGACCGATGAGAGCTCCGACCTGGAGGTCATGCATTCGGTCTATGGCGCCGACACGCGCATTCGCGACCTTGCGGGCGCTTATGGCATGGTGGAGCCCAGCGAGAGCGTTACACTTGACTTTTCGCAGGATGCAGCCGCGGGCGCCAACGCGACCGCGACCGCTCAGTAGCAAGACGGTAGCTGAGTATGACAAATGACTATCGCCGCGGTTCCGATAGGGGCCGCGGTTCTGGACGTCCCTCGTCGCGGGGACGTTCTGGTTATCAAGGAACGGGTCGGCAATCTTACAACGCCGGGCGGTCCCGTGGCAACGACCCGGCGTCGCGACTTCGCGGCTCGGGCGGCCCTCAAGTGCATAACACCAGGTCGCGCAAGAGTTCGCCGACCGAATGGCTCACAGGCACGCCTCTGCCTCGCCGCAAAGCCGTCATGGGATTCATTGGGCTTGGCTTGGGCTTGGGCGTCTTTCGCCTTGCCGACTATCAGGTTGTCGAAGCCGATAAACTGCGCGAGCGTGCCGATGCGCGTCGCCTGCTTGCGCAGACCCTCTATGCCAAACGTGGCACCATCTACGACCGCAACGGTAACGTGCTGGCGTCGTCGGTCGAATGTCGCAACATCGCCGTGAACCCGCAGCTTGTCGAGGACGTTGACAAGACGGTGTCGGCGCTGGTCAAGGCAACTGGAATCGATAAAAAGACCTGCCGCAAGCTCGTTGAGTCCGATGGAACCTGGGTGTATATCAAGCGCCAGGTGGACGAAGACGATGCTGCGACGCTGGAGAAGAAGAACCTGCCCGGTGTGCTTTTTGAGCAGGCCATGAAGCGCGTATATCCATACGGCAATCTGGCATCGCAGGTGCTGGGTGTAGTGAATGTGGACAACGATGGCTTGACGGGTCTCGAAAAGCAATACAACAAGCTTCTGACCGGCACGAACGGTTCTCTCGTACGCGAGCGCGCGAGGGACGGCAGCTATATCGCGGGCGGTGCCTATAAAAAGGTGGCTGCGGTCGACGGCGTTGATATCGTGACGACGCTCGACGTCAATATCCAGCGTGCGGCCGAGGATGCCCTGGCAGAGGCAGTTGAGAAGACTAAGGCCAAGAACGGCTCGGCGCTGGTCACCGATCCTACGACAGGCGAGATCTTGGCAGCCTGCTCGTATCCGACTTACGACCAGACCAATCTGGAAAACGCCAAGACCGAGGATATGAACTTGCGCCTGGTCACCGACGCCTACGAGCCCGGCTCGGTCTTTAAGACGCTCGTGGCGGGCGCCGGCTTCGACTTGGGCGTCGTGCGATCGAGTACGTCGTTTGAGGTGCCGGCGAGCATCAAGGTGGGCGACGATACCGTCACCGATGCCGACAAGCGCGACTACGCCATGACCATGGATGTGCGCGAGATGATGCGCCGTTCGTCCAACGTGGGCTTTGTCCTGGTGGGGCGCAAGATCGGTGCCGATGACTTTGCCGCTTATGTGGACAAGTGGGGCATCGGTCACAGCTCTGGTGTCGATTTTCCGGGCGAGAGCCTGGGTATCGTCAAGGAGCGTGACCAGTATGACGGCGCCACGCTGGGCTCGATGAGCTTTGGACAGGCGCTGTCCGTCTCGCCGATTGAGATCGCACGCGCCGTGGGCGGCATCGCCAACGGCGGCGTGATGATGACACCGCACTTCTATAAGTCCAGCAAAGGCGACGAGAAGGACTGGGGCGAAGGCGAGCGTGCGATTTCGGAGGACGCCGCATCCCAGGTGACATCGTGCATGCAGACGGTCGTGTCCGAGGGAACGGGCGTTGGCGGCGCGGTTGACGGCTATGACGTGGCGGGTAAGACCGGTACGGCCGAACGTGCCGACGAGAACGGCGGCTACCTCAAGGAGAACTACATGTCGTCCTTTATGGGCTTTGCACCGGCACAATCGCCCAAGGTGCTGTGCTATATCACGCTCGACGGAACGCCGAGCGGCTCAGATGCCGCTGCGGTGCCGTTCCAGTCCATTATGGCCAACGCGCTCGACGTGCTGGGTATCCCGCACACGAAGTAGGGGGTTACAATCTTTGGGGCGTTGTTTGTTGTCCCATATGAGGGTGTTCACATGCCCTGCACCACGCATGTGCGGCGCTGGGATACAATACGCCGATAGCATTATTAGGTTTACAGGGGAGCTGCAATGATAGAGATCGCCGTCAACAACCTCGCGGCCGCAACAGGGGCCCGAACCGTGACGGGAGAAGCCGATCGGGTATGCCGCGGGTGCGTTATCGACTCGCGCCAGGTCGAGGAAGGGACGATTTTCGTCGCCTTTCCCGGTGAAAACGTCGACGGCAATGATTTTGCTTCCCGTGCCGTCCAGTCGGGTGCCGGCGCCGTCGTGATGACGCGTGAGCCCGAGGCCGAGCTGGTCTCGCTGGCGCAGGACAAAGGATGCGCCATCCTGCTGACCGATGATCCCGAGGAGTTTCTGCTGCGTTTGGCGCACGCGTACCGTCTGGAGCTTGGCTGCCTGGTCGTTGGCATTACCGGTTCCATCGGCAAGACGACGACCAAGGACGTGCTCGCCGCTGTGCTCGCCAAGCGCTATCGTGTCTGGGCCACCAGGGGCAATTTCAATAACCTGATCGGCATGCCGCTCACGGTGCTTTCCGCTCCGGCCGATACCGAGGTCCTGGTGCTCGAGATGGGCATGAACCATTTCCACGAGATTGAGCGCCTGTCCCAGTCCGCCAATCCCAACCTTGCCATCGTGAGCAAGATCGGCACCTCTCATATCGGCATTTTGGGTAGCCGCGAGAACATCGCCCGCGCTAAGGCCGAGATTGTCCAGGGTATGTGCGCCGCTGGCGACTTCTTGCCGCTGCTGGTTTTGGGCGGCGAGGACGACTTTACGCCGTTCATTCGCGATACGTTCGCCCAGCCTGCTGGTATCGACGTGATGCTGGCCGGCGTCTCGGACGATGATGAGGTCCGTGCCCGCGACGTTCGTGTTGATGACGAGGGCCGTCCGGTCTTTACGCTCGATTTTGGCCAGGGTGAGACGATCGATACCATGCTTGCCATCCCCGGCGTGCAGTCCGTTCCTAATGCCGTTAAGGCCGCCGCGGTTGCCTATCGCTTGGGCGTGACGCCCGAGCAGATCGATGCTGCCTTTAGGGGCCTCACGATCACCGGTCACCGCCAGGAGATCAAGCGCGCCAAGAGCGGTGCACGCATCGTCGATGACTCCTATAACGCCAGTGCCGAATCGATGGCTGCTGGCCTCGATCTGCTGTGCTCGCTTTCGTGCACGGGGTCTCGCATGGCTATCCTGGGCGAGATGGGCGAGATGGGCGATGAGGCTCCTCGCATGCATGAGCTCGTGGGCGCCTATGCCGCCGCCAAGAAGCTCGACATGCTGGCGTGCGTGGGCGGTGAGCTGGCCCAGCTTATGGCCGATGCCGCGCGCATGATGGGCATGGACGAGGACCGCATCCAAGTGTTCTCCGATTATCAGCAGGTGCTCGACCGCATGGGCGGCGCGCTTGAAAAACATGATGTTGTACTGGTCAAGGGTTCCCGCTTTGTTGAGCTCGACCGCTTTGTGGAAGGTGTGTGCTAGCCCATGTTCGGCAATCCCTCGTATCCAACGTATCAGGCTTTTTTGGGGCTTGGCATCGCCGCCGCCATTGCGCTGCTGCTCATGCCGTGGTGGATCAAGCTACTCAAGGTCGAGGGTATCGGCCAGCAGGTTCGTGCCGACGGCCCCAAGCGTCATTTGGTTAAGCAGGGAACGCCCACCATGGGTGGCGTTGTCATCCTCGTCGCGATCTCGCTGACCTGCCTGCTGATGGGCAAGCTCACTACCGAGCTCGTGCTCGTGCTGCTCGCCACGCTGGCGACCGGCGTGCTGGGCCTGATCGACGACCTGACCTCCGTTACGCATGGGCGCTCGCTCGGTCTGACGCCTCATGCCAAGATGATCGGCCTAACCATTATATGTGTCACCTTTACGGTACTTGCCGTCAACTGGTGCGGCGTCGCCCCCGAGATTCGTTTTCCCGGCGGCCTGACGATTGACCTCGGTGTTCTTTCGACCACCATCTGTGGCCTTTCGTTCCCGTGGCTCTACATTGTCTTTTGCTGGCTGATGATCGCCGGTCTTTCTAATGCCGTGAACCTGACCGATGGCCTTGACGGTCTTGCTGGCGGCACCTCCATGATTGCCATGCTCGCCATGGCCGCCATGGCGTTTTTGCACGGAGACGTGAACCTGTCCATCTTCTGCACCGCGTGTGCCGGTGCCTGCTTGGGCTTTCTGTGGTTCAACTGCTATCCGGCGAGCATCTTTATGGGCGATACCGGCTCGCTTGCCCTGGGCGCCGCGTTTGCCTGCACGTCCATCATGACCAACACCGAGGTCGTCTCCCTCATCATCGGCGGCCTGTTTATCGTTGAGACCCTGTCGGTCATGATTCAGGTTGTCTACTTCCACTTTACGCACAAGCGCGTCTTCCTTATGGCGCCCATCCATCATCATTTCGAAAAGAAGGGCTGGGCCGAGACCAAGGTCGTCATCCGTTTTTGGATTATCGCTGCGGCCTTTGGTGCCGTTGGCCTTGCTCTGTTCTTCCAGTTGGGATAGTGGTCTTTCATGCCTCTTGCTGATGTCTTTAGCCTGCTCGTTTTGGGTCAGGGCAAATCCGGTCTCGATGTCGCCCGCTGGGCGCTGGCACATCCCGAGCGCGTAAGCGCCGTTACCGTGTATGGCGGCGGCACCTCTGAGCCCAATGACGCCACGCGTGCGCTCGAGGCTGCTGGTGCGTCGTTTGTCTATGGGACCGAACAGGTCGAGGGCGCCTATGACGTATGCGTGACGTGCCCGGGCATCTCGGAGTTCTCGGGCTTCTTTAAGGCCGGGCGCAATCATGCCGCCCAGATTATGGGCGAGCCCGAGTTTGCCTATCGTCTGTCGCCCGATAACTGGATTGCCATCACGGGCACCAACGGCAAGACGACCACCACGTCGCTGACGGATTATCTGCTCAAGGCTGCCGGCGAGGCCAGCGTTGCTGTCGGCAACATCGGCGAGCCGCCGGTCAACGAGATTGACGGCCGAGCCCACAACGAGTGGTTTGTGGCTGAGCTCTCGAGCTATCAGATTGCTACGACCACCGAGCTCCACCCCCGCGTGGCGGTTCTGCTCAACATCACTCCCGACCACTTGGGCTGGCATAAGAGCCATAAGAACTATGCGCTTGCCAAGGTCAAACTGTTTGACAATATGGTCGATGACGATCTGGTGGTTGTCGACGTCGAAGACGCCGGCATTCACGAGTTCGATGAGTACATCTACACGCCGGGTCGTCGCATCTGCAAGGTTGCCTTTGACGAGCCTGAGGGCGAGGATGCCGCCTTTGTGCGCGATGGCAAGATGATCGTGCGTCTGAAAGGCGTCGAGACCCCGCTCATCGCTACATCCGAGCTCAAGATCTCGGGCCATCACAATGTCATCAATGCCCTATGTGCTGCCACGGCTGCTTTGGCCGTCGGTGCCGATCCCGAGGGCATTTGCCGTGGTTTGGCATCGTTCCAGCCGCTGGAGCACCGCGTTGAGTCCTGTGGCGAGATTGACGGCGTGCGCTACGTCAACGATTCCAAGGCGACTAACACCGATGCGGTCGAGAAGGCGCTGACGGCATTTCCCGATGACGACGTGATCTTGCTGCTCGGCGGCCACGATAAGGGCACGCCGCTCACGGACTTCGCGCGCGTCGTTATGGACAACGTGCGCTCGGTCGTCTGCTTTGGCGATGCGCGCGAGCGCTTCACCGCCGCTATGGACGAGGCCGATGTCGATGGCGATGTGGATATCGCTCAGGCGGATGATCTGCGCGACGCCGTGGACGTTGCCCGTTCGCTTTCGAGTCGTGGTGACGTGATCTTACTTTCTCCTGCCTGCTCTTCGTTCGATGAGTTCTCGGGCTATGAGGAGCGCGGCCGCGTGTTTAAGGACTACGTGGCTCAGCTTGCCGCTACAGCGAAATCACAAATGGAATAGGGGTTGCGGTGAGAGAGGAGAGCCCCCGACAAGGTATGAGGAGGCCCGACTCGGACCGTGCTTCCTCACGTCGCATCACACCGCGTTCCAGCCGCGGCGGGCAGTCGTTTAGCGAACGCTATATTGCCGGCGTTCCCGCCCGTATCATGCGCCCCCGTTTGATATTCATGGCCTGCCTGTTTACCTTGGTATGCTTTGGCCTGCTGATGGTGTACTCGGCGTCTTCGGTCGAGGCGCTGCACGAGAATGGCTCGGCGACGTTTTTTCTGGGTCGACAGGCCGCGTTTGCCGTGGTCGGTGTTCTAGCGCTGATTGCCATCGTGCGCGTTTTGCCGGACAGCTGGTTTGGGGAGGATGTGCTCAGGATCTTCCTTATCGGCATGATAGGGCTACTGCTTCTGGTGTTCTTGGTGGGCAGCGGCAGCCGTGGCGCCACGCGCTGGCTCAACATCGCCGGTATTCAGTTCCAGCCTTCCGAGTTTTTAAAGCCATTTGCCATTGCGTATTCGGCCATCATGCTTGATCGCTTCTTTTCGCCCGGTGGCAACATCAACGAATTCCTTCGCAAGATGGGCATCTACCTGGGCATTTCGCTCTTTCTGATCTTTATCCAGCCCGATTTCGGTACTGTCCTGATCATCCTGTTGACCCTCATGTGCATGGCGTTGTTTGCGGGTCTCGACCCCAGATTTATCATCGGCGTGCTAATCTTCGGCATTCTCGTGATCGTGATTGCGCTTGTCGCAGAGCCGTACCGTATGGTGCGCATTCAGGTTGCCTTGAACCCTTGGGCCGACGAGTATGGTGACGGCTATCAGGCCACGCTTGCCATCATGGCCTTTGCCTCGGGCGGTCTGTTCGGCCGTGGCATCGGCAACTCAACCATGAAGTACTCGTATCTTCCCGAGGCGCACAATGACTACATCCTGGCCATCATTGGCGAGGAAGTCGGTTTTGTCGGAACCGTGCTGTTCTTCTTGGTGTTTGCGATGCTGATCTACTCGGCGTTTCGCATTGCCGAGCAGGCGACCGATCGTCGGGGCGCGCTTATGGCGTCTGGCTCCGCGGTCATTCTCGCGGTGCAGTTTTTGATTAACGCGCTGGGCATCCTCAACGTGTTTCCCATGACGGGCAAACCGTTGCCGTTTATTAGCTACGGCGGTTCGTCGATTATCGTGTCGCTTATGCTCGCCGGTCTGATCCTGCGCGTTTCGTATGAGAGCGCCCGTCGCGATGAGTACGACCGTCGCCGCGAGAGCTTTGCCGTTATGGACGAGAGCACCGCTGGCGTGGCCCATGTGCGCGGTGAACGACCTTCGCGTAGCGGCTTTACCGTTCTTGATGGTTCTCCATCCGAGCCGGCAGCTCGTCCACGCCCGCGAATGGCTCCGCAAGGTCGTCCTCAGCGCCCCAGCCCTCGCAACGCGGGCGGCGGATATAATCGAATCGATTTGAACTCGGACCCGTCGGCGCGTCTGCGCACCGACGACCAGGGACCGCGTGTACGAAGGGACTACCATGACCGATAAGATGACCGTTGCTATCGCAGCCGGCGGCACGGCGGGACATATCAACCCCGCACTCGCCTTGGCCGAGGAGCTGCGTGACCGTGGCCACCACGTTGTATTTGTGGGTCAGTCGCACAAGCTCGAGGGTCGTCTGGTTCCCGAGGCTGGGTTCGATTTTGTGCCGATTACGGTTACGGGCTTCGACCGTTCTCGCCCTTGGACGGCGTTGAGCTCGCTGTGGCGTGTCTATAAGGCGAAGCGCGCGCTCGGTAACCATTTTTCAAAAGCCTGCAAGCCCGATGTCGCCATAGGTTTTGGTGCCTATGTCGAGGTTCCGCTGCTGGGGTGGTGCAAGGGCGCAGGCGTTCCGTATCTGCTGCATGAGCAGAACTCTGTTCCGGGCCTGGCCAACAAGATGATGAACTCCCACGCCGCCCGCGTGTGCATCTCGGTGCCGGCAGCGCGTTCGGTCTTTGAGCGCGAAGGTGACCCTGACCACGTGCTCATGACCGGCAACCCCGTACGTCGCTCGGTAATCGAAGGCGATCGCGCTCGCGGCCGCAAGGCACTTGACGTTCCCGAGGACGCTACGCTGCTGCTCGTCTTTGGCGGTTCACTTGGCGCCCAGCACCTCAACGAGCGCGTGGTTTCGCTCAAAAACGAGCTGCTTTCGCGCAAGAACCTCTATGTGTTGCATTCGACGGGTGCCGACGGCTTTGAGGAGACCGAGCGCGCTTTGGCGCTGACGCCCGAGGAGGCGGAGCGTTACCGCGTCCAGCCTTACATCGACAACATGGGCGATATGCTGGCTGCTGCCGATTTGGTGCTCTCGCGTTCGGGCGCATCGAGCGTGGCCGAGATCGCTGCGCTCGCCGTGCCCTCGGTGCTCGTGCCGTATCCGCATGCGACGGCCGACCACCAAACCACCAATGCCCGTTATCTGGTCGACGCCGGGGCCGGTGTGCTCTGCGCCGATGCCGATATCGACGGTTCTGCCTTTGCCGATGAGCTGCTGCACTTGGTCGATGACGCGGCGGCGCGCGACGCCATGCGTCAGGCGGCACGTGGTCTGGCTCAGGATAGGGCCGCCGCTCTTCTGGCGGATGCGGTAGAGGGTTTGCGTTAGTTAGACGGGATATCGTCGGTCGCCCTCGCGCTGATGCGGTAGGTGCGGTACAGTTAACGGGTTACAGGCAGTGTTTACGCAAGGAGTACACGAGCACATGGCTGATTCCCAGACTGCAACCTCCGCGCCCGAGTTTAAGAGCGCCCACTTTATCGGTATCGGCGGCGCCGGCATGAGCGGCATCGCCCTCGTTCTGCACGAGCGCGGTTATGCCGTTACCGGCTCCGACCTTAAGACGTCACGTTATATCCGCCAGCTTACCCGCGCTGGTGTGAAGGTGCATGTGGGCCATGAGGCCGCCACGATCGACGAGGTCAAGCCCGACGTGGTTGTTGTCTCCACCGCTATTCCGGAGTCCAACCCTGAACTCGTGCGTGCTCGCGAGCTTGGTATTCCCGTGTGGCCCCGTGCCAAGATGCTCTCTGCTTTGGGCCACGGCTACACCACCGTCGCTGTTGCCGGCACGCATGGCAAGACCACCACGTCTTCGATGTGCGCCACCATGCTCGACCGCATGGGTCTGGATCCGAGCTTCTTGATCGGTGGCATCGTCGAGGGCTATGACACGAACGGCAAGAACGGCTCGGGCGACTACTTTGTCGCCGAGGCCGACGAGTCCGACAGCTCCTTCCTGTTCCTGAACCCCAACGTGGTCATTGTGACCAACGTCGAGGCCGACCACCTCGATCACTACTCGGGTATCGAGGAGATCGAGGCAACTTTCGCCAAATTCATGAGCCTGGTGGGCGAGGACGGCACCGTCATCGTCTGCGGTGAGGACTCGCATCTGGTCGAGCTCGCCAAGTCGACGGGCCGTCACGTGCTTTCCTACGGCTTTGCCGAGAGCAACGACATCGTCTGCATGCACCCGGATGTCAAGGGCATCCAGAGCGACTTTATCGTTCGCTTTGAGGACGGCACTGAGCATGCTGTGGAGATCAAGAGCAATCCCGGTCGCCACAACATGCTCAACGCCACGGCGGTACTCACCGTCGCCCATGTCCTGGGCCTTGACATCGACGCCGCCGCCAAGGCGCTCTCGAGCTTTGAGGGCGTCCGTCGTCGCTTTACCCACGTAGGCGATATCGATGGCATCACCGTGGTCGATGATTACGGCCATCACCCCACTGAGATCAAGGCGACGCTTGCTGCCGCTTCGTCGCTGGGCTACAAGCACGTCGACGTCGTGTTCCAGCCGCACCGCTATTCGCGTCTGCAGGCCCTGTGCGACGACTTTGCCGATGCATTTGCCAATGCCGATAAACTGCTGCTGATTGATGTGTTCTCGGCTGGCGAGATGCCCATTCCGGGTGTCACCTCTAAGATGCTCGCCGATACCGTGCGCGCCAAGCATCCTGGCAAGGAGGTCGTGTACTGCTCCAGCCGTCTTGAGCTTAATCAGGAGCTCGAGCAGATGGTGGGCGAGGGCGACCTGCTGCTCACTATGGGTGCCGGTGACGTTACGACCGTCGGTCCCGAGTTCATTGAGTATCTGACTGCCAAGAAAGACGCTTAAGTCTAATGGGTCTGTTTAACGCCGTCATGGCGCTCTCGGGCATGATCGACACGGATGTGATCGAGGACGAGCGCCTTGCGCGTCATACGAGCTATCGTATCGGCGGCAAGGCCGACCTCTTTGTGACGTGCCATAGCTATCATGCCCTCCGCCGCGCCGTGGCGGTGCTCGATCGCGAGCAGGTGCCGTGGGTCATCATCGGCAAGGGTTCCAATCTGCTGGTTGCCGATGGCGGTTATCGCGGTGCCGTCATTTCGCTCGGACGTGAGTTTCAGCGCACGGTTGTTGCAGATGACGGTTGTACGCTGACGGTCGGTGCGGGCGTGATGTTTGCGCGCCTGGTCAACGATGCCCTGTCGCGTAGCCTCTCGGGCCTTGAGTTTGCCGTTGGCATCCCTGGCTCGGTCGGCGGTGCGATATCTATGAATGCCGGCACACGGACCGAGTGGATTGGCTCGCTGGTTGAGGATGTCGTAACGTTTGACCCGGCATCCGGTATCAAGCATTATGCGGGGTCCGAGATCACTTGGGGCTACCGCGAATGTAGCCTTCCCCGCAATGAGATCATCCTCGAGTGTGTGCTCAAGCTTAAACCGGCGCCCAAGGCCGACATTCGCGAGCGCATGGAGCGGTACCTGACGAGGCGCAAGCGAACGCAGCCCATGGGTCGCGCGTCCTGCGGGTCGGTCTTTCGCAACCCGCCCGATGCGAGTGTGGGCAAGCTTATCGAGGATTGTGGATTAAAGGGTTTTTCGATTGGCGGCGCAGAAGTTTCGCCCGTTCACGCTAATTTTATCGTTAATAACGGAACCGCCTCGGCCGATGACGTTGCCGCGGTTATCAGACATGTGCACGGAAAGGTGAGGGAGGCGTATGGCATCGAGCTCAGACCGGAAGTTAAATTCCTCGGCTTCTAGAGCATCGAAACCAACCTTCCGCCGCGCCGGAGGGCGTTCCGGCGCACCTGCCCAGCCTCAACATAAGCCCGCCATGCCCTCCAAGTCTGTTGGCCCCGTTCGTCCTGCCAAGCGCCCGGTCGTCGGCTCGCAGCTGGGAGGACGCCCCGCTTCTAAAAAGACGAGTCGTCCGGCTCCGCGTCCTTCGGTGACGCCCAAGCCGGCGATGGGCACCAAGACCTCCCGACCCATGGCGACGCCCAGGCCTTCGCTGGGAGCTCGTGCGCCGCATGCCGGTCGTACGTTGCCTGGCGCTAAGCCGCGTTCGCTGACATCGGTACCCGCCGCCAAGGCGTCTTCGGCAAAAAAGGGCCTCAATCCTCTGTCATCGCTCGGTGCCATGGCGGGTAAGGCGACCGACGCCGCTTCTGCCATCAAGGGTAAGGGCAAGATCGCGGGCGGTATCCTGGCAGCCGTGGCCTTACTTGCCATTATTGCCATCGTCGTCATCAACTCTGGCCTGTTCGCCGCCACCGATATTCAGATTCATGGCAGCGAGCATGTGACCAAGCACGACGCCATGCAGCTCATCAGTCTTCCCGAGAACACGTCGCTCTTTAACGTGGATCCCGATCAGATTACCGAGGGCCTCAAGCAAAACCCGTGGGTCTCGGGTGTGGATGTCCAGCGCCAGTTTCCCCATACGCTTATCATCACGCCGACGGAGCGTAAGGTTATCGCCATTGCCTATATCAGCTCCGACGACCTTGCCTGGGCTATCGGAGACGATGACACCTGGATTGCTCCGTTGTCGACGTCTGTCGAGGTGGACGACCAGGGAAACGTCATTACATCGGGGGAGGGTGCCAACACCCTGACCGGCATCGATGCGGCCCTGGCGCTTGCCAAGCACTACGGCGCCGTGCTGTTGACTGATGTCTCGGCCGATGTCGCACCGGTTTCGGGTCGGGCGGTGAGCTCCAAGGCCGTCAAGGCCGGCCTGGATTACGCACGCGGTTTTTCGAGCGAGTTCTTGGACCAGGTGAAGGATATTTCCACGCCTTCCGTTGAGGCTATCTCGGCAAATCTCGACAACGGCGTCGAGGTGTCGCTGGGCGATTCGGATGATATCGCCAAGAAAGAACGCATCGTGACCAAGCTACTTTCGCAGGTAGAGGGCGTAACCTATATCAATGTACGCTCTCCGGGCAACTACACGTTTAGGAACGCACCGACCGCCTAGCATGCTAAATGGCTTTGTTGAGGGGCCATACCACGCCGTTTATCTGGTTTGTTTGGTTTTCACGGTCAATTATTTGACTGATACGTTCATAATGTGCAAACATAATACGGTTTACCTTTGCATTTACTTTCAACCTGAAGGTTAATGTGCGCAGGGGTCAACCCATGCTATGGCAATAACCTTTGTTCGGAGGACCGACATGCACGAGACAGAGATCAACAACTACCTTGCCGTCATTAAGGTGGTCGGCGTCGGCGGCGGCGGTACCAACGCGGTCAATCGAATGATCGAAGAGGGCATCCGCGGCGTCGAGTTTGTTGCCATCAACACCGATGCTCAGGCGCTCGCGATCTCTGATGCCGATATCAAGGTGCACATCGGCACCGACCTTACCCGCGGCCTAGGCGCCGGCGCCAACCCTGAGGTTGGCCGCAAGGCTGCCGATGAGTCCCGCGACGATATCGCCGAGGCGCTCGCTGGCGCCGACATGGTGTTCATTACCTGCGGCGAGGGCGGTGGTACCGGTACCGGCGCTGCTCCCATCGTTGCCGATATCGCGATGAACGAGGTCGGCGCGCTGACCGTCGCCGTTGTGACCAAGCCCTTTACCTTCGAGGGTCGCAAGCGCAAGAAGAGCGCCGAGGAGGGCATCAAGACCCTCTCCGACTGCGTCGACACCATGATCGTTATCCCTAACGACAAGCTGCTCGACATCGCCGAGAAGAAGACCACTATGCTCGAGGCGTTCGCGATTGCCGATGGCGTTCTTTCCCAGGGCACCCAGGGCATCACCGACCTCATCACCGTCCCGGGTATCATCAACCTGGACTTCGCCGATGTTAAGACCATCATGAAGCAGGCCGGTACCGCCATGATGGGCATCGGTACCGCTTCTGGGGACACCCGTGCCGTCGACGCTGCCCAGCAGGCTATCTCCAGTCCGCTGCTCGAGAGCTCCATCGATGGCGCCACGCGTGTCCTGCTTTCCATCGCCGGCTCCAAGGACCTGGGCATCCAGGAGATCAGCGACGCCGCCGACGTTGTCGCCAATGCCGTCGACCCCGAGGCCAACATCATCTTCGGTACCGTTGTTGACGAGTCCCTGGGCGACCAGGTGCGCATCACCGTTATCGCCACGGGCTTCTCCGACTCCAACGTCAACCGTCAGGACGAGCTCTTCGCTGCCCAGCAGTCCCAGAGCAAGGCCGCTGCTTCTGCTGAGCCGCAGCGCACCGCTCCGGCTGCCAGCCCCGCTCAGGCTGCCCCGACTCGCAACGTCGGTGGTACCGAGCTGCCCAACTTTGGCAACGATCAGTTTGAGCTTCCCGACTTCCTCAAGCGCGGCAGCTTCTAAGTCGTTCTTCGCATTGTTTTGCACAGGGGCGCGTCCGTATGGATGCGCCCTTTTTGTTTCTCGTTTGTAAACGAAAGCCTCCAATCTCCTTACGTTCCCTTTACGTTTGGTCCCTACCGCTGCGGGTATCCTTTTAAAGAAGTATGGCAGCCGTATGACACGGACTGCTGCGGCTTCGCCGCGATACTTGTGTTATTAGGAGGCTTTAGTATGGCAGCACGTGCGGACAACGTTTCGCGTGTCGACCATGATGGAGTTACGTTGGTAGAGGGCGCGACGCACGATGTCCGCTTTGCCTTTACCGAGCGCACCGGTGGCGTTTCCGAAGATGCGTACTCCTCGCTCAATCTGGGCTCGCATGTTGGCGATGACCCCTTTACCGTTCAAGAAAATCGTCGCCGCGTACTCGAGGCCATGGGTGCCGCCGAGTGCGAGCACAACTTGCTTGTCCCCAATCAAGTACACGGTGACCATGTCGTGACGGTGACCTCGAACGGCGCCGAAGATCTCGAGAACATTCGTGAGCAGATTGCCGAGGGCTGTGATGCCCTCGTCTGCACGGCGCATAAGGTGCCCGTGATGCTCTGCTTTGCCGATTGTGTTCCCGTGGTGCTGGTGGCTCCCGGCGGCTTTGCCGTGGTGCATTCTGGCTGGAAGGGCACGATTGCACGCATTTCCGCCAAGGCCTGCCAAGCACTCTGCGAGGCGGCTGGCTGCACGCCGGAGGACATCTCTGCTTATATTGGGCCCCATATCCTGGGCGACGAGTATGAGGTGTCCCAAGAACTTATGGATCGCTTTGCCGCCGAGTTCGCGTGCATCGATGCTACCGCTTCCCGTATGCTCGATCTTTCCGCCGCCATTCGCGAGGCGCTGGTGGATGCCGGTGTCGATGTGAATGGCATTGTGGACATCAAACTTTCCACCGTGCGTCAAAACGACCGCTTTTATTCCTATCGCAACGAGGGCGGGACCTGTGGGCGCCATGCTGCGATCGGCGTGATGCTATGAGAAAGATCGCATCGGTCCTGAGTGCAGCAGTGCTCGCGCTCACGCTGTGCGCCTGCTCCTCGGGATCTTCTACGTCTTCTATTACCGTGGCCGGCTCGACCACCTGCCTTCCCATTGCCGAGATTGCGGCCGAGGGCTTTAAGGAAGAGACCGGCATCGACGTGCTCGTCTCCGGCCTTGGCTCATCTGCTGGCATCGAAGCTGTTAGCGCCGGCACCGCCGACATCGCCAGCTCGTCTCGTGGCCTCAATGCCGACGAGCAGGATTTGGGCCTGACGCCTATCGTTATCGCACACGACGGCATTGCAGTCATCGTGAACGACGACAACCCGGTCGACAATCTCTCGACCGAGCAGCTCCGCGATATTTACGCCGGCAAGATCACCAACTGGAAAGAAGTCGGCGGAGAGGACCTGAAGATTCAGGTTATCAACCGCGACGAGGCGTCCGGTACGCGCGAGGCCTTCCGCACTATCGTGATGGACGGCGCGCCGTTCGATCGCCGCTCGGCTGTTCTTTCGGGTACGGGCCAGGTACGCGATGTCGTATCCCGCTCACGTGGCGCTATTGGCTACATCTCGCTGGGTTTTGTCGAGAGCCTCAACGCCAAGACCTCGGTTAAGGCCGTTTCAGTCAACCATGTCGAGGCATCCGAGAAGACGGTCGCAAGTGGCGGCTATCCCATCTCGCGTGACCTTTACTTCTTTGTGAAGGGTACGCCTTCGCAGCAGGCGCAGGACTACATTGACTATGTGACATCCGAGAAGATGGACAAGCAGATTCGCGAGGCGGGCTTTATTCCCGTCACCAACGACGGAAAGGGGAGTGAGTAGCGTGGAAGCACAGGAAACCCCCCAGATTGAGCATGAGGCGCAGGTGCCCAAAAAGCGTGAGTTGGCGTTGGTGTCACGCAGCACCTATCTTAAGGAGAAGGCGCTGCAGTGGATCTTCTTTGCCTGCGCGTTCTTGGCGGTCGTCACCGTCATCCTGATCTTTGTCTTTACCACGTACTCGGCGCTGCCGGTCTTTACCGACATCGGTCTGGTGGACTTCTTTAGCTTTACGTGGGCGCCCTCTGAGGGTCACTACGGCATCATGTCGCTGCTGGCGGGCTCTGGCCTGGTGACGGTCGGTGCCCTTGCCATGGGCGTGCCGTTGGGTGTGGGCACAGCCGTGTATCTGGTCGAGATCGCCAGCAAGCGCGTGCGCAGGCTCATTAGCCCCGCTGTCGACCTGCTGGCGGGCATCCCCTCCATCATCTACGGCTTCTTCGGCATGATCATCATCCGCCCGTTTATCGCCCAGCTGACCGGCGGCCTTGGATTTGGCGCACTGACGGCGTGGTTCGTGCTCGCCATCATGATCGTTCCTACCATCACCACGCTCACCATAGATGCCCTCAATTCCATTCCCATGGGCATTCGCGAGGCGTCCTATGCCATGGGTGCCACCAAGTGGCAGACCATCTACAAGGTCGTGCTTCCTGCAGCCAAGCTGGGCATTGTCGATGCGATTGTCTTGGGTATGGGGCGTGCCATCGGTGAGACCATGGCCGTGCTGATGGTCGTGGGCAACGCCCCGGTCATTCCGGATAGCATCTCGAGCCCCATCTCGACGCTCACGAGTCAGATTGCGCTCGACATGAGTTATTCCTCGGGCCTGCACCGCTCGGCTCTGTTCGGCATGGGCGTTGTCCTGTTTATCATCTCCGCTGCACTGGTGGGTATCGTCCGCCTGATTTCCAAGAAGAGGGGGTAGGCTATGTCCGATTCCGTTGACACGACGGTCGATACGACCTCGTCGCGTGAGCGCATCAAGCGTGCCCTTTCCCATGGCAAGAAGGGCCGCATCAACAAGGATCTGTCCAACAAGATCATGCTCGGCGTGTTTCGCGCCGCGGCCTATATCACCACGCTGGTGCTGATCGCCATCATCGCCTACGTGGTCATCAACGGCCTGCCGCATATCTCGCTCGACTTTATCTTCGGCTGGCCGCAGGGCGTCAACGCCGAGGGCGGCATTTGGCCCACGATCGTCTCGACCATCTACGTGACGGCGCTCGCCATGCTCATCTGCACGCCGGTTGCCGTCCTGGCTGCGGTCTATCTGGCCGAGTACGCCAAGCAGGGCAAGATTGTCGACATCATTCGCTATGCTGCCGATGCCCTGGCCTCGGTGCCCTCCATTGTTATGGGCCTCTTTGGCTACGCCTTGTTTGTCGAGGCCATGGGCCTGGGCCTTTCGATGGTTTCGGCCGCGCTGGCGCTGGCGCTTCTGATGCTGCCTATCGTCATGCGCACCACCGAGGAGGCAATCCGCGCCGTTCCGCGCTATATCCGTTGGGGCGCATATGGCCTGGGCGCCACCAAGTGGCAGGTCGTCTCCAAGATCGTGCTTCCTTCGGCTTTTGGCCGCATCGCCACCGGCATCGTGCTTGCCATCGGCCGCGCCATCGGCGAGACCGCCGTGGTGCTCTACACCATGGGTCAGGCCATCAACCTGCCTATTTCGCCGCTCGATTCCGGTCGTCCCATGACCGTTCACCTGTATCTGCTTGCCAATGACGGCATCAACATGAACGCAGCCTACGGCACTGCGCTTTTGCTGATGGCGATTATTCTGGCCTTCAACCTGTTTGCGCGCTATCTGTCGCGCAAACGCCGCTAGTTAAGGAGTCCCATGTCCGTCTATCAGTCCGCTCCCACGCCGGAGCAAGCGGCCATCACGGCCAAGGATTTCAACTTTTGGTACGGTGACTTTCATGCGCTGACGGGGCTCGACCTCAACATCGCCAAAAACGCCATCACCTCGTTTATCGGTCCTTCGGGCTGCGGCAAATCGACGTTTTTGCGCTGCATCAACCGTATGAACGACCTGATCGAGGGCACCCGCGTCGAGGGCACCATGACGCTCGACGGCAACGATATCTATGCCGAGGGCGTCGACCCGGTCGACCTTCGCCGTCGCGTGGGCATGATTTTTCAGCAGCCCAACCCGTTCCCCAAATCCATCTACGAGAATGTCGCTTTTGGCCCTCGTCTGCAGGGCGTGACTAGCAAAAGCGACCTCGATGACATCGTGGAAGAATCGCTCAAGCGCGCCAACCTCTGGAAAGAGGTATCCAATCAGCTCAACAAGGACGGTTTGGCGCTCTCGGGCGGTCAGCAGCAGCGTCTGTGCATTGCGCGTGTGCTTGCGGTGCAGCCCGATGTCCTTCTGATGGACGAGCCCTGCTCCGCCATCGACCCCACGTCCGTCTCCAAGGTCGAGGATCTGATGGCCGAGCTGGCGCCCGAGATGACGATCATCATCGTCACGCATTCTATGCAGCAGGCCGCTCGTATTAGCGACTACACCGCATTTTTCTTGCAGGAAGTTGCCGGCGAGCCCGCCACGCTCATCGAGTATGGTCAAACCGACGCGATCTTCACCAGCCCGGTGGATTCACGGACGGAAGACTATATCACCGGCCGCTTTGGCTGATCGGTGCGACTAGTCCCAAGCCGATCGGACCTGGTCCGGTGCGTATTCACTGTGCGGGCGGCATGACCGCACCCAACTGATTGGAGTGAACCATGCGCAAACTGTTTTCCCGTCAGCTCATCGAAGCCCGTCACGAGATGCTGAGCATCTACGAGGCTGTAGACCTGGCGCTTCACGACGCCGTGAAGGCCTATGTGACCGACGATCGCAAGCTCGCCACCAAGACCAAGAAGCGCACGCTCTCGATCGATGCGCGCTGCGCCAACTTGGAGGCCGTGTGCTACAACCTGATCGCTACGCAGTCGCCGGTCGCCTCCGACTTCCGCTTGCTGCAGACGATCATCTACGTCGACTTTAACCTGCAGCGCATGACCGATAAGGTTCGCCAGATCTGCCGCGCCACGCGTCACATGGTCAAGGCCGACATCTCGCTGCCCCAGGAACTCGTCGCTACGGTCGAGGCCGAGGCCGAGGCTGTTTACCAGGTGCTGGGTTCGTCACTTTCTGCGCTCGTCACCAACGACATGTCCATCATCTGCAACCTGGCCGGCGAGGACGAGCCGGTGCATGCGGCGTACGAGAAGTTCTTCCGCACCTTTAACCGCATGGACACGGGCGATTTTATGGACGACGACAGCAACTATGACGACCTGCGCCGCGCCATCATGGTTTCGCGCTACCTCGATCGTATCGCCTCGATTTGAGGGTGTCATCATGAGGCCTGCCGTGGATGCGGGCTATGTTGCCAAGGTGCCTGCTAACGAGCTGAGTGAGGGCCTTCGCTATCTGCTTGAGCACCTTGAGGACGAGGACGACGCCGAGGATGACGAGGAGTAGGGCGGCCCCGTTCGTCGAAAGATTGTAAATACCTAAGTGAGCGCGACCTTGCGGATGCGGGGCCGCGCTCTTGCGTTAGCATGGGACTACTTGTTTGGCTGTCAGCGGAGGCGATTGGCAATGGATAACTATTTGGACTTGATGCGCGCTCGCCGTGAGCAGATTCTGGAGCGTTTTTATGCGGCGCTCGATCGCGCGGGCCGTACCCACGATGCCGCACGCCTGATTGCCGTCTCCAAGACCGTTGGCGTCGATGAGACCGTTGCCGCTATCCAGGCGGGGTATCGCCATTTTGCCGAGAACCGCCCGCAGGAGCTCGTTCGCAAGCTCGCGGGCCTCGCAGAGCATCCGGAGCTACCCGAGGTGCGCTTCGATATGATCGGCAACCTGCAGACCAACAAGATCAATGCGGTTCTGGGCTCGGCCGAGCTGATTCATTCGGTGGGATCGCTGCATTTGGCTCAGGCTATCTCGAGCCGTGCGGTCCGCAAGATTGAGGCGGGCGAGCTCTCCGGCCCCCAGCGTGTGCTGATCGAGGTCAATGTGAGCGGCGAGGAGTCCAAGGGCGGCTTTTCGCCCGACGAGGTCCGAGACGCCGCAGGTGAGCTTGCGGAGCTTGAGGGAATTTGTGTGCAGGGCCTTATGACTATGGCGCCCCGGGGGAATAAGAATGTGGCGCGCCGCACTTTTGCCGGACTTCGCGAACTAAGGGATGAGCTTGAGGCGACGCACTCCGATCTGAGCCTGCCCGAACTTTCCTGCGGCATGAGCGAGGACTTTGAGCCTGCTCTTGAGGAAGGCTCTACGCTCGTTCGCCTGGGCAGGGTAGTATTTAGCCCGGAGTTTGCAGTAAAATAAGGCTCTGAAGTGCGCACTGATTATCAGAGCGCCTGCACTAAACCGCGAGAGGACACAACCATGGGCTTCCTTGACGAGATTAAAAATAAGATGCACCTGGGCGGCCAGCAGGGTTACGACCAGGGTTATGGTCAGGACGACGACTACGGCTACGATGATGGCTATGACGACGGCTACCAGAACAACGGTTACAGCGGTGCCTCGGGCGAGGGCTTCTACACCCAGGATGAGCCGAGCAACGGCCTGTTGGGTCAGACGCGCCGCGGCGAGGCCGAGTCGGTGGCCGTGTACACGCGCTCCGGTCAGCTGGTCGGCGACGATTCTCGCCATGCTACGACGTATAACCCGCCTTCGCGCTCGCAGGACAGTGTTGCGAGCGGTTATCGTCCTGGTGCCTATGACACGCCGTCGAGCTACGCCGAGAATACCCGCGCCCGTGCCGCCGCTGCACCCGCGCCTGCACCGAGCGATGCCTCGGCCTATGCGAGCAATATCATCAACGCCACGCCGCAGCTGCCGGCCTATGTCCTGCGCCCCGAGAGCTATGACGACGTGGAGACCGTGGTGCGCCGCGTTCGCACCAAGCAGCCTGTCGCACTGATTTTTGTGGGCGTACGCACCGAAGTTGCCAAGCGCGTCTTGGACTTCTCTTACGGCTTTGCCTGCGGTCTGGGTGCCACGGTCAAGGAGGTGGGCGACCGCGTGTTCATGGTGCTGCCCGCCGGTTGCGAGGTCAAAGATTCCGATCTCAAGAAGCTTCGTGCCGACGGCTACCTTAAGTAAAGACAAGACGAGGAGATTCCCATCAACATCTACACTATCGTCCAGCTGGTCAACACGCTGTTCAACTTCTATTCCACGCTCATTGTCGTCTACTGCTTTATGACGTGGATTCCCATGAAGCAGGGTGGTTTGCTTCAGGATATTGCCGCGGTGCTTGATAGCGTGTGCGGTCCGTGGCTCAACCTGTTCCGTCGTTTCATCCCGCCGATGGGCGGTATCGATTTTTCGCCGGTCGTTGCGATTATTGCGTTGCAGTTGGTGCAGAGGCTGGTTCTGCAGCTTCTTATAGGTATACTCGTGTAGAACTGACTTAGTAACTTACGTCGGGCGTGTAGCGCCGAGGCGATGAAAAAGGAGACTTGTTATGGCTATTACCCCTGCAGACATCCAGGCTCAGACTTTCTCTGAGGCCAAGCGTGGCTACGATCCTGCTGAGGTCGACGTCTTCTTGGAGACGCTGTCCTCCGAGGTTGACGCTATGCTCGCTAAGATCGTCGACCTTAAGGGTCGCCTGACTGCTACCGAGCAGCAGCTTGCCGATGCGCAGGCTCAGCTTGCCCAGGCTCAGGATGCCACCGCCCAGGCCGTTCCTGCCGCCCCCGTGGCTGCTCCCGCCCCTGACTTCTCCGCTCAGGAGCGCCAGATTTCCGCTGCCCTGATCGCTGCCCAGCAGACCGCTGAGACCATCGTCAACGATGCCAACGAGAACGCTGAGCGTATCCGCAACGAGGCTGACGCCAAGGCCCGCGAGGTTATCCGCCAGGCTCTGACCGAGAAGCAGGCCGAGCTCGAGGAGATCGATCGTCTCAAGGCTTCCCGTGAGGAGTTCAAGGCAGAGTATCTCAAGCTCATCCAGCACTTCATGGACGATGCCCAGAATTCCTTCCCGGCCGATCTGATGGCCTCCACGCCGGTCGGTTCTGCCGCTTCTCCTGCAGTGACTGTTCCCGCCGAGCCGCTGCCCGTCGCTGACCCGGTTGTCCCCGTGGCCGATCCCTTCGCCCCGATCGACAACTTTGCTGCCGACGACCTGGACTAACATTCGGCCTACAATTTAGTGCCTAGAAAGGACCCGCAGCTTGCGGGTCCTTTTTTATGACTGTGCCGGAGTGCGTAACATAAAAAACCGAGCCCTGCACATAATGGCGCAGAACTCGGCGAACGGGTGAGCGGTCAAGGGTAGGTTTTAAGGCATGTCCCAAAACCTACTTGAGGAGGAAGTCGGAGAGGGGAATGGTACGGGCCTCGCGATGCTCGGGATCGGCGATGTGGTCGGCAGGATATCCACAGACGAGCATGTGATAGGGATAGACGCCCTTGGGCAGATTGAACTGCTCCTGCGCCACCTCAGGCTTAAAATGGCCTACCCAGCACGTTCCCAGGCCCTGCTCGGTGGCCTCCATCATCATCTGATCGCAGACGATCGAAGTATCGATGGCACTCGAGTTCATCTGATCATACGGGCGCACCCAGGCATCATCGGTAACGCTGCAAATAAGGAAGATAAGCGGAGCGCCAAAGATAGACCCATCACGAGCAAACCGAGGCTGACAAGCAGCTGCCTTCTCCAGAAGCTCAGGCGTATCCAACACCATCACACGGGCTGGATGGTTATTACAAGCAGAAGGAGCAATGCGTCCAGCCTCAACAATGGCATCCACCACAGCCTGCTCCACAGCCCGAGCCTCAAATTCACGACAAGAATACCGACCCCGAGCCAGATCCAAATACCCCATAACCAAACCCTCCAAAGTCAGCAAATCAATCCAAGGTAAACCAAAGGGTACCCAAACCCCCATCCACCCAAACGCCCACCGAATACCAAAGTGTTCAATTGGGTATTAAAGGCCCCCTCGGCCAACCCCCCATTGCGCTCTAACTATCAGCCAAAGTTCCAATGGTGGTACGTAAGGCGAAGGGCCGGCCACGGTTTACTTTCGAACGACTCTGCAAAGCAGCCGGAGTGAGAAAGCAAACCGTGGCCGGCCCTTCGCCGCCGGGACACGTACCCCCAATTAACTGTTCTTCATGACAATCGAATCCACAACATCGGCCACATTCTCGCAGCAGTCGGCGCAGTACTCCAAGAAGGCGTACACGTCACGCCAAGCGATGACCTCAAGCGGATCCTTGCCATTGACGTGCAGGTTGCGCATGGCGTTGATGTAGAGCTCGTCGGCCTCGGATTCGATGGTGTTGATCTGGATGACGAGTTCGCGCAGGGTCTTGGACTTGCGGTAGTTGGGCAGCTCGACCATCAGGTCTTTCATGGCGCGGCAGGCGTCAGTCACCTTGTGGGCGATGACGATGGCGTCGGGATGGATGCTCTGGATGTTGGTGAAGTAGACGCGCTGCACGACGCCCTCGATGCGGTCGAGCACGGTATCGAGCGCGCAGCTCATCAGATCCAGATCCTCGCGCTCGAGCGGGGTGATAAAGGCGGTGAGCAGGGCGTCTTCGAGCTCGTGGTGCTTCTTGTCTGCCGCATGCTCAATCGCATGCATCTTATTGAGCATGTCGTGAATCTGCGCGGGATCGAAGTTCTCAAAAATCTTGGTGAGCAGCTCTGCGGCCTGGACGGCGAGGTCGGCGCAAGCGACGTAGTTGTCAAAGTAGAACGAATCGGGTTTCTTTGCCATGGGTGGGTCCTTTCGAGGCGAAGACGGGTGGGCGAAGTGTTGCGGTCCGGATGGACGTTCGGTTTGATTAGAGGAACATCATGAACAGCTTGGCCATGACAAAGCTGATGAGTCCGCAGGCAGGGAAGGTGAAGAACCAGGTGAACATCATGTCCTTGACGACGCCGAAGTTGATGGCCGAGAGGCGCTTGACGGCACCGACGCCCATGATGGCGCAGGTCTTGATGTGTGTGGAGGACACGGGGATGCCGGTAAGGGTGGCAAGCAGCAGGTTCGCGGCGCCCGCCAGGTCGGCGGAGAAGCCCTGGTACTTTTCGAGCTTGACCATGCTCTGGCCGACGGACTTGATGATGCGCTCGCCGCCCACGCTGGTGCCGATGCCCATAGTGGCCGAGCACAGCAGCATAATCCAGATGGGGATGCCTGCATCGCCGACGCTCGTCTGGCCGCTGGCAAAGGCCACGCCTAAAAAGAGCACGCCGATGAACTTCTGTCCATCCTGCGCGCCGTGCATAAAGCTCATGGCCGCGGCGCTCGCGATCTGAGCGTATTTAAAGAAGACATTGGCACGTCGCCTGTTGGCGGCGGCGAAAAGAATCGAGACGAGCTTGCACAGGACCCAGCCCATGACAAAGCCCAGGCCTATGGAGAGCGCCAGGCCGTAGATGACCTTCATCCACTCGTGGACGTTGACGCTGCTCGCACCGCCGAGGGCGATGGCGGCACCGGTCAGGCCGGCGATAAGGCTGTGGCTTTGCGAGGTGGGGATGCCAAAACGCGACGCTGTGGCGCCGTAGACGACGATGGAGAACAGCGCCGCGCATAGGCAGGCGAGCGCCATGGTGCTGTTTCCGCCAAAGTCGACGATATGTGAGATGGTGTTGGCGACGCTCGCGTTAAAGTGCGTCATGATGAGCACGCCGAGGAAGTTGAATGCGGCGCTCATGAGAATGGCGGCGCGGGCGGGCATGCAACGCGTAGTGACGCAGGTCGCGATGGCGTTGGGCGCGTCGGTCCATCCATTGACGAAGATGGCGCCCAACGCGAGGATCACGGTGACGGCAAGGACTGGGTTCGACACAATTTGGCCGAGGAAGGTTGAGAACGTTACGTCCATATATGGGCTTTCTCGAAGTTTGCAGACACGTTACAAAAACATGATAAATCGTATCACCTCCTGCGGGTCTCTTTACCGAGTTCTGAT
The DNA here is from genome assembly GCA_018376265.1 of Collinsella sp. Classification (GTDB taxonomy): domain Bacteria; phylum Actinomycetota; class Coriobacteriia; order Coriobacteriales; family Coriobacteriaceae; genus Collinsella. Next base: position 35,017 of record JAHABQ010000005.1, read on the forward strand.
GGGAGAAGTGAACTTTTTGGCACTAAAATTGAATATTAGCCCTGCTGACCGCGGGTGTTCTTTTTGCTAACACGCCATGCGGACACGTGCGATTGCTACGACACTCCAAAACCACAGTCTGTTCGCTTTACAGCATGCAAACATGCGTTCGATAATAGGAGGCATGGAATATCGACAGACAGACGGCAAAACTCGGCGCGTGCACAAGCAGTATGTGGACGTCGTGGCCCGCATCCTCGCGGGCGGACAGGTCGTGCCGGTCACCGTCTGCTGGGTCGACGGCCGTTGTTTTACGATCGACGAAATTATCTCGACCACCGGGTTTGGCCTGATGGTCCACGGCATCCGTACGGCAACATATAAGGTGCGTTTTGGCGGGCACGCGACCGAGTTGTATCTGGAGGACCAGACGCGCGAGCGGGCAGACGGCTCGCAGGCACACGTGATGCGTTGGTGGGTCTGGGCCTTTGATCGTACGCTTGAGGGCGAGCGCCGTAGGTAAGGACGTACGGCATTCGGGTACAATGACAGGAATCTTGTCAGCTACTGCGCTGTCGCGGCGCTTTTGAAAGGACGAAATTATGAACGATATTCAGGGCTATCAGAACGGCCCCATCGAAACCGGCGCAAGCCGTGCCAAGGAGATGTCGCCGCGTGCGTATAATCTTGCCATGTCTGCCCTGATCTTTTTGGGCTTTTGCGCCATGGGCGTCGGTGCTTACTTTACGAGCACCATGTCGTTTGCGCGCATGATGATGAGCGGCGCCGCTTTGCCGCTGGTCTTTGGCTCATTTATTTTGACCATCGTCGGCATGGTCATGATGTCGGCCGCCGCCAGCAAGCAGTCCGTGGGCCTGTCCCTTGTGGGCTACGTAATCTTTGCGAGCACCTTTGGCCTGACCGCGTCGTTTGGCCTTGCCAACTACGACCTGCCCACCATCAACACTGCCTTTATCGCCACGGCCGCCATCACCTTTGTCTTTGGCGCGCTTGGCGTGACGTTCCCCAAGTTTTTCCAGCGCGTATATGGCATCGGTTTTGGCATTCTGCTCGCTACTATTCTGGTTGAGATCGTGCTGATGTTCATGGGCGTCTCACAGACCATCACCGACCTGATCGTGATCGTGGTGTTCGCCGGCTTTATTGGCTACGACACCTATGTTGCCACGACGGTGCCGCCTACGCTGCCCAACGCCGTGCTTATGGCCTCTAACCTGTTCGTGGATATTATCAACGTGTTCCTGCGCATTCTGAACATCCTCGGCCGTCGCGACTAGTGGCGAATTGCGGCGGTGCTTGCCGTGCGTGCAAATCGATGCGAAAGGCGGTCCTTCGGGGCCGTCTTTTTTGTACGCGGCGGGGTATCATGGATGGGAAAAGCCGATAGCGGCAGAGACCGAGAAAGGTGACCACTTATGGCAGACGTCGACAACAGGAACCGTAACCGCAGGTCCAACCGAGCGGGTCAGCCCAATCCCAAGCGCGAGGCCCGTGCCAAGGCCGCCGAGCGTCACGTGGCAACTGTGTCCGAAGCGTGCGCCAAGGATATCGAGCGTTCGCTTGCCGGTGTTCGCGAGTTTGACGGTATGCCTGCCGGCTTTGTCTCGGCGATGAAGGCCAAGGTTCAGAGTGCTGTGGCCACCGAAGAACAGGTTGCCGAGGACGTCGAGGGCGCGGAGGCTGCCGAGGTCGAGGCAGCGCTCGAGCCCGTCGAGGAGCCTGCCGAGGAAATCGCCGAAGCTGAGTCCGCGCCTGCTGAGGAGCCCGCTCCGGTTCTGCCTGAGGTCACCGTGCTCGATGCCTCCACCACGCAGGCCATCCTGGACAACGGTCGTGGCTATGCGCAGTTCTGCGACATGGCCGTGCTCGCCTTTGCCTCGTTCACCAACCCGGGCGGTGGCTACATCCAGGGCTATCTGGGCCAGGAGGCCACGCTGTGCGCCGATTCGTATCTGTACAACGTTCTCGATAAGCAGCGCAAATGGTACGGCGAGAACCGTCGCCGCAACATCAACTGCGAGCTTTACCGCAACCGTGCGCTGGTGGTGCCTGCGGTGCGCTTCGACCGCAACCACGTGCATGCATACGCCGACGTGATCGTGGCCGCCGCGCCCAACGTTAAGCGCGCCCGCCAGGAGTATCGCGTGAGCGACGATGCTCTGCTGGACGCCCTGCGCGACCGCATTCGCTTTGTGCTTGCCATCTGCGACGAGCTAGGTCGCGAGAAGCTCGTGCTGGGCGCTTGGGGCTGCGACAACAACGGCTTTGACGCAGAGGCCGTGGCCGAGCTCTTCCGCAAGGAGCTCGCGTCGGGCGACTTTAAGGTCAAGCAAGTCTTCTTTGCCGTGCCTTCTACGCGCTGGGATGAGGATTTTGCCAAGTTCGAGCACGTGCTGGCAAACTTCCCCGAGCGCAACGAGGAGTCCTATGCCCAGGTTGCCGCTCGCGCTGCGGCAGCTCGCGCCGCCGAGCAGGCCCAGGCTGCTACCGAGGATGATGAGGACGAGGACGATTGGCGCAAGTACCTGTAATCGGTACGTGCTGACAGATAGGTCGAGCCGGCGGGAGAGGCTGCTTCCGTCGGCTTTTTACTGAGCGAGGGGCTTACGATGAAAAACGCTCTATGCTTTGGCGACAGCAACACCTATGGTTACGATCCGGCGGGCATGCGCGACGGCACCGCGGTGCGCTATGCGCAGGATGTGCGCTGGTGCGGCGTGGCCCAACGTGACTTAGGCGAGGGCTGGCATGTAATTGAAGAAGGCCTCAACGGCCGCACGACGGTACGCGACGACATGTGCCATCTGGACACCAATCTTAACGGCATCCGCGCACTTCCGATGCTGCTCGAGGCCCATAAGCCGCTGGACGCCATTGTGATCATGCTGGGCACCAACGACTGTAAGACGGTCTTTAACGTGACAGCTTCCGATATCGCCCGTGGCGCCATGGCGCTGATTCGCGCCGTCCGCGCGTTTCCGTGGACCGACGCTGCGCCTTGTCCGCGCATTCTGCTGATGGCGCCTATCAAGATTAAGCCGCAGATCGCCGACGTATATATGACCGATTTTGACGAGCATTCCGTAGAAGCCTCGGAACATTTTGGTGAGTACTACGCGCATGTGGCTGAGCAGTTTGGCTGCGACTTTTTGAATGCCGCCGACTTTGCCGAGCCGGGCGATATCGACTATCTGCATATGATGCCCGAAAGCCATGAGAGCCTGGGTCACGCCGTGGCAGCCAAGCTCCAAGAGATGCTCGGTGAGTAGCACGGCCCCAAACCACCACAATAGTTCTCCTTGCGGTGGCTTGTTTCGTTGATTTGTCTTGATCTGTAACAGTTGTAAGGCCGAAAACGGGCTAGATGTTACAGATTGAGATTATTTTAGGTCGATATCGGTCGTTTGTCTCGATCTGTAACATCTAGGGTCGATTTTGCCGAGTTAATGTTACACATCGAGATTATCTTCTCAATGGAATTTGGATGTCTCGATTTGTAACAGGTGGGCCGAAAAATGGACTCTAACTGTTACAGATCGAGATGTTTGTGGGAACCACCGCAAAGGTGCCTGTCCCCTTTGCGGTGGTTTTGAACTGCGAGTCTTAATACTGCCACAACTAACGGCGCGCCATCTACCTGCTGGTTTGCGGGGGAATATCCTAACTTATCCCAAGCGCGTCGAAGGCGGCGCGGATGACCTGCTCGGCGGTGGGGCGGATATAGTGCCGTCCCGACACGCCGGGGAGGGCGTGGCCCATCAGCATCTCTATGAGGTCCCACGGCAGGCGAAGCTCGACCTCCGCTATCGTACGCCATGAGTTGCGGAGGTTCGACCACGGGATGTGCTCGATGCCGCGGGCGGCGCAGAGTTTCCGCCAACGGTCGTTGCAAATGCTCCGGTTCATGGGCAGCCCGTCGCCCCGGTCGCTCAGCCACTCGCGGCCCTCGGCGGCGCGCGAGGCCGCTATCTCGACGAGGCGGTCGGCGGCCTGCGGCAGGATCACGACGGTGCGGGCGGACTTGGCGGTCTTGAGGGCGCCGACGGGCTCGGTGCCGGACTGCTGCATCTGGCGGCAGATGTCGGCGGAGGCAAGGACGGTGCCGCTACGCTCCCAGCGCAGCACCTCCTCGGTGCGCACGCCCAGCGACTCGCCTGAGCGGCAGGAGCCGAAGCACGCGAGGATGAACGCGGGCTCCAGGGGGTTGCCGCGCAGTGCGTCGAGGACGCCCAGGGCCTCATCGAGGGTGTAGACGCGCTTTGAGCGCTCGCGGGTCTTGCGGGTGGGCATGGTGTACCTGACGCTGGCGGCGAACGGGTCGAGCGGCAGGCGGATGAAGGTCGAGACGCAGGCGTAGACCTTGCGCAGGGTGAGCAGGGCGGTGTCGGCGGTTGCGGCGGGCAGTGTCAGCAGCCAGTCCTGCAGCTCGACGGCGCGGAGCTGGTCCACGGGCATTGCGCCCCAGCGGGGTCCGACGTAGTTTCTCCACGAGCGAAGCACGAGGTCGCGGGTGTTGGGGGCGAGGGTCCCCGCCTCGACCTGTGCGGCCATCTTGGGGACGAGCCACGTCTCGTAGGCCTTGGCTATGGTTGGCACGGGGGCGTCGTCGGCGTGCTCGACGTGGATGCGGTCGAGTTCCGCGCACGCCTCGCGGTAGGTGCCGTACACGGTCTTGGTCTTGCGCCTGCGGCCCTGCGGCGTGTTCTGCATCCAGCGCAGGACGTACTTCTTGCCGCGCCTCATCTCGGTCACGGAGCCCCAGACGCGGCGGCGCTGCTTCTTTGTCATATAATCAGATCCGTTCAGATCGCGGGCTTATTCTCCGTTTCGCCCGGTTCTGACTCCGGCCCCGTCTCACGTTCCAAAGTGCAGGGGCCGTCTCCTTAGTCTCGGGGTCGCGGCATCAGCCTACGGTCCCGAGATTTTTTGCTTTCATGGCATCACCTCCCTAGATGTAGACGCATGGGGTCTCACCCTTGCCGGCCCCCAATCTCCATAACGTGTTCGGTTTACATTTCGCCGCGATGGGGCGATAATCGGGATAGCTCATCCACCGTGTGTGTGAAGGAGTCCTCTGGAGGCGCCCAAACAGCGCCTCCTGCTTTTTCGGCGTGGTTTCTCGCCATCTCGCGCTCAATCATCTTCCTGCTGTGGTCGTTGTCGACGTAATATGCGGTTATCAGCAGGCAGTAGTGCTCTCTCGGCTCGAATACGACAATGTAGCTCTCTTCCTCAAGGTAAAACTTAATCCGTTCCCTTATCTGGGTGCCATTGCGGCTCTTCCTTGCGCGATGCTCCGCCTTCCAGGCTATAACGCCTCCGCAGTCGGGACTGTTGGGGCACCTCTCAGCATTCTCGATGAACGCCTTCGGCCATCTGATGCGCCTGCACCTTTCGAGATCTGGCACACGGTCCTCTGGCAGACCCGACTTATGATCGTAGTCCCTGCAGGTAAGGTGCCAAAAGGCTTCGGCCCGTCCCTCCAGCATGGGCTGGTACCGTATCTTTACCGGTTTCCCGTGGTAGACGGGCCTGCCCTCAATGAAATCACGCCTGAACACGCTGTAGACAAGAGCGTCGTATTCGCTCCAGGGACGCGAGATGTCCCTTTCGACTAGGGGCGGTATCCAACAGCAGTTCATGATGTGATTCCCCCGGCCTGCCAGACCAGTAGGTTCATCTTCTTTTCACTGAGGAGCGAGGTCTTGACGAGAGAGAGGCCCGACCTCTGAATAATTCTATTGATGAGCCTGATCTTCGTGACGCTATCCGATGGCGTGATGGCGTCGTGGTTGTGGCGATACGCGATGGCGCCGGTAAGGATGTCAACGAGCTGCATCAACTGAACCTCGTCGGAACGTATGGGCTGCACCCTCCTCACGATCTCATGGTTGAAATCGTACGCATCGTTCGCGAGCACGTTCTCGAGCTTCTGGGCGTTTCGCCCGGAATGGGTGTCCTTTATGTCGATATAGACGTAATACCGCGCGTCGCGGGAGAAGATAGTCTTCAGCATCGTGAAGTACATCTTGTAATACCAGAGGTCATGGTCCTGGTTGAAGCGGGCGTGGTCCAGCTTTGATTTATCGGGAACTACAAGACCCCTGAAGTGCAGGTCGTCGTCATCGAAGAAATAGTCGATGATGTCGACGTAGAGGCCGTAGTTGCATGGCGACACCTTCGTCCACTTGACCTCGGCGCCCATCCCGATGCCATGCTTCGCCTTTATCTCCACGAGGCGCTTGCTTATCTCCCTGACTTTCGATTTGGGGCACCATACCGCCCCGAGCGACATCGCCTTGAAGCGATCGTGCTCGAGATGGCAGCTCTCGTCGCAGTAGACATTAAACTCCTCGCCGCCGAAGGTGGCACCGTTTCCCGATTCGTAATATGCTCGCACGCCATCCAAGGCTAATGGCCTCATGCGTCCCACCTCTTTTCCGTTCCTACTACCTCTCGTCCCGCTCGCCCATGTACCAGACGACGCGGCCCTTGCAGACCACGGGCTCGTCGTCGGGCCCGGCGAGGATGTCGTCGTACTCGCCGCTGTGGCTGTCCGCAGTGAGCATGACCGTGGAGCGGCCCCGGGTGTAGTTGCGCACCACCGCGCCGTGGTCCTCGGTCTCGGCCAGCACCGGCTGGCCGTTGACCGGCTCCATGTCAGGGTCAACGAGCAGCAGGGCGTCGTGGGGGAAACGGTTGTCCATGCAGCCGCCCTGCGCGTGGACCATGAAGCCGCGCGGGTGCGCGTCGGCGATGGAGGCGGGGACCTCGACCTCGTCGGACAGGCTGCCCTCGTCGCACGGCTCGCCCATGTGCGCGAAGCCCAGCAGGGGCACCATGCGCGAGGTGCCGCTGATCGCGGCCTCGGTGGCGTCCTCTCCCATGAGGTCGGCTACCGTTGTGTCGAACAGAACTGCAATTTCCGCCATCTTGTCTAGGCGCGGCTTAGACCTTCCGCTTTCCCAGGCACCGACAGCGCGGCCCGTTATGCCCAGCTTGTCGGCAATTTCCGCCTGCGTAAGGCCGCTTTTGGCTCTTAAAAGCCTGAACTTGGTAGAGAAATTCATGGGTATCTACCTCCTTATTTTTTTATGCTATAGAAAAAAGATTTCCCTTTCTAGAGAAAAGATATTGCGCTTAAAGGGAAAAGAAAGTACTATAGTCTCAACGAAAGGGAAGGAGGTCAGATGCAAGAGCTTAAGTCAATCCGAGAAGCACGCCAGAAGCCTTTTCTAAAGGAGGCTTCCCGATTCAATCAGGAGGCGGTAGCTGCGGAATTAGGGGTTACGGTCCAGACCTACCGGTCGTACGAGAAGGACCCCTCGCTGATGAAGCTCCCGACCGCCACGAAGCTGGCGAGCATCTTGGGCTGCAAGGTCAGCGATTTTTATTTGCCGATGAAGGGAAATTAAAGTTCCCTAGAACGAAACGGAGAGAACCATGAACGAGAACTACATCGACATCGAGCTGGGCGGCTGGAACACCCCCGAGGCCATCACGGTCGAGGCCGAGCCCGTCGAGGCCCGCGACTTTTCCGACTTCGAGCTGTAGGGGAGGGCGACATGAGCACCAGGAAGAACTACCCCTACCACGTCATCTTCAAGCAGAACGAGGACCTCGACGGCGCCATGTGCGAGACGACGGAATCGGTGGTGAACCGCATCTGCCACCTGTTCGGCTTCGCGGACTGGGCTGTGAGCATGGTCGAGGGCGACCTCGACAGCGCCGAGATCGCGGGCACGCGCTACTACGTGCACACCGCCGTGCGCTTCACCGCCAACGGCATCGGCTGGTCGACGGACTTCAAGAACCTGAGCCGCGACCCGGTTCTCGACGAGCGCTAGGGAGGGCGACATGATTCAACTGATTATCGGAGCGGGTCTGGGACTCGGCGGCGTGGCCGCCGCCGTCGCCATCAAGCGGTATAACGAGGCCGAGCGCGAGAGGGCCGCCGGGCCCGCGGACCATTGGGGCAACAAGTACGAGCCCCGTATCGTCTCGCCCGCGTGCGCCCTGCACCTCATCCTTGTGGGTGCCATCATCGCCGCCACCGCCTGCCTCTACACGCAGGACACCGGCGAGGTCTGCGTCATCCGCAACCTCGGCGGCTCGCTCGCCGGCTCGACCTCCGAGGCCGGTTTCCACGCCAAGGCCCCCTGGCAGGACGTCGTGACCTACGACACCCGCAACAACCTCATCAACTTCTACGGGGACACCGACTACGAGGTGGACGGCGGCTCCTACGACGGCAAGCAGGTCTCCATCAACGACAAGTCCGGCGCCAGCGCCAACATCGACATCCAGGTCAACTACTCGCTCAACCCCGATGCTGCGCTCACGCTCTACAGCGAGTACGGTACGCAGGAGTCTTTCGTCGAGAAGTACATCTCCAACGACGTCCGCGCCGTCACCCGCGAGGTCTCGGGCGGCTTCGACACGGTGACGATGCTCACCGACCGCTCCCAGTTCACCAAGGCCGTCCAGAAGGCCCTCACCGAGAAGTGGAAGGGCATAGGCCTCACGGTGGAGCAGGTGAGCGTGCAAGACGTACGTTACCCGAAGAACATCACCAAGAGCTACAGCGAGGCTCAGGCCGCCGAGGTCGCGAAGCAGAAGGCCCAGAACGAGCAGGAGACGGCCAAGGTCGAGGCCGAAACAAAGAAGATCGAGGCGCAGGGCGAGGCGGACGCAAACGCCGTCCTCGCGAACTCGCTCAACGACCAGGTCCTCCAGCAGCACTACATCGACGCGCTCAAGAGCATCGGAAAGGACGGCAACCTCGTCGTCGTGCCCGAGGGCTCCCAGCCGATCGTGGGCACAAAGTAGGGGCGGTGGCGATGTTGAACCTTATCCATGCGGCCGTCCGGGTCTTCCTCGACGTTCTCGCGGTCGCGTTCGTGCTAGAGCACACCCGCGAGCTTCATGAGAAACATCGCGAGATCAACGACGCGCCCAAGCAGGTCGCAGGCGTCGTCGATGAACCCGGCGAGGACGATCGCGGCGCTGATGCGAGGGTGCCGCTCGACCCAGTCGACGAGCCGCACGAGTAGGGGGCCCGCTGGTCGGACGTGCTTCGGGCGATATGTCTGGCGTCTCCAAATCATGCCCCGAAGCCTACCGCGTTCATAACGCGGACACGTGGGTATTGCCGCTCAGGCAATGCCCACGGGCCCCATCCCCAGGGCGGCACCGTTGCCCCGCGGCTCTCCATAACCATCCGCGGGGACGTTCCCTACCGGTGCCGTGCCGGGGGCGGGGCCCCGAAAGCAAGCAAAAAAAGAGCCGCCCGGTGTGGAAAGCGGGGACGGCTCCAGACCTGAAAGGAGGTCACTCATGGATTCTAGCAGAGCCAAAACGTTCCAGCAGATGGCCGACGAGCTTGGCATCAGGCACAAGCTGATGTACACGCTGCGCGAGGCGTCGAGGGTGACGGGGGTGCCATACGACACGCTGCGCATCGAGTGCAAGGCGGGCCGCCTGCGCTCGCAGCTGCCCGAGGGGCGCAAGGTGGGGCGCATGGTGCGCCCGGAATGGGTGGAGCAGTGGATCGAGGAGGGAACGCATGGCATCGAGGCTGCTTAGGTGCGCGGGGTTCGTCGTGCTCCTGTTCGTGGTGAACGCGCTCATGCCCTACGTCCTGCGGGCGATGCTGCTCGCGGCGGATGGCATCCGCGTGGCGCTCGGGATGGGGTCGGTACTGTGATCGGCAGGCGATTCGCGTTCACCGTCCCGTTCGTGGCGGGCAAGCAGCGCCACAGGCTCGACCGCAGGCACGCACGGATGTACACGCCGACCGAGACGCTGAGGGCCGAGCGGGCCATCGCGGCGGCGTGCCGGGAGGCGATGGCCGAGGCTGGCATCCAACCCCTGCCCTTTGGCCCGCACGAGCCGGTGATTCTCAACGTCGACGCCTACCGTCCGCTGCCGGAGAGCCGGCCCAAGCGCGTGCGCTCGGAGCCGGACACCTACAAGCCGGACGGGGACAACGAGGGCAAGCTGGTCATGGACGCGCTCAACGGGCTCGTCTGGGCCGACGACGCGCAAGTGGTCGACCTGCACGTGGTAAAGCACCCCAGGGTGCGCGGGCAGGCCGAGCGCATGGACATATCGATAGCGCCCGGGTGGTCCGGGCGCAGGGACGAAACGGAGGAAATTTAAATGAAGCGAAAGGCACTCAAGGAGCTCATGAGGCAGGCCGTGGGCAACGTCCTCATCAACACGGAGCTCAACGCCGAGGCACTCAAGGAGAAGGTCGACCCCGCGGTGCTTCGCGGCGTCGCCTACGGCATGGCGGTCGCGCCCGTACTGATGGACGAGGAGCCCATCGAGTTCGACCGCGACTTCTTGGCCGTCATCATCGCGTACGGCAAGGAGTGCGAGGACTTCTACGCCGAGAAGGGCGCGCTCGCCACGATCTCCAAGATTCTCTGCTGCGAGGTGAGCGTCGATGAGTAACGAGATTATCGAGTTCAAGGACGACGCGGGCATGCCCGTCAAGTTCACCTCGCAGGACATTCGCGAGCGACTGTGCCCGAACGCGACCGAAAGCGAGCTGGCGCTGTGCGTGGAGCTCTGCAACCGCCAGCACCTGAACCCCTTCACCAAGGAGGTCTACCTCGTCAAGTACGGCAACGCGCCGGCGAGCATCATAACGAGCTACCAGGTGTTCAACCGCCGCGCGAACAGGCAGTCCAACTACGGCGGCATCGAGAGCGGCGTCGTGGTGCTCCGCGACGGCGAGGTCGTCAAGAAGAAGGGCTCCGCCGTCTACAAGATGATCGGGGAGCAGCTCATCGGCGGCTGGGCAGAGGTCGCGTTCACCGACGGCAAGAAGCCCGCATACGTCGAGCTGGCGCTCACCGACTACAGCACCGGCAAGAGCAACTGGGCGAAGATGCCGGGCGTCATGATCGAGAAGTGCGCCAAGGCCGGCGCGTGGCGCCTTGCCTACCCCGACGAGTTCGGCGGGATGTACACGGGCGAGGAGATGGACCAGAAGGTCGAGCGCGACATGGGCGCCGGCGCCCGAACCGTCGAGGCCGAGAGCGTCGAGCCCGTGGCCGACCTGCAGCCCGTGCGCGACCTGTTCAAGCCGTTCATGGCGGCGACTGGGCTCGACAGCGCCGGGGCCATGGCCGCCATCTGCGCCGCCGTGGGCTGCTCGTCGGGCAACATGCACGACATGACGCTCATGCAGGCGCGCCGCGCGGCCTCGTGGATGGAGGAGGAGATCGCGGCACGCAAGGCACAGCCCGAGCCCGCCATCCCCGAGCCGGAGCCCGCGCCCGTCTATGAGCCCGCGCCCGCCGAGTATGCGACCGACGACGACCTGCTGGGAGGCTTCTAATGGCAGACGAGGTTTTGGCGGTCGAGGACGTGCCGCTCGAGGAGGACTTCAACACGCTGGTGGCGTCGCTCGCCATCGACGACACGCTCGAGGACAAGCTGGCGAAGCTCAAGAAGAACGTCGATGAGAAGCTGGCGGACTACGTGGACGTCAAGCGCATCGAGAAGGACGAGGACTTCAAGGCGGCGAAGAAGTACCGCGCTGCGGTCAACGACGTGAAGAAGCCCATCGAGGCGCAGCGCAAGGCCGCGAAGAAGAAGTACAGCGACCTGCTCAAGACGTTCGACAAGACCATCGGCGAGATCACGGCGCCAATCGACAAGCTCTCCGATGAGTACAAGGCCGAAATCGACCGATACGACGGTGAGTGCAGGGCCCGCCGCCTAGCCGCGCTCAGTGGCCACTACTACGACCTCGCGGGCGAGATGGGACCTTTGGTGCCCTACGAGCGCATCGCCGACGACAAGTGGCTCAACGCGAGCTTCGGCGAGGTCAAGGCCAAGAACATCATCGAGCGCCGCGTGGGCGAGCTGCTGCACCAGTTCAAGTTCGTCAACGGGCTGGACTACGCGGACGAGTCCGAGAAGGCGTGGGCCGTGGCGTGGTGGACGAGGACGCTGCCGGCGGACTCGGGCGAGGTGGCGGCGGCTGTCGCCGCGCACCGCGAGGAGGTCGCCAAGGCCGCCGCGCTCGTGTCGACCTACGAGCAGGCGACGGCGCCCGCACCGGAGCCCGAGCCGGAGCCCGCGCCGCTGCCGCCCGACCCCGAGCCGATGCCCGACGAGCAGCCCGAGCCTGAGCCGCCCTTGGGCGTGCCGAGGTGCGTGCGGGTGGTGCAGTCGCGCCCCGAGCCGGATGTGGCCGAGGATGCGGCCTCGGCACCGCAGAGGGGCTACCGCGTGGTCATCGAGTGCGCCACGGCGGACGAGCTACGCCGCGTGAGGGCCGTCATGGTCGACAACGGCATTCACGGATACGTCGAGAGGATGTAGGACATGGAGGAGAAGAACCTTGCGCCGCTCCGAACGCCGGAGCAGCGCAAGGAGGCGATGGCCAAGGCCGTCCACACGCGCCGCGAGCGCGCCGCGTTCAAGGCCGCCTGCAAGGCGGGGAACATCCCGCCCGAGGTCGCCATCGAGGCACCCATCGCGGCAAAGCTCAAGGTCGAGGAGTTCGCCCGCTCGTTCCCGGGCATCGGCACGGTCAAGGCGAAGGTGATCGTCAAGGCGCTTGACATCCCCGATGGTCGCCGCGTGAGCGGCCTGGGCTACATGCAGGGGCCGCGCCTTGTCGCGTTTATCAAGAACAACATGACCGCGAAGGAGGACGGGCAGTGAGCATCAACCGAGTGAACATCAGCGGCAACCTCACCCGCGACCCCGAGCTTCGCGCCACCGCCGGCGGCACGCAGGTCCTGTCCTTCGGCGTGGCGGTAAACGACCGCCGCCGCAACGCGCAGACCGGCGAGTGGGAGGACTATCCCAACTTCGTCGACTGCACCATGTTCGGCAACCGCGCCGAGGCCGTGGGGCGATTCCTCGCCAAGGGGATGAAGGTCGCGATCGAGGGCAAGCTGCGCTACAGCTCTTGGGAGCGCGACGGCCAGAAGCGCTCGAAGCTCGAGGTGATCGTCGACGAGATCGAGGTCATGGTGCGCCGTGAGGGGCAGACGCAGGCCCAGCCGCAGCAGAGCCTCGCGGATACGGTGCCCGTGCAGCCCCGGGCGCAGGCCGCGCCGCAGTGGAGCGCCCAGCAGGCCTACGCCGCGGTCCCGCAGCCCGAGTTCTACGACGAGGACGTGCCGTTCTGATGAGGCGCGTACCCGACATCATACGCGACCACTGGGAGGCGGCCCTGTTCGCCGCCTCCTTCGCCGCGGGCTTTCTGTTCTTCTCTTCGCTTCTATGGGGGTGGCTCTGATGGCCAACGACTTCACGGTTTTCGCCAGCTCGATAGCCGAGCTCTACGACGATTACGACCCGAACGACCCCGAGGACATGAGGGAGCGCATGATGCTCGCGGACGCGGTGCTCATGTACGGTCTTCACGGTGTCGAGATCGAGCTGCCCAAGAGCGTCAAGAGGGCCTTCAAGGGGCTCAAGAACGCCATCGACAACTCCAAGAACAAGCGAGAGCAGGCCAAGAAGGGCGGCAGGCCCCGCAAGGCCAAGGCCGAGCCGGAACCTGAACCCGAGCCTGAGCAAAAACCCGAAACCGAGGTTTCCGAAAGCGAAAACCAAGGTTTTGAAAACGGGAAACCTAGGTTTTCAGAACCCGAAACCGAGGTTTCCGAAAGCGAAAACCCTAACCTAACCTGTCCTAGCTTAGCTTTACCTAGCCTAGCTTGTGTTGATGGTACGCGCGGCGGCGGCGACGCAGACAGCTTCGCCCCGCCGACCCTCGACGAGTGCCGTGCGTATTTCGCCGCCAACTGCATCAGCGGCGACCCCGACAAGTTCTGGGCGCACTACGAGTCGCAGGGCTGGATTCGCTCGAACGGGATGCCCGTGACCTCGCTCAAGGCCGTGGCAATGCTGTGGAACGGCAACCAGAAGCGCCTCGACGCCGAGGCCCATGCCCGCGGCAAGCCGACCGATGCCGAGATTCAGGCCGCCACGTTCAAGCCGACGAGGACGCCCGAGCAGACAAGGGCGGAGCTTGAGCTCAGGTGGCGCGAGGACTACCCGGGCATCGACCCGGTGAAGGTGAAGGCCCCGAGGGGGACGACCGCCGATCCGGTGGCGCTCAAGGCGTACCAGGACGCGCGGCGTCTGTTGGATGCGAGGGCCGCATGCGAGAGGAGGGCGTCATGAGCTTGGACGACGAGAGGAGCGAGAACATGGGTAGACCGAAGGGATCCGCGAGCATCTACGACGAGGGGCCGCGCAGCGCCCGCTGCGAGACGTGCGGGTTCTGCGCCGTGAGCGAGGCGGTCATGACGGCGTCCGGCGAGGGCCGCAAGCGGTACACGTGCATGCGCTGCCCCGACTTCGTGCACGCCACGCAAGGGCTCGCGAGGTGCAACTACTGGGAGGCGCGACATGAGGGCTGAGTCGCTGGACAGGCGCGGGGGCTACGTGCTCGTGTGCGGGCAGTGCGGCAGGCGGTTCCGCACGGCGTACAGGAACCAGAGGTACTGCTGCGGGTGGTGCGAGAACGTGGCGCGAAGGGACGCGAGCAAGCGGCCCGTGGACGTGTACCTCGGAACGAGGAGTGAGTCGGGCCGAGAGATCAACGCCATGCGTGCGGCGCTGGCGGAAGGGAGGCGCATCTGATGCGCGACGGATACAGGTTCGAGTTCGGGGCGTTCGACAAGCCGGACGAACCCAAGGTGCAGGCGCTCAAGCCGCTCGAGGAGGCGGCCGAGGTCTTCGGCGCGTGGCAGCTACACGACGGCATACGCCAAAGCCAGATCATGACGGCGCGCAGGGCGTACCGCCAGAGCCTTATCGACGAGTGCATGGACGTGGTCCAGGCGGTCGTCAACCTGCTCGATGCCGAGGGGTTCACGCAGGAGGACGTGGACGCGGCAATCGAGCGCTGCAACGAGAGGAACCGAGAGAGGGGACGTCTGTGATGGAGACTTTGGAGCAGATCAAGGCAGACGCGGTCGAGGTGTTCCATTTCGACCGCGAGTGCAGGCCGCAGGACAGGGCGCACGCCTACCTGGGGAAGTACCGCGTCAGGCGCGGCTACAACGACACGGCGATGCAGGTCGCGGTGACCGACATGATCGAGCGCGCCTACGAGGCGGGAAGGGTGGAGGTCGCCGGCGCGAACCTCGTGCAGAACCTGCGCCGCCAGCTGACGAGCATCGAGGCGACCGTCGGGGATGCCATCGACCTGCTCGACGAGAGCGTAAGGGGGGCGGACTGCGATGAGTGACTCGAGGGTCGGCGGCTACCCGATGGGGGTGACCGACGCCGCTATCGAGCGCAGCTTCGGCGGGGCCTGCGAGCCTAGGATGTGCGGGAACTGCAGGCACTTCTGCGGCTGCGATATTCAGGTCGATTACGGCTATTGCGTCCCCGAGTTCGAGCGCGCTTACGACACCGAGGCACCGGACCGCAAGGAGGGCCGCTGGCGGCTGGCGAAGTGGGTCGCGGCGTGGATCACGTCAAATCTGCTGTATTGCGAGGACGAACGCGAGGATTGTCACGACTACGAGGAGGTCGGGAAATGAAGTGCCCTATGACTTTTGGTGAACAGTGCTACGACTCCGAGCACGATTGCATCGGACGGAAATGCGCCTGGTGGGTTAAGAGGCACGCGTGCGCAAACGTCACCGGGGTCGCAGCTTACGGATGTGCCATAGCGTTCATCGCTGCGAATGGTATGCGAGTGGCATCCATCAACGGCGGCGAGTACGCGGGGGAGGAGGACGAATGAAAACGCATCGACTCAAGGTCTTTGTCAAATACGCCGACGCAATCATGGACGGCACCAAGACGTTCGAGGTCCGCAAGAACGACCGGGGTTACGAGGTCGGCGACAAGATCGTATTCGACGTCGTCACGAACGATGGCTACTCCGTCGGAGAGGCGGCAAGGCACCCGCTCAACGGGGCGACCTACCGAATCGACTACATCCTCGACGACTTCGAGGGCCTCGCTCAGAAGTACGTGGCGCTGGCCATATCCAAGGAGGACTGATGGACAAAATCGAGCTGAAGCCCTGTCCGTTCTGCGGTGGCGATGCTGAGATGCAGCAGGGCAAGTATCAAGGTCTGCGCACCTTCTACGTGAGCTGCTTGGGATGCGGCGCACGGACGGACCTAGAGTACGCCGAGGAGTTCGCTGCAGATCTATGGAATGAAAGGGTGAACTATGTTGACTAAACGAGCGATGATTTCTCAGCCCATGGCCGGCAAGACCGACGAGGAGATCGCGGGGGCGAGGGATAGGGCGCACGCCAAGCTGCGCGAGATGGGCTACGAGTTCGTGAACACCTTATTCACTGACGAGTGGTACAGCGACGAGGCTATGGAGGAGCGCGGCGTGGTGCAGATTCCGCTCTGCTACCTTGCGAAGTCGCTTGAGAACATGAGCCTGTGCCATGCGGCCTATTTCTGCAAAGGCTGGGAAAACGCACGTGGATGCCGCATCGAGCATGATGCCGCCGTTGCGTACGGGCTTGAGGTGCTGTATGAGGATTAGCGATGAAGAGCGCCGCGAGACGGTAGAGTTCCTGCGTTCTGGCGAGTGCCTTGACCCTTCAGGGCGCATGAAGACGGAATTCGACTGTGCACGCTGCATGAAGGTGAGCACGGTGCTGTTCGGTCATTATGACGCGCTCTGCGGATTGGATAGCTGCGGCACCGGCGCGTGGAAGAAGCTCGCAGACCTCATTGACCGCCCGAGCGAGAAAGTCGAGCGTCGCCGGTGAGTTGGTCCCCGGCGCTTAGTATGGTAGCAGAAGCAAACCGAGCGCCGGGGGGGTATGCGAATGGCGTGTAGGCCACCTGTAGGAGATGGGCCAAAAGGCCCATCCACAAAGTCAACACATCCGTTGAGGGACGAGTGGGCGCTCCGGAAGGGGCGCTCCTCTTACGTCCTGTGGACGGACGAGATGATAAGGCGGATGCAGGCGCACCCGGAGCGGACGGCGGCGGAGATCGCGGCGGAGCTGAGGGTGACGCCGAGCGCCGTGAGGCACGCGCGGCAGCGGTACGGGCGCTTTTCGACCGGAACGGATGGGCTGTGCATCGTGTGCGACGCGCGGCCCGTGTTCGACACGTCGGCGCAGGCGAAGAAGTGGAGGCTGTGCAAGGGGTGCTATCTGGCGGAGCGGAAGAGACGGCTCGAGGAAGAGGCGGAGAGCAACCGCATACGTCAGGCCGCGCACAGACGGCAGAAGCTGGACGGAGACGCTTGAGAGGCTGGCCGAGGCAATCGGAATCAAGCCGACCAAGGTCGAGTAGCCGAAAGGCCCCGGGAAACCGGGGCCTTTTCTTTAAACGTTACCCCCTTTTTACGCTCGTGGGCAAACGCACGCGCTTGTCCACGTGCGTAAAAAGGTGGGAACGTTCGCGTTTCCATATTGCTATCTACCAGCGGAAACGTGATTTTGTGGCGGGAAAAGGGCGTGAAAAACTGACCAAGGAGGGCATCGAGGATGCCGTCCGCCTGTGCCGTGCCGGAATGACCGACAAGGACATTGCCGCGTATCTCGGGGTCGCACGCGAGACATACAGCCGCTGGATCAACCACCCCAGAACAGACAATCAGCGTCAACTGTGTCACGTTCTAAAAAAGGCCGAGGTCGAGCGCAAGGCGACGCTCGTGGGCCGCATCATGGACGCGAGCGGCGACAGCTGGCAGGCGGCGGCGTGGCTTTTGGAGCGCAAGTACCCGCAGGAGTACGCCAAGGCGCAGCGCATCATGGATACCACCGACACGGCGGTGCTCAAGGCCGCCAAGGAGCTGGTCCTGTCCGTGCCGTCCTCAATCGGCGGGGACGAGTAGCCGATGCCGCTCACGAGGATGCAGCGCGAGTACCTCGCCAACTGCACGCACCGCTACAACGTGAAGTGCGGGGCGACGGGCTCGGGCAAGAGCTACGTCGACATAGCCGTGACCATACCGCAGAGGCTTCTCGCCATGAGGGGCGAGGGGCTGGCGGTGATGATCGGGAACACCCGCTCGACGCTCGAGCGCAACATCCTCGAGCCGATGCGCTCACTTTACAGCGAAGACGTCGTCAGCCAGATCGGGCGGGACAACACGGCCCAGATTTTCGGGCGCAAGGTCTACTGCCTCGGGGCGGATAAGAAGACAAGCGTATCCAAGATTCAGGGCGCCACGTTCGAGTGGGTCTACGGCGATGAGGTCGCCACGTGGAGCGAAGACGTGTTCCAGATGCTCAAGAGCCGCCTGCGCTGCGAGCACAGCCGCTTCGACGGCACCTGCAACCCCGACAGCCCCAACCACTGGTTCAAGCGGTTCCTCGACGGCGACAGCGACATCTACAGGCAGGACTACACGATCTGGGACGGTGCGCTGGCACCGGATGTCATTGAAGCCCTCATCAAGGACTACGGCAGCGGCGTGTACTACGACCGCTACATCTTGGGCAAGTGGACGTTGGCCGAGGGCCTGGTCTACCCCGAGTGGGAGGGTGCCCTCGAGAGCCGGTATACGGGCGGCGCTGTCAAGTACGCGGTGTCTTGCGACTACGGCACGCAGAACGCCTTCGCGGCGCTGCTGTGGGCGTTTGACGGCAAGGTGTGGCACGTGGTGGACGAGTACCGCTACTCGGGCCGCGACACGGGGCACCAGAAGACGGACGCCGACTACGTGGCCGACATGGCCGACTTCGTGCGCGGGCTGGGCAAGCCACCCACGTTCATCATCGACCCGAGCGCCACGAGCTTCATCGCCGCGATGCGGCAGGCCGGGTTCAAGACCAAGAAGGGGCGCAACGACGTCGCGGACGGCATACGAGAGACGGGGGTGTGCCTGGGCAACGGCACGGTGCGCATCTCCGACGCCTGCGCGGGGCTGATAGGCGAGCTCGGCGGCTACTGCTGGGACGCCAAGGCGGACGGCGACAGGCCCGTCAAGGTCGAGGACCACAGCTGCGACGCGCTCCGTTACGGCGTGGCAACACTGCGCATGTACAAGCCTGCGAAACGGCAGGTAAACCCATTTTTTGAAGGGAGGTAGCGGCTTTGTCTAAGGGGCCTTTGGTGACCGATGGCGACCTCAAGGCGGCGGCGTCGGCGACGGCGTTCGCGGCCGATGCCATCGAGCGGCACATGTCGAGCGAGATGTACCGCAACGCCGTCACCGCGAACGAGTACTACCGCCAGCACAACGTCACGATCAACCGTTTCGTGCAGAAGATCTACTCGTGCTCCGGTGCCGAGGCCGAGGACTTCACGGCCTCGAAGCTGAGGCTGGCGAGTAACCTGTTCAAGCGCCTGAACGTCCAGCGCTGCACGTACTCGCTCGGTAAGGGCGTGAGCTTCGTGGACGTCTCGGCGGGCGGCAAGGACACGACCAAGGAGGGGCTTGGCGACCGCTTCGACGACGACGTCATGGAGATGGGGTTCAAGGCGCTCATCCACGGCGTGTCGTTCCCGTTCTGGAACCTCGACCACATCGACGTGTTCACCGCCGACGAGTTCTGTCCGGTGTGGGATGAGTACTCGGGGGCGCTATACGCCGGCGTGAGGTTCTGGCGGCTCGACTCCGATCACCCGTGGCACGCGACCCTCTATGAGCAGGACGGCTACACGGAGATGGTGTCGGGCGGCAGCGGCTTCGACTTCGAGGTGGCCGAGGCCAAGCGCGCCTACAAGGTCACGTATCAGGAGATACCGGCGGACGGGATGAAGCTGGCCGTCGATGCGGAGAACTACTCGCGCCTGCCCATCGTGGCGGTCTGGGGCAGCGACGCGCACCAGAGCACGCTCGTCGGCATGCGCGAGAGCATCGACGCCTACGACCTCATCAAGAGCGGCCTGGTGAACGACACGCGCGACTGCGCACAGATCTACTGGCTCATCAACGGAGCCGGCGGCATGGACGACAGGGACCTCGACCTGTGGCGGGCAAAGCTCAAGCTGACGCACGTGGCCGAGGTCGACGCCGAGCAGGGGCAGTCCGTGACGCCGTACACGCAGGAGGTGCCCGTCGAGGGCCGCAAGGAGACGCTGGCGCAGATCAAGGCCGACATCTACGAGGACTTCGGCGCGCTGGACGTCCATACCATCGCGGCGGGGGCGACCAACGACCATATCGACGCGGCATACCAGCCGATGGACGAGGAGGCCGCCGAGTTTGAGCGCCACATCCGCGAGGGTATCATGGACATCCTCGCATTGCAGGGCATCGAGGACACGCCTGTATTCACGCGCACTCGCATCAGCAACACCAAGGAGCAGGTCGAGACCGTGTGCCTGGAGGCCGAGTGGCTGGACGAGGAGACGATCCTGCGAAAGCTGCCGAACATCACGCCCGACGAGAGGGCGAAGATTTTGGAGCGCAAGCAGCGGGAGCAGGAGGAGCGCATGGCAGCGCTGCCGCCCGCCCTGGCGGCGAACGCGAAGGGTGCCCAGGAGGGCGACGAGGACGACGAGGACGAGGAAGGTGATGAGTGATGGCGGCATTGCAGGTGCTTGACGGCGAGCTGTGGCAGTGGGACACCGGGCGCGAGGTCGAGGTTGTCGGCTGCGAGCAGGTGCATTTCGCCAAGTCGACCACGGGGACGTGCTACACGGTCGAGGTCGCCGGCAACAAGGCGAAGATTCCCGACGAGCTGCTTCAGGCAGCGGGTCGCGTGTACGCTTGGGCCTATATCACGGATGAGTCCTATGGCGGGCGCACGCGCATCGAGGCGCTCTGGGACGTAAAGAGGCGAGCCAAGCCCGCCGAGTACATCTACGAGCCGAGCGACCAGCGCACCATTAAGGACGCAGAGACGGCGCGAGACGAGGCCAAGGCCGCGCAGAAGGCGGCGGAGGCCGCGCGCGACAGGGCTGTCGCCGCCGAGGTCAAGGGGGCACGCGCCACGACGCTCGCCTCGGGCTCGGAGGCAACGGCGGCGATGGAGGGCAACGTGCTGGTCGTCGGCGTGCCGAAGGGCGACGCGCTGAGGTACAGCGACCTCACCGCCGAGCAGATCGCGGAGCTCAAGAAGCCCGCGACGGACGCGGCGGCTGGCGTGAACAAGGTCAACAACGAGTTCAAGCAGCTCAAGACTTCTGTCGAAACGGCGGAGAAGGACCGCGCCAACGCCGAGGCGGGGCGCAAGGAGAAAGAGGCCGAGCGCAGGCAGAACGAGACGGGGCGCAAGGAGGCCGAGGCCGGACGCGAGACTGCCGAGCAGAAGCGCGAGCAGGATTCGACCAAGGCCCTCGCCGACGCGCAGGCGGCGCTCAAGGACGCCAAGACGGCAGCCCTGAACTACCAGTCGATTATCGACTCGGCGGCTGCCGTGACGGCGCTGGGACTCAAGAAGGTAAACGGCAAGATTTGCCAAATGCGAAAGGTGGGTGCCTAAATGGCCGATACGCAGGCAACCGAGCAGGCAACCGAGGGGTTCGAGTACGCGGACCCGCTGGCATCGGACAAGGCGGTGTGGGCGCTTGTCAGCGCGGTAAAGAATCTGGGCGACCAGAAGTCGCTCGAGCGCGACGCCTCGACGGGCCGCTACTCCAACGAGAGCGTCGCCGCGATGGTGGACAAGCACAAGACGGGGCTGGTGTACACGTTCCTCATCCCGGCGGGCAGCCCCACCGACATCAAGCCGATGAGCGCCGCCGCGAAGCGCGTGGCCTCCACCGAGTTCGTGCCCGCGACGGCGACGAGCGCGGCTGTCGACCCGTTCGACACCGAGGGCGGCCCGTGGTTCCACGTGTCCGCCAACGCCGGTGCCGACGCCGACGGCGTGCCGTGGGTCGAGGCCATCGACGGCGTCGACTACGGCTTCTCGCGCGTGGACAACGGACACGGCAACAACGTCTACGAGATCGCGCCGGTCGTTTGGCAGGCGGTCGAGGTGCTGGCGAACGGCAACCTGCTCGTCTCGTGGTCCGACAGCCGATTCAGCGGCTCGCAGCCGAACCCCAAGGCGTTGCTGCCGGACGGCACGCTGCGACCGTACATGCTGACGCCGACGTATCCCATGAGCATCGACGCTGAAGGGCGCCCGCGCTCCGTCTCGGGCGCGAAGGTCGCCAACCGCACGACGTCGCACGACTCGCTCGTCGACCTTTGCAAGACCGTGACCACGGGCTACTCGGGCATGAGCGTCTACGACCAGTGGTATATCAACTTCCACCAGTTGACCAAGACGCTCTGCAAGTCCTCCCAGGTGGACTTCCCGGGCTGCACGGACTTCAACATCCAGATCCACCCCGCGCTTGCCGAGACGGGCGTCACGCGTGTGGTCGTCACCGCCGAGCAGGCGGCGAAGATTCCCGTGGGTGCGTCGATGATGTACGGCACCGACACGGGCACCACGTGCCCAGACCGAGGCGCCGCGGCGGCGTACGACGTGTTCGACGGCGCGGTCGTCGGCGGCAAGGAGACGCTCGCAGACGGCAACGTGGCGCTTCTCATGAACGTCGCCAAGGCGTTCGACACGACCGTGAACACATGGCTCCAGAGTGCGCCGTGGTGCACGGGCAACACCGATGCCCTCGTTGGTGACGGCCAGGTGGCGAAGGACGGCAAGCATCCGTTCAAGGTCGGCGGCGTCGAGACGGGACTGGGCCTGTGGGAGTTCATGGGCGATACGCTCTTCGTCTCCGACGGCACGGGCTTCGGCATCGCGGTCAACCCCGACACTCGCAATGAGAAGAAGAATGCCGTGGCGGACGGGGTGACCCCGACGGCGGCGTGTATGCCGACGGCAGATGGCTACATGCTCGACATTCAGTTCGTCAACGGCCTTATCTTGGGAAAGGGGCTCGGCGGCTCGGCGACGACCGGTGTCGGCGACTCCTTCTACTTCGACACATCCGGCGGTAATGTCAAAGGCACAATCCGTCTGGTTCGGTTCCTCGGCGACCTGCGGCGCGGCTCGGACGCCGGTCTTCGTTACGCGGACTCGAGGAACGGGTCCGGTGGGGCCGCTTGGTACTTCGTCTCCCGGCTTTCTGCTACGGGCCGTAGCCGGGGGTGAATCAGGGCGTAGCCCTGAGAGGGGGCTGGCCCCCTCCTAACCCCAAACAGGGATTCACGGTGAGGGCGGCGCTGGTTTCTGGTTCAGTTCCTCGGCAACCTGCGGTACGGCTCGAGCGCCGGTCTTCGTTTCGCGAACTCGAGGAACAGGTCCGGTAGGGCCACTTGGGACTTCGTCTCCCGGCAATCTGTCTATAAATCTCTACTCGCACCGTGTCTACCGCGCCCGCCGCTTTCTGGCGGGACGCGGCTCTGCCTGACTCCTTTGAGTGAAATTTGTCCGCAAGGCTCACGGGCTGGTAGCCGCAAGGCGAACGCTCGTATGACAGACAGAAAGAGCTTTGATCTATGAAAACCTACTGCAAGGGCATCGAGTTCACGCGCAAGAGCGTCGTCGAGGCCCTGCACCGATGGAAGAAAAGTGACTCCGGCAAGGAGAACGGCTGGCGCGTCGCCGACGAATACGGCACCGAGACGGCGTTCGTCGACCGCATCTGGCTAGAGCTCTCGACCGAGACGCTTACGTTCGAGCCGATTCGAACCTACCTGAAGCACGACCCAAACAACGGCAAGCTGCGCGAGATAAGCGTCGAGAGCATCAAGCGGCAGGTCTGCAACTACCTGTGCGTTGGGGCACTCGAGCCGCTCCTTGCCGCCAAGGTCGGCTTCTGGCAGGTGTCGAGCGGCGTCAAGGGCAAGGGCGCGGCGCTGGGGATGCGCAAGCTCAGGCGTGAGGTTCACCGCTTCGCCTACCACGTACACGTCGACATCCGCAACTGCTACGGCTCGATGCGGACGGAGATAGTGGAGGGTCTGGTGGCGCGCTACGTCAAGAACAGCCAAGTCCTCTACCTGCTCCATTCGCTGCTGTCGACGATGAACGGCGTCCTTATCCTCGGCAGCTACCTGTCGCTTCGGTTGGCGGCGCTCGTGATCTCGTTCGCGTACCACGCGGTCGAGGAGGCGGCGAAGGAGCGGCGCGGCAAACGCGTGAGGCTCGCGGGATGCCAGGTGTGGTACGCCGACGACGGCTATTTTCTCGGCAACTCAAAGCGTTCGCTCAGGAAGGCCGCGGCCATCGCCGCGCGCGTTTTGGGGCGGCTAGGATTGTCGCTGAAACCGTGGAAGGTGAGGCGCAACGGCGCCGAGCCCATCGACTTCGCGGGCTATCGCATCTGGTGCGCTCGCGGGCGCCGGGTCGACTTGCGAAAGAGGCTCTGTAAACGACTGCGACGCGCGTTCGCGCGCTACATGCGCAGGCGCACCGAGCGCTTGGCGAGGCGCGTGTGCTCTTACTGGGGCTGGCTGAAAACGGCTGTCATGGAGCACCAGATGAACGTCAAGCGGTGCATATTCAACGCGGCGAGGGCCGTGGGTTAGGAGGAAAAATATGGTTGTGAAGTCGGAGCAAACGGGCGAGAGGCCCGAGACGGTCGAGATCGCGGGGACCGACGTCTGGCTGCGCCGCGGCATCTCCGAGGGCGAGCGCGAGGAGCAGGGAGGCGAGGGCGGTTCCGTCAAGGTGAAGGTGTTCACCTACGAGGAGCTGCACTTCACCGACCCGACTGGCGAGCTGACGGTCGAGGGCGCAAAGGCCGACTTTGACACCGTCTGGGCGGCGCACGAGGCGGACGGCATGAGCATGGAGGAGCAAATCGCATCGCTCCAGCAGCAAGTCGCCGACTCGCAGGCGGCCCTTCTCGAGCTCGGCGACATCGTTGGAGGTGAGTAACTTGGCGAAGATCTACTACCGCGCCGTGAAAAGCGGCAAGCGCACGCTCGAGAGCGTTCCCGAGCGCTGGCGCGACGAGGTAAGCCAGATGCTAGAGGCAGACGGCGAGTAGGGAAGGGCCCCGGCTTCGGTCGGGGCCCTTTTCCGTTATGCGCGGGCGACCATGCGTGCCGACGATTGGAGGCGGCGCATGGCGAAGGATAGCGCTCACGAGTTCTCAGACGCCGAGATTCGGGCGTTCGAGCGCGAGGTGGCGGGAGTGTACGGCGAGGCGAGCAAGACGGCCTACGACAACCTCAAGCGCTATCTGGCGCAGTTCGAGGCCGACGACGAGAAGATGCGCGAGCGGCTTGAGGCCGGCGAGATCACCAAGGCGCAATACAGGTCTTGGCGAAGCGGGAAGATAGCGGCGGGCAGGCGCTACCGAATCGTCCTCAAGCAGTGCGCCGAGGCCATGACGCATGCGAACGTCGTCGCTGCCGCCGCCATCGAAGGCAGGCTGCCCGAGGTCTACGCCGAGAACTACAACTACGGCACGTGGCAGGTCGAGAGCGCAGTGGGCGTTGACACGGCCTACGCGCTGCAGGACGCGTCGACCGTCCAGAGGCTGCTCACCGACCACGACAGCTACCTGCCAAAGCCGTCCGTCAACGTCGCCAAGGACGTGGCGTGGAACCGCCGGCTCATAGCCAACCAGATCACGCAGGGCGTGCTGCTCGGCGAGTCAATACCCAAGATCGCGAAGCGCATCCAGGACGTGGCGGGGTCCAACCGCGCGGCGGCGGTGCGTTTGGCGCGGACCTCGACGACGGCGGCGGAGAACGCCGGACGCGTCGACAGTTACAAGAGGGCCAAGGGGCTCGGCATCAAGGTGCAGCAGGAATGGGTGGCAACGCTCGACCTGCGCACGCGCTCGAGCCACAGGAAGATTGACCGCGAGAAGGTCGAGGTCGGCGAGAAGTTCAGCAACGGGTGTCGCTATCCCGGCGACCCGGAGGCGCGGTATGCCGAGACGTGCAACTGCCGCTGCACGCTGGTGGCGTGCTGTGACGGACTCGACGTGCTCGACGGCGAGCGTTTCAGCCGACTGCCCGAGGGCATGACCTACGAGGAATGGAAGGCAGGCAAGCCCGCCGTCACCGGCGCGAAGCCCGCGAACCGCACCATCTCAGAGTTCATGGAGATGCCCGGCACCAAGCGCAAGCTGGACGTGGCGGGCGTATCCAAGACCGAGGCGCGCAAGCGGCTCTCGCGGCAGCTCGAGGACTACGGCATACCGTCCGGCTCGTTCCGCAAGATGAGCGCAGGCGACCAGCAGAAGGTGTTGGACACGGCGCTTGCGCCCGGTTCGACGCCCATTGTCAACGGTCGGCGCGTTTTCAAGGAGATCAAGGGCGAGCATTCCGCAGGCTCCGACCTTGCCAAGGTCAACCCGAACTTTAAGACAAAGAAGGACAAAGACGGCAGGTACTCGTACAACTGCCAAAGGTGCGTTCCGGCGTATGAGGCGAGACGGCGTGGGCTCGACGTCGTTGCGAAGCCGGTTAAGATGAATAAGTGGGGGAAAATATCGGCATATGACCCCTTCGCGCGCGCCGAGTCGTACAAAAAGGTGTTTCCGGGGGCCACTTGGAAACGTGGTGGCGATAAGCCGGAGAAAGAAATAACGTCATTCCTCCTTGCGGTAAACGGGGACGCGAGGGCCGAGGTCTCCGTTTCCTGGGACCACGCGCTTTGCGGCAAGAGCGGACGACACGTTTTCGTTGCGGAAAAGACGGGAAACGCTATCAAGTTCATAGACCCACAGAGCGGCGATGAGGACGTGAGCTGGTATTTTGGTATAATCAAGGCCGAGGAGACGGAGTTCGCGCGAGTTGACGACGCCGAGTTTGGCGATCTTGTCGACGAGTGCCTGACGACAAGAGGTTGACATGCTCACATTGGAAGAGGCCATAAAGCCGATTCTGGAAGAGGAGGCCGTAGACGGATACGGCCCGGTGTGCGCATACGAGGGCAAATACCATTGGTTCGTCGGTTTCGGTTTCGATGGAAAGATGGCCCCGGGCGACACTCCGTATGCTATCGACAAGGAAACGGGGAAGATTGACTTCTTCCCGATTCCATTTTTCCTCAGAGGCGAGAGCCCGTCTGCTATCGAGCTTGAGATGGACAAGGCCCACGAGGTAAAAATCCAATAGATCACAGCTGGCCCCGCCACGGCGGGGCTTTTTTCATGCCGCGTGACCGTGCCGTGACACTGCCCGCAGAGAGATTGGGGCAGGCATGAAAGAGCTATTCACTTGCGCGAACTGCGGCGACTGCGCCGTAAAGCTGGGTTTCGGCTTCACGTTCCCGGATACCTACATCTGCACGCAGCGCGGCGACGAGGTCGAGCCCGACGACGGCTGCACGCTCGGGTGCGAGGGCGTTCCGGTGCAAGCCATCGAGGCCATCGAGGCGGACGTCGACGGTCGCGTTGGCTACGGCTGCGAGGTGCTCGACTGATGGCTTACGGGCTCGTCGGCGGCGTCGGCGACCACGGCCAGCACGGCACCCTCATCACCGAGGAGATCGTAAACGCCGCGAAGCTGGATACCGCCGAGTGCATCGAGATACGGCAGAACAACATCGAGCAGGTCGAGAAGGCCCTCTTGCGCGCCTACAAGACGGGCCTAGAGGAGATAGGCCTCGTCGCGGAGGGCTACGCCAAGGCGACGTGCCCGGTCGACACGGGCAGGTTGCGCAACTCCGTCACGCACCTCCTCAAAGGCTACGACTGCTTCATCGGGACCAACGTCGAGTACGCGCCATACGTCGAGGAGGGGACCTCCCGCATGAAGGGCAAGCACTTCCTGCGCAAGGCGGCAACGGGCCACGGAGACACGTACCGGGCGATTCTCGAGAAGCACCTGAGGGGTGGCGCGTAGGGCCGCGTTACTCCGCTTGGATACTCACCCTTGCCGCGAGGTATTGCGGTGCGGGCCCTGCCGAGGCAACAGGCTGGGACCCGCCCATTCCGAAGCAAGGGAGATTCTGTTGGCACTCACGCGAAAGATGCTCAAGGCAATGGGCATCGAGGACGAGAAGATCGACCAGATCATCGAGGAGCACGCCGAGAGCGTGGACGCGCTCAAGGCGCAGCGCGACGAGCTCAAGGAGGCCGCGGGCAAGGCGGACGGCTACAAGAAGGAGCTGGACGCGCTCAAGGCCAAGGGCGAGGGCGCGGGCGAGTACGAGGAAAAGTACAAGGCTGCCGTCAAGAACCTAGAGGACTACAAGGCCAAGGTCGAGGGCGAGAAAGCCGCAGCCGAGAAGCGCAGCCTGTACCGAGAGCTGCTCAAGTCGGCGGGCGTCGACCCCAAGCGCATCGAGACCGTTCTCAAGGTCTCCGACCTCGAGAACGTGACCGTCAAGGACGGCGCTATCGAGGGTGCGGACAAGCTCACCGAGGGCATCAAGGCCGACTGGGCCGACTTCATCGCAACCACAACCGTCAAGGGTGCCGACGTGGCCCACGCCCCCAAGGGCGAGGGCGGCAAGGACATCAACGAAATGAGCACCGCCGAGTACATGAAGTACAAGGCGGAGCAGAGAGGCTAAGGGGTATCTATGTCGAACACCATCCTTACACCCAACATCATCGCCAACGAGGCGCTGGACGTTCTGCGCACCAACGCCGTCATGGCCAACCTCGTCCACCGCGACTACTCCTCCGAGTTCGTCGCGGGCGTGGGCGACACCATCACCGTCCGCAAGCCCGCCACCTTCGAGGCCAAGGAGTTCACCACCGAGGTCGAGGTGCAGGACGCCACGGAGGGCAAGGTTCCCGTCAAGATGGACAAGCTGCTCGACGTGACGTTCGCCGTCACGTCCAAGGAGCTGACGATGGGCATCGTCGACTTCTCCGCGCAGTTCCTCGTCCCCGCGATGCAGGCCTTCGCCGACAAGATCGACGGCTACCTGCTCGCGCTCGAGAAGGACGTCACGAACCGCGTCGACCACGCCAAGGGCGCCATCGCCGTGGCGGACATCATCGCCGCCCGCAAGTTCCTCGTGGACGCCAAGGCACCCTCCACGGAGCGCCGCTTCGTCTACGGCTCCCAGGCCGAGGCCGACCTGCTCAACACCGAGGCGTTCACCAACGCGTCCGCCGTCGGCGACAACGGCACCGCCCTCAAGGAGGCATCGCTTGGCCGCAAGTACGGTCTCGACTTCTACTGCGACCAGAACGTGCAGAAGACCACGGCGGAGACAGCCAACTACACGCCGTCCATCGCTTTCCACAAGAACGCCTTCGCGCTCGTGACCCGTCAGCTCGAGATGCCGCTTGGCGCTCCCAAGGCGTACTCCACCTCCTACGACGGCTTCGGCCTGCGCGTCGTGCAGGGCTACGACCAGAAGACCAAGACCGACACCGTCTCCATCGACATGCTCTGCGGCGTCAAGACCCTCAGCCCCGAGCTCGCCGCCGTCATCACCGATAAGCGATAGGCGCAGAGATGCTCGAGCAGGTGCTTCTGTCGTTGCGCAACTGGTTCGTCGCCGACAAGCGCACGGGGCGCGTCCGTATCGAGGACGGCCGCCTCGTGCCGCCCGCGGCCCTCGGCCTCAAGGAGGGCCAGTACGTCCGCATCACGGGCTCGACGTTCAACGACGGGCTGCACGCGTGGCCCTACAACGGACTCACGGACGAGGAGTTCGTCGGCACCGTCTGGGCGCTCGCCATCCCGCAGGCCGTGGTCGACCTCGCCGACGAGATCGCGGCGTGGCAGACAGAGCACGCCAAGGAGCTGGACAGCCCGTACGCATCCGAGAGCTTCGGCGGCTACAGCTACACCCGCGTCGGCGGCGACGGCTCGCCCATCACGTGGCGGCAGCAGTTCAAGGCGCGTCTCGACCCTTGGAGAAAGCTGTGAGCCGCCTGTACGAGCGCATGGCGGTGGCGTGCGCGAGGCTCGTCGCAAAGACCGAGCCTGACGGCGAGGGCGGCTTCAAGACCGTCCTCGCCGTCGGCGACGGCTTCACGGCGGCGATCGTGCGCGACAGCTCCACGGCCTCGCGTATCGCGGAGCACGACGGCGTGAGGAACGTCTACACCGTGACGACCGCCGAGCCGCTGCGCTACGGCGACCTCTTCCAGCGTGCGTTCGACGGGCAGGTATTCCGCTGCACGTCGAACGCGGACGACGGCGCCGCGCCGTGCTGCGCGTCGTTCGGCTTCGGCCAGTGCAGCGCGGAGGAGTGGGAGGTGCCGGATGGCGACTAAGGCGGCGGCGCTGCAGGCGTGGCTCGAGGGCTTCGGGCTGCCCGTGTACCGCGACTCGGCGGTGCCGGGCGAGGCGAAGATGCCCTACATCACCTACGACCTGCCGACCGCGGCATTCGGCACGCAGTGCAACTCCGAGGTGAACCTCTGGTTCCGTACATCGTCCGAGGCCGCGCCCAACTCCAAGGCCGAGGAGGTCGCCCGGGCGCTGGGGCTGTCGGGCGTGTTGCTGCCGTGCGACGGCGGCGGCATGTGGGTGATGCAGGGCGAGCCGTTCTGCAACGCCATGGCCGACGAGGACAACGCCGTGAAGCGCCGAATCATCAACCTGACCATTGAGTACATGACCAGCTACTAGGAGGTCATATGTCTAAGTTCACGCGCATCCCCGAGAACACGTTCAAGGAGATCGTCATCAACGCGGGCCTGCTCGCCACGAATTTCAACCCCAAGACCGCCGAGGTCGCGGAGTCCGAGCTGATGGGCGCGACGAGCGGCGGAACCAGCTTCGCCGCCACGCCCAGCTTCATCGACTACGGCGAGGACATCGACAACTGCCCCGCCAACACGATGGAGCTGAAGCGCATCGACAGCATCGAGGCCAAGCTGAGCGGCACGTTCGTGACGCTGAACACCGCGCTCGGCAAGAAGCTCGCGGCCGCAGCCGACGAGACCGAGGGCAAGATCGTCCCGCGCTCCGCGCTCTCGGAGGCCGACTTCGCCGACATCTGGCTCATCGGCGATTACTCGGGCGAGAACGGCAACGGCTATATCGCCATCCGCCTCATCAACGCGCTCAACACGGGCGGTCTGCAAATCACGACGCAGAACAAGGCCAAGGGCCAGTTCGCGTTCGAGTTCACGGGCCACTACTCAATCAAGAACCCCGAGATCGTGCCCTACGAGCTGTATATCAAACAGGAGATTGGAGCCTAACCATGAAGCTGGAGAACCTTAACGCCGACGAGTTCCAGAACGCCATGTGCCTGCTGGCGGACGTTGCCGAGGACGTCATGAACGGCGAACTCGGCGCGAAGGCCAAGGCCGCCTACGCCAAGTTCCGCTCCGACTCCGCCAAGGCCAAGGCCAAGGCGACCGCCAAGGCGAAGGGCGACCCCGAGGCCGCGAAAGCAGCCGCCACCGCCGAGGTCAACGGCCTCGCCGTGGACATGGTGGCCGGTCTGCTGCCCGACGTGCTGCGCCAGGGCGGCGAGATCAGCTACAAGCTGCTCGCCGCGCTCGACGGCCAGACGCTCGAGGAGTACAAGGCCGACTTCACCGTCAAGAAGTGGGTGAACGACATCAAGGATGCCATCGACGGCATCGACGGCATCAAGGACATTTTGGCTCCTTTTTTTGGATAGCCGCCGAGGACCCATCTCACATATGGCTCTGTCTGGGCGAGTACGTCGGGCCACGGCGTGCTCGCCCTTTCTGTAGGTACATGGTCGCGCGGTGGCGCGAGCGGGACGAGCGGGAGGCGTTCCGCGTGTACCTGAGCGAGTCAGTGCGCCTCATGGCGCAGGGGAAGTGGCTCAAGGAACCCTTCTTGAGCATCGTCAACGGCGGTGCGGGCGATGGGTCCGAGGCGGAGGACACGCGCAGCGGCGACGAGATCGCCGCAGACATCATCGAGCGGATGGGATTGAAGGTGGTCTAGGTGAACCTTCTCGACCTGATGATTAAGGTCGGCCTCAAGGACGAGGCCAGCGGCAAGGCCGAGGGCGTGGCCTCGAAGGTCGTGGGCACGCTCGGCAAGGCCGGAGCGACCGTTGCCAAGGCGGTAGGCTTGGGCGTCGCCGCCGTGGGGGCGGGCGTCGCTGCCGTCACGGGCATGAGCATGAACGCATACGCCGCATACGAGCAGAACGTCGGCGGCATCCAGAAGATATTCGGCAACATGGGCAAGTCCCTCGAGGACTACGCCGCCATGACCGGCCAGACCGTCGAGCAGTGCTCCGGTAAGTGGGAACAGCTCGAGCAGGCCCAGACGACGGTGCTGGCCAACGCCGACCGCGCCTACATAACGGCCGGCCTGAGCGCCAACCGGTACATGGAGCAGGTGACGGGCTTCTCGGCCTCGCTCGTCAAATCGCTCGGCGGCGACACGGTCAAGGCCGCCGAGTACGCCAACACGGCAATGGTCGACATGAGCGACAACGCGAACACCTTCGGCACGGCGATGGAGGACCTCCAGAACGCGTACCAAGGATTCGCCAAGCAGAACTACACCATGCTCGACAACTTGAAGCTCGGCTACGGCGGCACCAAGGAGGAGATGCAGCGCCTCGTCAAGGACGCGCACGCCGTCAACTCCGCCGTGGACGAGTCGAGCCTCTCATTCGACAACATCGTGCTCGCCATCCACACGATGCAGGAGCAGATGCAGATCGCCGGCACGACCTCGCGCGAGGCCGCGACGACCATCGAGGGCTCCTGCAACATGGCCAAGGCCGCCTGGGAGAACTGGGTGACGGAGCTGGGCAAGGACGACGCCGACATGGGCAAGCTCACCGAGGAGCTGTTGCAGTCGGTCGAGACGGCGGCCTCGAACGTCGTCCCGCGTGTTGCGACCATCGTCGGCACGGCGCTGTCGCAGCTGCCGAGCCTTGTCACGTCGGTCGGGCCCGTGCTCGGTCAGGCGTTCGTCAGCATCTTCACGCAGGCACTCGACAGCGCGGCGGCAGCCGTGCCCGGACCCATGGGCGACATCCTCTCCGCCGTGTCGGACGGCGTGGACGAGATCGGCGAGCGCTTCAAGGGCCTTGGCGAGATCTGGTCGGCTGGTGACAACCCGCTCGAGTCTCTGCACCTCGCCATGGTCTACGGCCTGACGCTACTCGAGGGCGACCTTTCCACGCTGCAGGAGAACATCACCTCATCGCTGCCCGGCATCGCCGAGGGCTTCGCCGAGGTGGGCGGCGAGGTCGTTCCCAGGCTCGCCGAGGGAATCGAGATGGGGCTGTCGTTCCTCTCCGAGACGGCGGCGTCGCTCATGACGTCGCTCGGCGGCTACCTGTCCGAGAACCTGCCCTCCATCACGGAGAGCGGCCTGCAGATCCTCACCGGCCTCTCCGAGTCCATAGCCGAGAACGCGGGCGTTCTGGCAGAGGGCGCGGCGAACCTCATCGTCGGCTTGGCGCAGGGCATAGCGGACAGCCTGCCGACGATCATCGAGCAGGCCCCGGTCATCGTGCAGAACCTCGCCAACGCGATCAACGACAACGCGCCGATACTGCTCGGTGCCGGCATCCAGGCAATTGTGACGCTGGCACTTGGCATCGTGCAGGCGATACCGACGCTCATCGCCAACATCCCGGCCATCTTCTCGGCTTTCGTCTCGGCTTGGTCGGCGCTCGACTGGCTGAGCCTCGGCCGCAGCGCCATCGAACTGCTGGGCAGCGGCATCACCGGCATGGTCGGCTTCATCAGCTCGTGCGGCACCAGCATCGTGAGCGCCATCCGCGGCGCCATCCAGAATTTGCCGTCGACGCTGTCGAACCTCGGCAAGGTCGCCATGTACAACCTGCAGGGCGCGATCTCAAGCGGGATCGGTGCGGTGAAGGGTGCGGCGCTGCGCATCGCATCCGGCATCGAGTCGGCCTTCTTGAACCTACCGAGCAAGGTCGTATCCATCGGCCGCAACATTGTGCAGGGCATCGCAAACGGAATCAGCGGCGCGGCAGGCGTGGTGGTGAGCAAGATCACCGGCGTGGTCGGCGGCGCCATCGACGCGGCCAAGAACCTGCTCGGCATCCACTCGCCCTCGCGCGTTTTCCGCAAGATATTCGGCTACGTGATGCAGGGCGCGGCCCTCGGCATCGACGACACGGCGGACGAGCCGGTTAAGTCCATGAGGTCGGCGGTGCGCAACGTCGAGAAGGCCGCCGTGTTCGGTGTGAGCGTTACCGGCGGCGGAGCATACGGGGCGACCGCCAGCGGAGCCGCAGGCATCGCGGGCGGCGGCAACGTTTACAACCTCTACCTCGACAGCGACCTGCTGGGCGTCGACGGGCGCGTGGCGTCCGCGTTCAGGGCCTTCGTCGCGGCGGTGGAGCAGAGCATGGCGATGGGGGTCGCGTAGGATGGCGCAGGGAAACTGGGTTCAAGGCGGAAGCGGCTATCGCAAGTACTGCTGGTGCGCGTACGTGGACGTTGCTGAGGTCGGGCGCACGGACACCACCGTGACCTACCGCGTCACGCACGGCTACGGCACGCGCTACGCCATCGACTGCTACGCAAACGGCAGCTCGTCGGCGGGCGGCTCGTGGAACGGCTCGGTCTACTCGACGAACAACTCCGGCTGGGTGTGGGTCCAGTGCACGTCGCGCGACGTCGTACTCGCGCGCGGCAACGGCGACGCCTACAACCACACCTTCACGGGCCAGATCAACGTCACGGGCGGCTTCGGCAACGGAACGTCGAACGCCTCCAACACCGTCACGGTGCCGTGCCGCGCCTACAGCACGCCTCACCCGCCGAAGAACATCAGGGCGGAGCGCCTGAGCGACACCAGCGCGAAGGTCAGCTGGGACACCGACTATACGGGATTGAACGGCGACTACCCCTGGTCGACCGTGACCGTCGGCGTGGTGAAGAACGGCCCGGGGAAGTTCACCGACGTCGGCACCGTTAGTTGGGATACCACGAGCCACACCTACAACGGCCTCGAGCCGGGCTGCATGTACATCTTCTCGGCCAAGGCGACGGGCCCCGGCGGCACATCGGACTACGGCGTGAGCGCGCCGGCGATCTACACCACGCCGACGGCGCTCGGCATGCTCGAGGCAGTCAAGGCGGAGGCGGCGAAGGTCGTGCTCAGGGGGCACGACGCGCCGGCCTTCGTCGACAGCTGGGAATTCCAGCTCACGACCGACGGGGGCAAGACGTGGGTCGATGCGGATGTAAGCGCCTCTTGGGAGGACGAGGAGGCACCGGCGGGTACGGTGCGCTACCGCGCCCGCGCGGTCAAGAGCGGCCTCAAGGGACCGTGGACCGAGTCAAACGAGGTCACGACTATATGCCCGCCGCTCGCACCGTCCATCAGGGGCGTCAGGGCGGCTTATGCCACAGGTTCGACCGCGACGCTCGAATGGGTGCCCAACCATCCGGACGGCTCGGCGCAGGCCTCCGCTGAGGTGCAGATCACGACACCTGCGGGCACCACTGCCACGACGGTCGAGGGCTCGGCTACGAGCCTGAAGTTGCCGACGGATGTCAAGGGCATGTACACCGTGCGCGTGCGCACCAAGGGCCTCGACGAAGACTGGGGCGCATGGTCGAGCGCGGCGGCATATACCGTGGCGGACGCGCCCCAGGCATTCTTCACCGACCCGGCTGCGGACGGGGCAACCTTGCGCGCGGTGCCGCATACCTTCACGTGGAAGGTGGCCGACGAGACGGGCGTCAGCCGACAGTACCTGTCTTTATGCGACATCAGGGGCAACCTTCTGTGGAGCGGGGCTGTGGACAAGGACGCGCGTTCCTTCCGCCTGGGCTACGCGCAACACGCCTTCGTCAACTTCACGCCGTACAGGGTCATGCTCACGGTCACGGCCGGATCGTCGCTATCGGTCACCGTCTCGAGATCTTTCCGGACCGACTGGGCACCGCCAGCCAAACCGTCGCTAAACATCTTCGTCGACGAGAGGCTGGGATGCCAGCTGTCGGCATTCCCAGGCAAGGCCGACAGCGACGACACGCCCGAGACGTCCCACTTCACCGTGTCGCGCGTCCTGCCCGACGGCTCGACCCTGCAGCTCGGCTCTCACCTTGCGGCGGGCGAGGGCGCGAGCGACCCGCTGCCTCCGCTCAACAGCGAGTTCGAGTACGTCGCGGTCGCCTACGCCGCGACGGGCGTGAGCACGGCGACGAGGGTCAAGACGACCGTGGCGAGCCGCGCGGTGGCTCTCAACTGGGGAGCCGGCGCTGAGAGGTCGTGGCTCGGGCGCTATCTCAAGAAGGGCTCGAGCCGCAAGGTGACGCACGGGTACAAGATGCTGCACTTCGCCGACGGCGGGGAGGGGCTGCCCGTCTCGTACGGCATCAACGAGAGGGACGTCAAGGACAGCATGGACTTCCTGCTGCTCGACGAGGAGGACTACAAGTCATTCCTCGAGATCATGAACACCGCGGGGCGTTTCTGGGTGCGCGACCTCCACGGCGAGCGGTTCCGCGCCCGCCTGAGCTGCGGCGTGAAGCGTTCTGATGGCGCGTGGGTGGCTTCGTGCGACCCGACGTGGGAGACGTGGGAGGAGCCCGCCAATGGCTGATAACTGGACGAGGCCGTTCGACGCCTCCTACGACTTCGTGCGCGTCTCGCGCGAGACGGGGCTCGAGCTCGACTTCGTTCGCGACATCGAGAACGGCGGCTCCATCGAGCGCAACGCGAACACGGCGCTCTACGAGACCGCATCCCTGGACTTCGCTGACAAGTTCGACGTTGGCAACGACTTTCTGCGTGTGTACCTCAACGCCACCTTCACGGACGGCAGTAAGAGGCGCGAGTGCCTCGGAACATTCATGCCGCAGGTAGACTCGGTGGACATCGATGGCGCCTACCGCGAGGGCCAGATCAACGCCTACGGCCTCCTGAAGCGGCTCAAAGACGACGACTTCGACGGGCCGTACGTGATCGTTGCGGGCAGCAATCTGGTTGATGAGGCCGTCAAGATAGCCGAATCGGTCGGCCTTACCGTCTACGCCGACCCCAGCAGCCTCCTTCTGGGCAGCACCTTGGTTTTCGGCGTGGGCAGGGACAACGACGCTAAGAACAAGCTGGACGCGGTGGGCCTGCTCCTCAAGGCGGCCGGGTTCCGCTCGCCAGCGACCGACCGAATGGGCAACGTGATCTACAGGCGCTACGTCGAGCCTGCCGACATGCCCATCTCGGCGGAGTTCACCGAGGGCAGGGACGCGCGCTTCATGTCGGACATGACCGAATCGACCAACCGCGCCGAGGTCTGCAACGTCGTGCACGTGGACTTCAGCACGCAGGACGCATCGGTGCGCGGCACGGCGGTGGACGACTCGCCCGACTCCGGCCTGTCGACCGTCTCGGTCGGGCGCCGCATCGTCAAGAGCTACAGCTACGACAGCCTGCCAGGTGTGGACACCGAGGATACCAACCTTATCGAGGGCGCCGCCAACGCCCTCATCGGCACCGGCAAGAAGTCGGATAAGAGCTTCAGGCAGAGCGATTCGCACGGCAGCGTCCAGACCGTCTACGTCTCCGACTCGCCGCAGACGGGCGTGCTCTTCGGCATCAAGGTCGTCTCGACTGGCGGGCGTGTCGGCTTCTGCCAGGACGAGGGGCCGAGCGTCAAGAAGGACACGGACTACACGCAGAGCGTGTGGGTCAAGGGCACCGAGGGCGCGACGGGCATCATACAGTCCTTCTGGGACCAGGAGAGGGCGCTTGGCCCGGTGACCGAGGGCTTCACTCTGACTGGCGAGTGGCAGAAGGTCAGCTACACCTATCACGCCACGGAGAACCACAGCAAGGTCAGCTGGGGCTACTGCTACATCGACGGCGGCGAGGCCATCTTCGTCGCCGACAAGGTCGAGGAGGGCTCCACAGCCACGCCTTGGCCCCAGGACGCCATGCAGGCGGCGGCGGACCGCAAGGCGGCGGAGCTGCTCGCCACCGAGCGCGCCGTGACGCGCACAGACGAGTTCAGGAGCGTCTACAAGCCCGTCGAGCCGTGCATGGCGGTGACGATGAACTACAGGACCGGCGGGGTTGTCGGCAAGCTGGCAATCCAGAAGCAGACGCTGACGCTCGACGCCGGCTGCGTCATAAAGCACACGGCGAGGAGGTACGAGCGATGAGTGATTCGGCAGCCGAGATCAAGGGCGCGGCGGCGCGGCTGGCGGCGGCGATGCCGTCGGGCGGCAAGCATCTGACGATGGAGTTCGGCACGGTCGTGGGCGTCCACGACACGGCGCTCGACGTGATGCTGCACGGCGCGGTGGTGACGGTCCCGATGGTGCGCTCCTGCACGGGGTGCATCATCACCGACCGCGCCGTGATCCTGTCGCAGGGCCCGCTGGCCGTGTGCGTCGGCACGATGGCGGCGGTGTAGGCCGGCGTTACGGGGGCCCGAACCTGCAGTGTGGCGGGGAATGGGCCCCACCACACTGCAGAACGGAAGGGAGGCCGGATGGAGGTGCTCAAGCTCTTCGCGCCGTACGGACCCGGCTGGCTTGGCGGCGCGGCGCTGGTGCTGATCGCCTTCTATTTTGGGCGGCAATTTCTGGACGAATACAAGGTCCAGAACGAGCGCAAGGCGAACATCGACCTCAAGCGCGAGGAGCGAAAGCAGGCCGAAGTGGACGAGCGGGCGCAGCGAGATCGGGAGCGCTCGCAGATGGAAGGGCGAATCGCCGCACAGATGGAACGCTCGAACTCACTGATGGAGGCCATGAAGACGTTGATGGAGTCCGTGGTGGCCTCCAACGACGTGCTCCACAACGACCTCGTGCACAGTCAGGCACGAAGCCAGAGCATGTCGGAGCAGGTGAGCCACATCCGCGACAGGGTGGACCTGCTCTACGACAAGGAAACGGGAAGATAGGAGCAATCGAATGACTATGATCCAGGCCGGCCTCACGGTCGCCACGGTGCTCGTGGTGCCCTACATCGTGCAGGCCATCAAGACCAAGGCCATGACGGGCAACGTCGCCCGCTGGACGGCCATCGCCGTCTCGGCGGGGTGCGGTGCTCTCACGGCCATGGCGGGAGGCGTCCCGACCGAACCCTCGGCGTGGGTGACATCCATCTTCGCCGCGGTCGGAGGCGTGCAGGTGGCCTACGCCGCCTTCAAGAGCGTGGGAATCACGGACAAGTGGCTCGATGCGCTGCTCGCGCTCGGCGACATTAAGGAGGACTAACATGGCAGATTTCGCGAACGTCCAACCGGACGAGTACAAGCTCCTCGGCTGCAACTTCTCGGCGGGACGACCCTTCGGCATCAAGGGCGTCACGATCCACCATATGGCGGGTGACCTCAATGCGGCCCAGTGCAACAGCATCTGGGCCGCCAACGGCTGCTCTGCCCACTACTCGGTCGACCGCAACGGCTACATCGTGCAGCACGTCAACGACACCGACCGCGCCTACGCTTGCGGCGACGGCATCGGCACGGGCGGCGGCAACGACACGACCATCAGCATCGAACACGCCAACAGCGCGCGCGGCCCGTGGACGGTTCACGAGGCCGCTATCGAGAGCGGTGCGCACCTCGTGGCGGCGCTGTGCCTGTACTACGGGCTGGGCCGCCCGGCA
Organism: Collinsella sp.; assembly: GCA_018376265.1. Taxonomy (GTDB): domain Bacteria; phylum Actinomycetota; class Coriobacteriia; order Coriobacteriales; family Coriobacteriaceae; genus Collinsella. Next base: position 74,281 of record JAHABQ010000005.1, read on the forward strand.
TGGATGGTGAACGTGTTCCCGCACAAGCACTGGTCGTCCACGGCCTGCCCCGGCGAGCTGGCTGGCTCGCAGCGCGACCACTACATGCAGCGCGCCGTCGAGTGGTACGACGCGATGGTCGGCGGCGCGCAGCCGTCCGCGCCGACTGTGCAGCCCGCGGCGACCCCCGCTGCGCCTTCGGCGTCGCAGGGCGCGCCGGGCGGTTTCCCTCGCTCCACTGGCGCCCGTGTTCCCGTACACTACTCGCTGCACCTTAAGGGTGGCGGCTGGCTGGACGAGGTGACTGACTTCGGTGCCGGTGACGACGGCTTCGCGGGCTACCCGTGCCGACAGCATGACCTCCTTTGCGCCCGAGTTGATCGCGGTACGCTCAAGTATCAGGTCCACACCGTCGAGGACGGCTGGCTCGACTGGGTTGCCAAGGGCGACCGCAACGACACCGTAAACGGCTGCGCCGGTATCGCCGGTCATACCATCGACGGCGTGCGCATGTACTACGTGACGCCGAGCGGCGAGGAGTACAAGCAGGCGTGGTACCGCTCCCAGACCACTGCGCGCGCCGGATGGCTGAACACCGTGTGCGACGACGGCTCTACCTATAGCGGCGACGACTACGCCGGTATCTACGGCGAGCCGCTCGACCGTCTGCAGGTCTGCGTCACCGACGGGGTGCCGTGGTAATGGCTTTCGTCATGGGCGCGGCGCTCGGCGCGATTCTGGGCAGCTTCGTCACGGTTGTCGCGCTCGCCCTGATCTGGGGCGGGAGCGACCGCGGGCGATAACAGCAAAAGGGGCCGTGGCGGTTCGTCGCCACGGCCCCTTTCTCGTATCCCTCGAATATCCCAAGTGGGCGTAAAACCCTAAGTACGGTCAGCTTATTGCGGTACTGTCAGCGAGTTTTGCCTGATGGTCAGCATCAATAGCGAGCTGCGGCAAACTGTCTCAGCTGCCACATATGGTTAACGGGGCCGGAGCCTTTGCCCATGTCAAAGCCGGCGGCGAGAGCGCCGGTTAGGTAGGCCTTGCCGGCGTTGACGGCGTCGGCAAGATCCATGCCCTGGGCCAGCGCGCAGGCGATGGCGGACGAGAGCGTGCAACCGGTGCCATGCGTGTTGCCGGTCTCGATGCGCTTGTGGCGGAACCACGTGGTGAGCGGATCGCCCAGGTGGTTGCCCTCGTCATCGAGCGGCGCGGGCTCTGCTAGCACATCGTTGGCCTCGTTGACAAAATGCCCGCCCTTAACGAGAGACGCGCAACCAAAGCGGCGGGTGAGGAGCATGGCAGCATTTTGCTGCGTGCGCTCGGAGTCGACCTCGTAGTCGAGCAGGGCCATGGCCTCGGGAATATTGGGCGTGATAACCGTCGCTAGCGGGAACAGGCGGCGGGTGAGCGCCTCGGCGGCATCTTCGGCAATCAGCCGTGCGCCCGAGGTGGCTACCATGACGGGGTCGACGACCACGTTTGTTGCGTTCCAGGCGCTCAAGCGGTCGGCGATGACTTCGATAATCTCGACAGAAGAAACCATGCCGATCTTGACGGCGTTCGGGCGGATATCGTCAAAAACGGCGTCAATTTGCGCGGCTACGATATCTGGCGAGATATCCTGTACGGCGGTGACGCCCAAGGTGTTCTGTGCGGTGATGGCGGTGATGGCCGTCTCGGCATACAGGCGGTGCGCCGTGATGGTCTTGATGTCGGCCTGAATGCCGGCGCCACCGCTGGAATCGGATCCTGCGATGGATAGAACGGCAGGTACCTTACTGCGATCCATGTTCGCTCCCTTGTTCGGTCGGAATCAAATGGGTCTATAAGCCAGCATTATAATGATGCCCGGGCCGACTCTATGTCGAACCCGGGCGGGCGATGCAATCTTTACGCAAATGCAAGCAAATGTTCACACGTCAACAATTGACAGGCACCAGCTCGCTGCCAGAAGCGGCCGCGGCGACAGGGCTAGTCCTCCATGCCGAGGTCGATCGTGGTGCCCTCGAAAATCTTGTTGACGGTGCGGACGGCACACATCTTGCCACACATGGTGCAAGTGCCTTCGGTGGCGGCGGGGGACTCCTCGTAGCGCTTCTTGCCCGTAACCGGGTCGAGTGCGCACTTCCACATGGCGTCCCAATCGAGCTTGCGGCGTGCCTGGCCCATCTTGTCGTCCATGTCGCGGGCGTGCGGCACCTTCTTGGCGATATCGGCGGCGTGCGCGGCAATCTTAGTGGCCATGAGGCCGTCGAGCACGTCCTGGGCGTTAGGCAGGCATAGGTGCTCGGCCGGCGTCACGTAGCACAGGAAGTCGGCGCCGGAGCTCGCGGAGATGGCGCCGCCGATGGCTGCGGTGATGTGGTCGTAGCCCACGCCGATATCGGTCACCAGCGGCCCCAGCACATAGAACGGGGCGTTGTGGCACAGACGCTTCTGCAGCTTCATATTGGCGGCGATCTCGTCGAGCGCCATGTGACCCGGGCCCTCGACCATGACCTGGACGCCGGCGGCCCAAGCACGCTTGCACAGCTTGCCCAGTTCGATCATCTCGGCAGTCTCGGTGGCGTCGTTGGAGTCGTAGAGACAGCCCGGGCGGCAGGAGTCGCCGAGCGAGATCGTTACGTCGTACTCGTGGCAGATTTCGAGCACCTCGTCGTAGAACTCGTAGAAGGGGTTCTCGTTACCGGTGACTTCCATCCAGCCAAACAGCAGCGAGCCGCCGCGGCTGACGATGTTCATGAGGCGGCCGGTCTCCTTGAAGGTCTTGATGACCGATTTATTGATGCCGCAGTGGATGGTCATAAAGTCCACGCCGTCTTCGGCGTGTGCACGCACGACCTCGAGCAGATCGTCCTTGGTCAGCTTGACCAGCGGCTTTTCCATGTAGCCGATGGCATCGTACATGGGGACGGTGCCTACCATGAGCGGCGTCTCGTCGATGAGCTGCTGGCGGAACTGGCGCGTCTTGCCCGAGTTGGAGAGGTCCATGATGGCGTCGGCGCCAAAGTCCTCGGCGATCTTGACCTTCTTCCATTCCTCAGCGGCGTCGGCCTTGTCGCCCGAGATGCCCAAGTTCACGTTGACCTTGGTGGACAGGCCCTCGCCGACGCCAAAGGCACGCATGCCCTTTTTGATATGCACGATGTTGGCGGGGATGGCGATGCGGCCGTCGGCCACGCGTTCGCGAATGTACTCGGGGTCGCGATGCTCGCGCTCGGCGACTTCCTTCATCTGCGGTGTGATCTGCCCGGCGCGGGCGAAGTCGATTTGCGTGACGAGCTTGGGCTCGGTCTGTGTGCTCATTGGCACGGCTCCCTTCGTTGGCATTACCCATATCAGGTTTGCGGGTCAGGGCGGGCGCGCCCAGTCTCAGCCTGCCGTCTTGTCCTGCAAGCTCCCCGTTATGTCATGGGCTCAAGTATAGCCTGAATGGGTACGATTGGCCTAACAAGCGTGCCCGTGGGGAGGCGTACATGGAAGACAAGCATCTATATCGAGAGACACAATGGGACGTATCGGCCGAGGAGGGCCGTGCACACCATGGGTTGGTCGCGATTGGCTTTGCGGTGCTTGCCGTGCTGGTGATTGCCTTTTGGATTTGGACGTTTGGCGGTCGCGGCGGCGCCGCCTGGGAGTTTGAGGCCGACGAGGGCCTGCCGATTATGACGGTGAGGAGTACTGGCGGTAATGCCAATACGCTCGCCGTTCCGGGCGATTATTGGTACCCGTGCGATGAGTTTGTGCAGTTGCAGCTGAGTGGTGGGTCTATTCCTGGTGAGGAAATCGAACGCGTGACGTATGATGCGACGTTCAAAACGTTGACGGTGAAGCTCAAAGATCAAGGGGATGTGCCCACGACCATGGATATCGCCCTGACGGAATGGCGTCTGGAGCCTCCGTCGGGCGTCAAGGTGTCCGAGGTTGAGCATGTCAAGATTACCTATCAGGACGGCACGACAAATGAAATTGCCAAAGCCGACGGCTTGGCGGAATAGACGTCGTGCCTAGGCAGTACATTCAAGAGTAGCGGTGGTCCTACAAGGCCCGTTCGTTCAGGAAGACCAAAGTGTTTTTATTTGAAAGCTCGGGAAGGTGACGATAGCCAACGTCGAACGCGGTGAGCCCGCTTACATCCTCGACCTTGTTTTCCGCCATCCAGCGCACCATGGAGCCGCGCGCCTTTTTGCTGGCGGTCGAGCGCTGGATGGGCTTGCCGTTGCGGATGCCTTCACCAAAGAGGCACGTGACGACTGTGGCGTCGCCCGCGAGGTGGGGCAGAACGGCTTTGGCGTACTCCGCGCTGGCGAGATTGACGATCGTAGCGTTGGAGCTCGCCGGAGCGATGGTCCGTGCGAGCTTGTCGCCCCAAAACGTGTAGAGGTCTCAGGCATCGTCAACGGCGAGCTTCGCGCCCATCTCCAGCCGATACGGTTCGACGGCATGAAAGGGACGAACGCACCCGTAGAGGCCGGAGAGGATCCACAGATGGCCTTGCAGCCATGCGAGCTGCGCGGAATCCATCACCTCGGGTGCCATGCTCTGGTATTGAATGCCGTGATAGGACATGACGGCAGGGGAGAGGTGACGGGCGAGTGCGGGATTGTCGAGATCGCCGTTTTTCAGGATGGGCCCGAACTCATGCAGGGTGTTGAGGCAAGGCCCCAGCAGTTTGTCACTCACGTTCCACAGCGCCTGCAGGCCGCCGCTGCCTTCATTCCGCTCGATATCTAGCAGCGCGCGGTGGAGGCGAGCCGTCTCGCGCACAAAGGGTGGGATGCCCAGGACTTCAAAAGCATCTTGGGCCGCGCGCATCTGCTTGGCGGGCGAAATGATGACCTGCAGCATGGACTCTCCTCTGCCAAAAAAGAAGTTGCGGTGGAATAATTCCTGTTTTGCCTGTTAAAGGGCATGTCTGGGAACTATTTCACCGCAAGTTATAAAGGGCTGGTTGGACTCGTTATACGAGGGTTGGTTAGGCGCGCTCGATGAAGGCCTTGTAGCCGCGATAGGCCTCGTAGATGTCGGCCTTGTTGGCGACCTCCCACAGGGCGTGCATGGACAGGACGGCAACGCCGGAGTCGATGACATTCATGCCGTACTTGGCCATGATGTAGGCGATGGTGCCGCCGCCACCTGCGTTGACGCGGCCGAGCTCACAGGTCTGGAAATCCACGCCTGCCTTGTCCATGATGTCGCGGACGAGGGCCACATACTCGGCATCGGCGTCGTTGGAGCCACCCTTGCCGCGGCTGCCCGTGTACTTGTTAAAGCACAGGCCGCGACCCATAAAGGCGGCGTTCTTGGTCTCGAACTTGGCGGCATAGCCCGGGTCGAAGCCGGCGGACACGTCAGAGGAGAGCATGCGGCTGCGGGCGAGCGCGCGGCGCAGGGCCAGCGGGCTACCCTCGCCGGCGAGCGTCATGATCTCGGCGACGGTGTTCTCGAAGAAGCGGCTCGTCATGCCGGTGGCACCCACGGAACCGATCTCCTCTTTGTCGACGATGAGCGTGATGCTCGTGCGCTCCACGTTGGTGACGTTGATCTGGGCGAGCATAGAGGGGTAGGCGCAGACGCGGTCGTCGTGGCCATAGCCCAAGATCATGGAGCGGTCGAGGCCCATGTCGCGGGCGGGGCCGGCGGGCACGACCTCGATCTCGGCGGAGAGGAAGTCCTCCTCCTCGACGCCGTACTGCTCTTTGAGGATGTCCAAGAACATCTGCTTGACGGGCTCCTTGGGAGCGTCCTTGTCGTCCTCATCGAACTTGACGGGGCGGCCGCCCACGATCACGTCGAGGATCTCGGCGTCGACGGCGTCCTTGGCAGGCTTGGACATCTGCTCGCTCGAGAGATGGATCAGCAGGTCGGAGATGGTAAAGACCGGGTCGTCGGCCTTGTCGCCGATGTTAATGTCGACGGTGGTGCCGTCCTTTTTGCAGATGACGCCTACGAGTGCGAGCGGGGAGGCCACCCAGTGGTAGCTCTTGACGCCGCCGTAGTAGTGCGTGTCGAGATAAGCCATGTCGCCGGCCTCGAAGGCGGGGTTCTGCTTAAGGTCCAGGCGCGGCGAGTCCACGTGCGCGCCCAGGATGTTAAAGCCCTGCTCGAGCGGGGCGGTGCCCAGGTTGACGAGCATAAGGTCCTTGCCGTGGTTAGCGGCATACACCTTGTCGCCTGCCTTGAGCTCGCGGCCTTCGGCGATTACGGTCTCCAGGTCGACGTATCCCGCCTCCTCGGCCATCTTGATGCCGGCCTTGACGCACAGGCGCTCGGTCTTGTTCTCACTCAAAAAATGCTTATAGCCGCGGCAAAGCTCCTCGAGCTCCTCGATTTGCTGTGGCGTGTACTTTTTCCATGCGCAGGGACGCTCCATGACGCAGGCTCCTTTCGGATCGATCGTGCTGGTTGATGTACCGTGAGCCATCGTATCACGCGCGGGCTCACGGTGGCGGGGGAGCTTGATGTGAGGTGGCCGCGGGGCGGGGAGCGTGTAAACTGGAGTGAGCAAACCGTGCCCAGCCTAAAGCGAGGTATTCAATATGTCTGACAAGCGCCGCACCTTTGCCGTTATCGACGGCAACTCGCTCATGCATCGCGCCTTCCACGCCGTGCCGCCCACCATGAACGCGCCGGACGGTCGCCCCACCAACGCGATCTTTGGCTTTCTGAACATGTTTCTTAAGATGATCGATGCCTTTAACCCCGACGGCGTTGTTGTGGCGTTTGATAAGGGCAAGCCGCGCGTGCGCATGGAGATGCTGCCGCAGTATAAGGCGCAGCGCCCGCCCATGGACCCCGATCTGCACACGCAGTTCCCTATGATCAAGGAGCTGCTCACCGCGCTCAACGTGCCGATTCTGCAGTCCGAGGGCTGGGAAGGCGACGATATCCTGGGAACCATGGCTCGCCTGGGCGAGGAGGCCGGCTGCGACATGCTGCTGGTGACCGGCGACCGCGACATGTATCAGCTTGTGACCGAGCACGTCAACGTGGTCTCGACTCGCAAGGGCCTGTCCGACGTGGCGATCATGACGCCCGAGAGCGTGGACGACCTGTATCACGGCATTACACCGGCGCTCGTGCCCGATTTTTACGGTCTGAAGGGCGATACGTCGGACAACATTCCCGGCGTACCGGGCATCGGCCCCAAAAAGGCGAGCGCGCTTATTGCGCAGTACGGTAGCCTGGACGAGGTCATCGCGCATGCCGACGAGGTCAAGGGCAAGATGGGCGAGAACCTGCGTGCGCACATCGACGACGCGCTGCTGAGCCGCAAGGTTGCGACCATTCGCACCGATGCGCCTGTCGAGCTCGACTTTGACGAAACGTCCTTCCCGGCGTTTTCTGCCGATGAGGTTTCCGCGGCGCTGGGTACGCTTGGTATCACCGCCATGCAGAACCGCTTCCTGGCGCTGATTGGCGGCGAGGGCGGGGTCGTGCCCGCTGCCAGCACGCTTGAGATTCCCTCCGTTTTGCGTGCCGCCGCAGGCGATGCGGAGGCACTTGCTGCCGTTGCGGCTGAGATCTCCCGCGCGATCGATGCCGGCGAGTGGGTCGCCGCCGTGGTGGACGACGACAAGGAAGAGGGCGCGCTCTTTGGGCTGACGCGCACGCTGTGGCTGGCGACGTCCAAGGGCCTGTTCGCGCTCGAGGAGGGCGACAGCGATGCGGCGGTTGAGGTTGAGGGCTTTAACTTCGCCCACGGCGTGATTGCCGGCGTGCTCGCGCGCCTGTTTATGGAGGGCCGCGTGGCGAGCCCGGATATGAAGGCGCTGCTGCACGAGCTTTCGCCTATCGATTCCTCTGAGCCCGAGCTCATGGATCCGCTGGCAGTCGATTCCACGCGCATCTTCGATACCGTTGTTGCCGCCTACCTGTTGGATTCCGATCGCTCCGAGTTCGATGAGGCATATCTTGCCGATACCTATCTGCAGATGGCGCTGCCTGCGGCGCGCGGCGCAGAGGGTGCTGGTGAGGACGCTCCGGCGCCTGCCGCTCGCACGGCGGCCTTGACGCTGGTGCTGGTCGCACCGCTGCGCGACCGCATGGCCCGCGAGAACGCCGCCAACGTGTTCGATGGCATCGAGATGCCGCTCGTGCCGGTACTTGCCAAGATGGAGCGCGCGGGCATGCTCGTGGATCCCGATCGCCTGCACAGCCTGTCCGAGGGCCTGGCGACCCAGATCACCGAGGTCGAGCGAAACATTCGCGACCTTGCCGGTGACGAGACCTTTAATATTGGCAGCCCCATGCAGCTGTCGCACGTACTCTTTGATGTGATGGGGCTTCCGACCAAGGGCCTCAAGAAGACTAAGCGCGGCTACTATTCGACCAATGCTAAGGTGTTGAGCGATCTTGCCCGCGACCACGAGATCGTGCGCCTGATTTTGGACTGGCGTGAGAAGTCCAAGATTAAGTCGACCTATCTGGACACGCTAGGTCCGTTGCGCCGTGGTGACGGTCGAGTGCACACCACGTACAACCAGACCATCACCGCGACGGGGCGTCTGTCCTCGAGCGACCCGAACCTGCAGAACATTCCGACGCGCTCGGAGCTGGGGCGTACCGTCAAGACGGCGTTCTCGGCGGGCGAGGGCAGCGTCTTTTTGGCGGTGGACTACTCGCAGATCGAGCTGCGTCTGCTGGCGCATCTCTCGGGTGACGAGCACCTGGTGCGCGCCTTTAACGAGGGCGAGGACTTCCACGCCGAGACGGCAGCGCGCGTGTTTGGCGTGCCGGTGTCCGAGGTGACTCCCGACCTACGCAGCCGCGCCAAGGCCGTGAACTTTGGCATCGTGTACGGCCAGCAGGCCTACGGTTTGTCGCAGTCGCTGCATATCTCGATGGCCGAGGCGCGCGATATGATCGATCGCTACTACGAGGCCTACCCGGGCGTGCGCACGTTCCTCGACAATGTGGTGGCGCGCGCCAAGCAGACGGGCTATGCCGAGACCATGTATGGCCGCAGACGCCATATTCCCGAGCTCAAGGCCAAAAACCCGCAACTCCGTGGCTTTGGCGAGCGCACGGCCATGAACCACCCTATGCAGGGCACCGCCGCCGACATCATCAAGATCGCCATGGCCCGCGTAAGCCGCCGCCTGGAAGAAGAGGGCTTTGCCGCCCACATGATTCTGCAGGTACACGACGAACTGGACTTTGAGTGCCCCGTCGACGAAGTCGAGCGCCTCACCGCCATGGTCCGCGACGTTATGGAGCACGTAGTAGACCTCCGCGTCCCCCTAATCGCCGAAGCCAGCACCGGCATAACCTGGGCCGACGCCAAGTAAAGGTACACCCACAACTCCAAAGTAACCAAAACCAGAAGGGGGCTCCTTGCCAACAAGGAGCCCCCTTCATTCAATTAAATTCAGCCAAAGTATTTAGGCGCCAAGACGCCATCCAGGCGGCAAGCAAGTCACCCAAGGACCTGGCCGGGCGAGGCGGGTAAGTTTTTCGTAGATTCCGCACGAGCCGGAAAGCACTTAATGTGCTTTCCGAGCGAGCCCAGGACCTGACCGAGCGAAAAACTTACCCGCCTCGCCCGGCCAGGTCCGACGAGCCACGTTAACGAGCCGCCAAGATGGCGTCGATGAGCGTCAGTACGCCCCCGTCGTTGTTGCTCGGAATGCGCCACTTAGCATGCGCGTTCATATGCTCCTCGGCATTGTCCACGATAAAGCTGTGACCGACGCGCTCCAGCATGGGAATATCGTTGTACGTATCGCCCACGGCGGCGGCATCGGCGATATCAATGCCGAGCTGCTCGCACAGATGCGCGACGCCGGCGCCCTTGTCGACACCCAGGTTCATAAAGTCGATCCACTCGCGCCCGGCGTTGGTGACGTAGAGCTTGTCCGAGAACTCGGGGCTATAGGTCTCGCGGAAAGCGGGCTCGGCGTCGTAGCCGGGGAAGAAGACCGAAATCTTGTTGGACTCGAAATCCATGCCCTCAAAGCTGTCGACGTAGTTGATTGTGTTGTAGTAGACGCTGATCTCGTCGTGGTACTGATGGTCGCGGGCAAGCACGTAGAACTCGTCGAAGCAGCACAGGACGGGAACGGCGCGAGGATCCTCCGAGGCACGGCTCAATACCTGCTGATACAGCGCCACATCGATGTTGCTCTTATAGATATAACTGCCGCGATAGATGACGCACGCTCCGTTGTCGGGACAAAAGGCGAGGCGGTTCTTGATGCTCTCGAACATCTCCTCGAGCTTGGGGGCTGGACGTCCGCTGGCGGGGCAGAACACGATGCCGGCGTCGGCGAGCTTGTCCAGGCGCTCATCAAGACCCTGCGGCAACACGCGCTCGTCGGTGAGCAGCGTCTTGTCCATATCAACGGCGAGAATCTTAATGCTGCCGATATTGGTGTCCGATTCGTAAGTTTGCATAAAAGCGCGCCTTTCGTTTCGAAATTGTTTCAGACGTTATAACCATCAACCAGTAACCGAGCGTATTGTCGCAGGAACGGAGCGTATTTGCACCACGCTTCACAAAGTAATGAAAAAACTTTTCAGAAATTTGAATTTGTCGCTTGTGCTGCGGGCACTTTAGCGTAATATAGCGACCATCGAAAACGGAGACGGCAAAAGAGCCGCTTACCGAGGAAAAGGTACCGTTTACGATATTTGAATTGCGCCCGGCGATAGGTGAAAGGAGAGGCAGATGCAATTCGTTAAGATCATCACTACTGCAGACAATGCCATCCGACGCCAGCGCGCAATTTCCCGACGACGATAACAATCGTCTCTGTCCGCATGGGGCGAATTGCCTCAACAGAGTCATTTTGAGGTCGTTGGGTTTTAGCACGACATTGCTGCATGTTTCTAGGGCATGTTTGTGCTGATTTTTGCTATTTAACCTGATATTGCACGGTATATGACCTTGAAATGACTTGCAACTGACCGATGTTCTAACTAGCTACCAAGGGCGAAAGGAAACAGCCATGAGCAAGGAAAAAGTCGTTCTCGCATATTCCGGCGGTCTTGATACATCTGTATGTGTCAAGTGGCTCCAGGACGAGAAGAATCTCGATGTCGTTTGCGTCTGCGGCAACGTGGGCCAGGAGGAGACCGGCCTGGACGCCAAGAAGCAGAAGGCGCTTGACCTGGGCGTTCTCGATTGCCAGGTGCTCGACCTGCGCGACGAGTTCTCCGATGAGTTCCTGACTAAGGCCATCGCCGCAAACTCCATGTACGAGAACAAGTACCCGCTGCTCTCCGCCCTGTCTCGCCCGCTGCTTGCCAAGAAGCTTGTCGAGGTCGCCCACGAGTTTGGCGCGACCTACGTCGCCCACGGCTGCACCGGCAAGGGTAACGACCAGGTTCGTTTTGAGGCTGCCGTCAAGGCCCTCGATCCCGAGCTTAAGGTCATCGCCCCGGTTCGCGAGTGGGATCTGAAGTGCCGTCCCGACGAGGTCGCCTATGCCCACGCCCACAACGTGCCGGTTCCCGAGGGTGCCAACGATAACCCCTATTCCATTGACGACAACCTGTGGGGTCGTGCCATTGAGTGCGGCCACCTGGAGGATCCCTGGAACGAGCCGCTCGACGACGCCTGGGTTATGACCAAGAATCCCGAGGACACGCCCGATACCCCGACTTACACCGAGATTGAGTTTGAGGCGGGCAAGCCCGTCGCCGTCGACGGCAAGAAGATGAAGCTCTCCGAGATCGTCATCGCCCTCAACAAGATTTCGGGCGACAACGGCTTTGGCCGTCTCGACCTGGTCGAGGATCGTCTGGTGGGCCTCAAGAGCCGCGAGTGCTATGAGGTTCCCGGCGCCCTGACGCTCATCACCGCCCACAAGGCGCTCGAGGACATCTGCGTCGAGGGCGACTTGCTCAAGACCAAGATCAAGCTCGAGCAGGATTGGGCCACCGCCGTGTATAACGGCCAGTGGTACAGCCCGCTCAAGAACGCGCTCGACGCCTTTATGGCCGACACCCAGAAGTTCGTGACCGGCACCGTCCGCCTGAAGTTCTTTAAGGGCAACTGCCATGTCGTCGGCCGCAAGAGCCCCTTCAGCCTCTACGACTACGGTCTGGCTACCTACGACCGCGACACCACGTTTGACGAAAAGGCCAGCGCCGGCTTTATCGAGATCGATACGCTGTCGCTCAAGACGTGGGCAAAGGTCCAGGGTCCCAGCTCTGCCGCCGCCCAGGCCTAAGGCTTTTCCTTCCCTTGGTATCCGCGCGGCCCATCCGCGTGATACAAAACGGGCGCACGGGGCCCCTACCTTTCGTTATGCTTGCTGACACTTCTTAACATCGGTGGCCCCTACGTTCCGCCCGCATATATGACGCCGCGCTTGCGGCTGAGTCCGAGCCCCGCCGGGGTTGTCCGGCGGGGCTCTTTCTATCAATTTGTCGGCCTTGCGCCTATATATATGAGGAGTATCCAATATGTTCAATGTCATCGCGCATGCTTTGCTTGCCCTTGCGCCCGAGTTCGATGCTGCAAAGGTCGAGGACGTTCCTACGAGCCTGAAAGCCTGGATCGATGGATCGCAGGGCAACATTCGGAGGGAGACGTTGGGCGCCAAGTGCATGGCGCGCCACTTCTTTGCAAATTAGCTGCATGGCCCCGTGCACGGTGGGGAATGTGCAAAACTAGCGGTTGAAAAATCGCTTTAGCGACATGGCGCATTACTTTGGGCGCTTGTTTTGGTATTTGGAGAAAGGGGACGATCCCATGGCTCTTTGGGGCGGTCGTTTTGAGGCGGGCGTGGCCGAGGTTACGCAGGAGTTTGGCGCGTCGCTGCCGGTCGACAAACATCTCTATAAGCAGGATATCGCCGGCTCTAAGGCACATGCCAAGATGCTGGCCGCCCAAGGCATCATCAGTGCCGAGGACGAGCAGGCGATTGCCGAGGGCCTGACCGGAATCGAACAGGATATCGATGCCGGCAACTTTACCTTCGATATCAACGACGAGGACATCCATATGTCCATCGAGAGCGAGCTGACGCGTCGCATCGGCGAGGCCGGTAAGCGCTTGCATACCGGACGTTCGCGCAACGACCAGGTGGCGACCGACACGCGCCTGGGCGTCAAGGCACTGGCCAAGGAGCTCATGGAGGCCAATCTTGAGCTGCGCCATGTGCTGGTGGATGCGGCTAAGAAGTACGACAAGGTGATTCTGCCGGGTTACACGCATATGCAGCACGCTCAGCCCGTGCTGCTGTCGCATCATCTGCTGGCGTATTCCTGGATGTTCGCGCGCGACTTTACACGCTTGAAGGCCGCCTTTGATGCCGCCGACAACTGTCCGCTGGGTGCTGCCGCGCTTGCCGGTACGAGCTATCCGCTCGATCGCCAGATGACGGCTGCCGAACTTGGCTTTGCGGGCGTGATTCCCAACTCGCTCGATGCGGTTTCCGACCGTGATTTCCTGCTCGATCTGCATTACGCCGGCTCCGTCATGGCGATGCACCTGTCGCGTCTTTCCGAGGAGATCGTGCTGTGGTCGAGCTCCGAATTTGGCTTTATCACGCTTTCCGACTCCTACTCCACCGGCTCGTCTATCATGCCGCAGAAGAAGAACCCCGACTTTGCCGAGCTTATCCGCGGCAAGAGCGGCCGAGTCTATGGCAACCTGGTGCAGCTGCTCGTGACCATGAAGGGCCTGCCGCTTGCTTATAACAAGGACTTGCAGGAGGACAAGGAGGGCGCGCTCGATACCGCTCATACGCTCATGCAGTGCCTGTCCGTTATGGCCGGAATGATTTCGACTTGGACCGTCAACGAGGATGCCATGGCGCGCGAGTGCGGCGTGGGGCACCTTGCCGCTACCGATGTTGCCGATTACCTGGCCAAGCGTGGTCTGCCGTTCCGTGAGGCACATGCCGTGGTGGGGCATCTGGTCCTGATGTGCGAGAAGCGCGGCTGCAATCTTGAGGACCTGCCGTTTGAGGTGTTCCAGGAGGCAAGCCCGCTCTTTGAGCGCGACATTACCGAGGCGCTCGACATCCCCTCGATTGTCGCCGCGCGCACGACCGAGGGCGGTACCGCTCCTGCCGCCGTTGCCGTGCAGCTTGAGCGCGCCGAGGCACAGCTCGTGGCCGACGAAGGCGTGTTTGGATCGCTGACCAAGGTCGTCGAGATGGGTCACGGGGCAAAGTAGGGGTTTGGCTGAAGCCGTTTTGGCCATGTATTGATAAATCGGTTTCGCTTTACGGGCGCCTGCTGATGTGGGCGTCCGTATTTTGTTGCTATGGGGGAGGGGCTTGTCGAGAACTTCTGTAGGACCTTTGGGCAGGTTGTGAAGGGGATACGTTCGCGGGCGGCAATCGACCGTCTGCTCTGCTCGGTGCGGTTGATGGACAGTCGGATGGTACTCTAATCAGGCTTCGAAACAGAAGTGACACATATGGAACGCTTCAATAAATTACAACGTTTCAATAAACAGCTTTTTGTTTAACTGCAGCTAAAACTCTGTTACGATGCAGTCCAGGCGGGTGCCGGAATGGGACTTGGGCACGCGCGAACCTACTTGAAAGGCTACCTTATGGCTATCGAGAAGACCTTCATCATGATTAAGCCCGACGCCGTGCGCGACCGCAAGATCGGCGAGATTGTTGCTCGCATTGAGCGCAGCGGCCTTGTCATCGAGCGCATGGAGATGACCACGCTCGAGCGCGCTACCGTCGAGGAGCACTACGCCCATCTGGCCGACAAGCCCTTCTTTGGCGGTCTCTGTGACTTTATGACGAGCGGTCCGGTCGTCAAGATGGTCGTTTCCGGTCTCTCCGCTGTCTCCAAGATGCGCACCCTCATGGGCGCTACCAACCCGCTTGACGCTGCCCCCGGCACCATTCGCGGCGATTTCGCTGTCGATGTCAACGCCAACGTGATTCACGGCTCCGACTGCCTGGAGAACGCCGAGATCGAGATCAAGCGCTTCTTTGGCTAAACCAGCTTTGACTCCTTAAAGCTGTTAGCGTGTGGCTTGGGCGCCGCGGAACTCCGTCCGCGGCGCCCTTTATATTCCAGTAGATTTCTGGTAACAGCGTAGAAATCTACTAAAGAGTCCCCGTCCGGATGTGTGCTCCGGGCGGGGGCTGGCGTTAGCGTTTGGCTTTGTAAGTCTTTAAGCCTCGTCGACGACCTTGAGTCCGCGGGTCTGGTCGATTTCGTTGAGGAGATTGACGCGACGCTCGTGGCGGCCGCCCTCAAACTCGGCGTCGAGCCACTCGTCGACGATCATCTTGGCGAGCTCGGAGCCCACGACGCGGGCGCCAAAGGCGAGTACGTTGGTATTATTGTGCATGCGCGAGAGCTTGGCGCTGAAGGGTTCGGAGCACACGACGGCGCGTACGCCCTCGACCTTGTTGGCGGCCAGGCTAATCCCGACACCGGTGCCGCAGATCAGGATGCCCAGGTCGACGTCGCCGTTGGCAACGGCCTTACCCACCTTGTAGCCGGCGATTGGGTAGTCAAAGCTCTCGGAGGTGTCGGTGCCAAAGTTCACGACCTCGCAGCCGCGCTCCTTCAGGTGCTCGGAGATGATGTTCTTGAGCTCGACGGCGGCGTGGTCGTTGCCGATACCGATCTTCATGGATGGTTCCTCTCTGGTCTGTGCGGCGAGATTGCTAAAGGTTTTACCGCGTTCGACTGCATGATAGCGCGACTTTTGCGTAAACGCTCGGGCGTTTTTTGGTCAAACGCTTTAGTTTGCAGCAAGACTATCTTTTCATGAATGAATGCTGTCAGATTGCGCTTGAACGCCGTCCGCCGGAACCATGGTTGCGGTTTTTGATGCATTGTTATCAAATAAATGAGCTAACTCTTTTTGAGAGCCCAGTCCGTTATACAAGTAGGAGATACCTATGCCTGCCGATTCCCTTCGTGATACCGCGTTTTGCGATGTTTTGAACCGCGAGCTTGTCTGTGCGCTCGGCTGCACCGAGCCCATTGCCGTTGCCTATGCGGCGGCGCTGGCGAGTCAGACGCTCGGTTGCGAACCCGATCATATGGATGTCGCCTGCTCGGGCAACATCATCAAGAACGTTAAGAGCGTGACCGTGCCCAATTCGGGCGGTATGCACGGTATTGAGGCGGCGGCCGTGCTGGGTGCCGTGGGCGGCGACGCCAAGAGCGCGCTTGAGGTGCTCGAGAGCGTTGACGATAAAGACCGTGCTCGTGTGGCCGAGCTCCTCGCCGATGCCGGCTACTGCGATGTGTCGCTTGTCGAGGGTGTGCCCAACCTCTACATCAAGGTGACTGCCACAGCCGGGGGCCATACCGCAGTCGTCGAGATTACCGACCACCACACCAATGTCACGTGCCATACGCTCGACGGTATTCCGGTATGCGGCAAGTCGGCGGGGGAGTGTGCCGCCTGCGCCGAGCGCGTTATGGCCGAGCGTGCGGCAGATAGCGCTGACACGCCCATGTCGATTGAGTCCATCATCGACTTTATTGAGGACGGCGACATCGATGGTGCCCGCGCTGCCGTTGAGCGTCAGATTGAGCTGAACGGCGCGATCAGCGCCGAGGGCCTGGCGCACGCTTGGGGTGCCGAGGTTGGCCGCACGCTGCTGGGTGCTCGTGCCGATGACGTCGCCTGCCGTGCCCGCGCCCGTGCGGCCGCCGGGTCCGACGCCCGCATGAACGGCTGTGCGCTGCCGGTCGCCATTGTGTGCGGCTCGGGCAACCAGGGCATTACCTGCGCACTGCCCGTTATGGAGTATGCCGAGTACCTGCGCTGCGACCACGATCGCCTGGTGCGCGCCGTGATGCTGTCCGATCTTATCGCCGTGCATATCAAGAGCTATATTGGTGCGCTCTCGGCGTTTTGCGGTGCTATTTGCGCCGCGTGTGGCGCCGGCGCTGCGATTACCTGGCTGTGTGGTGGCACGCGCGAGCAGATTGGCGCGACGGTTTCGAACACACTCGGTAACGTGGGCGGCATCGTGTGCGATGGCGCCAAGGCAAGCTGTGCCGCCAAGATTTCCGCTGCCGTTGATGCGGCGATTCTAGGTCACGATATGGCCATGCAGGGTCGTGGCTTCCGCGCCGGCGAGGGCCTGATCCAGGATACCGTCGAGCAGACAATCGCCAGCATGGGCTACGTGGGCCGTGTGGGTATGAAAGATACCGATGTCGAGATCCTCAACATCATGATCGGCAAGACTCGAGTCTGTTAGTTACGCGGTTTTACCAAACCGCGTAACCAGTCGACGCTGCAAACGCCCCTAAGCGGCAATCTGCCTTTCAATCGTCGGGCATGGCCAGAAGGCCTATGCCCTCCTCTTTCAAGGCACATTGCTCGCTTAGGGGCGTTTTCGCTGACTTATGCTCAACCTGCGGCGCTATTTTGTTTGGTGGGAGGGGTCCTAGGACAGTTCGTCGGCTATTTGGTGCTCGTAGAAGGCTTCTACTACGGCGTTGAAATCGCGGGCGAAGTCTTCCATGGTTCCGCGCCAGGTGGCTCGGCTGGGCTTGCCTTGGCCCACATAGGCAGTCTGAATGCCGCAGGCGGGGCTGGGGAAGTCGCGTTTGGGATCGTTGCCCACCATGAGGACCTCGTGCGGCTCGAGCCCCATCACCTGAAGCTGCTCTAGATAGTAGGTGGCATCGGGCTTGCAGCGGGTGGTGTTTCCCATGTGCGTGACGAGCTCAAAGGGGACGTCGGCCAGATCGCCCCAACCCATGCGGCACTCGATGGCCCCCTGCGGAAAGCTGGGATTGGTAAAGAGCGCGCAACGCAGTCCTGCATCCTGTACGGCCTGAAGCGCGGCGTGTGCGCCGGGCATGGCGTGGGCGTTGATGACATCGTCGTTCTTGTACGGCAGGACTTCGCGGTCGTAGTAGGTAAACGCCTCGTAGATAAGTGGGTCCGAGAGGCAAATGCCGCACCGGCGCTCAACCTCTTCTTGGTAGAACTCCAGATTGGTGCGATTATCCGTGCCGCTTCGGCGATTGGCGTTGAGGTCGACCAAGATGGTGCCGAGGCGTGCCATCGTGCCACCGTGGCTGCGGCGACCGATATCCGCGAGCATCGACGAGACATCCTTAAAATAGCGAAGGATGAATGCGTTGAGGTTGATGCTAAGAAGCGTTTCGTCCATATCGAAAACGACTGCTTTGAGCACGCGGGCACCTTTCTCGATAAATCGTTCCAGAATCGTTGGCTCCGGATACTTTACCTCAAAGGCGTATGGGCAAACTGCTTATCGTCAAGTTGTGGAGACGGCTGTCCATAAGATTACGAAAAAGTCTCCACACGAGTAAAAAAACGCAGTTCACGCTTGAAATCGAACCCATTTCCCCGTAACCTATACGAACGTGATTGCATAAGCGTCACATTAGTATCTGTCGGCTCCCGAGTGTTCCTAAACGTTGTGTGCTTGTCGCACCCTTCTGTAGGTCCTAGCAATCGGGGCCCCGTAGTTCGAAAGGGGTCCACCTTTGAGTGAGATTCAGAACTCGTCCATTTTCTCTCTTGACGATGTCAACGAGGAGGAGATGAACAACCTCATCGACGGTACGATTACCGACTTTGATGAGGGCGATCTCGTTAACGGCACTGTCGTTAAGATCGAGCATGACGAGGTGCTCGTTGACATCGGATTCAAGTCCGAGGGCGTTATCCCGGTCCGCGAGCTGTCCATCCGCAAGGACGCTAACCCTGCAGACATCGTTGCACTCGGTGATCCCATCGAGGCCCTGGTTCTCCAGAAGGAGGACAAGGACGGTCGTCTGGTCCTGTCCAAGAAGCGTGCCGAGTACGAGCGTGCTTGGAACCGCATCGAGGAGAAGTTCAACTCCGGCGAGAACGTCGAGGGCGAGGTTATCGAGGTTGTCAAGGGCGGCCTGATCCTCGACATCGGCCTGCGTGGCTTCCTGCCCGCCTCCCTCGTCGACCTCCGTCGTGTCAAGGACCTCACCTCCTACATGGGCACCCGCATCGAGGCCCGCGTCATCGAGATGGACCGCAACCGCAACAACGTCGTCCTCTCCCGTCGCGTCGTGCTCGAGGAGTCCCGTAAGGCCGAGCGCTCCGAGATCCTGTCCAAGCTCAAGTCTGGCATGCGTCTCCAGGGCACCGTTTCCTCCATCGTCGACTTCGGCGCCTTCGTCGACCTCGGCGGTATCGACGGCCTCATCCACATCTCCGAGCTCTCCTGGAACCACGTCAACCATCCTTCCGAGGTTGTCAAGGTCGGCCAGGAGGTCGAGGTCGAGGTTCTCGACGTCGATCTCAACCGCGAGCGCATCTCCCTGGGTCTCAAGCAGACCACCGAGGATCCGTGGCGCGCACTCGTCAAGAAGTACCCCGTCGGCGCTATCGTCGAGGGCACTGTGACCAAGCTTGTCCCGTTCGGCGCTTTCGTCGACCTGGGCGAGGGCATCGAGGGCCTGGTCCACATCTCCGAGATGGCCAACAAGCACGTCGATCAGCCTTCTCAGGTCACCCACGTGGGCGACAAGGTTCAGGTCAAGGTCATGGAGATCGACCTCGACCGTCGTCGTATCTCCCTGTCCATGAAGTCTGCTGCTGAGACTCTGGGCGTCGAGATCGAGGTTACCCCGCTGCCTTCCGAGAAGAAGGACGAGGAGACCGACGCCGAGTAAATCGGTTTGACGATCACTTGTTTTAAGGGATCCGTCCGCAATGGACGGGTCCCTTTTTGCATTTGTTGCTGAGGTGCGCGATGCCGCCCGTGTGCAATGCCGCCTAGGCTGTTCACGGGCTATTGGGTTGTCAGTGCATGAAAAATGCCGACATCCCGCCTCGGGGAGGAGGCGGGAACGCGCCGAGTAGACGGAGGGGTGCGGAGCGCGGTCGCGTCTCGACTGACGACGTTGCCCATCGACGATACTATTGTACTGCATAGCGTGGTTCTTGGTTTATCGTGTCGAACGCTTGTGTTGTGCCATTGCCTGTGACAACGGTGTGCTACACTCTTGCACTGCTGAGTGGGCCAGACGGTCGCGCGATGTGCTGCTTGC
This sequence comes from Collinsella sp., assembly GCA_018376265.1. Taxonomy (GTDB): domain Bacteria; phylum Actinomycetota; class Coriobacteriia; order Coriobacteriales; family Coriobacteriaceae; genus Collinsella. The sequence goes on from JAHABQ010000005.1 coordinate 94,228, forward strand.
GGCACGCGTGAGGAAAGTCCGGGCTCCAGAGGGCGGGATGCCGGCTAACGGCCGGGCGGAGTGATCCGACGGAAAGCGCCGCAGAAAAGAAGACTCCCACCTGCGCCGCAAGGCGTAAAGGGAAAAGCTGAAACGGTGGTGTAAGAGACCACCAGCGTCGTGGCAACACGGCGGCTTGGCAAGCCCCATCCGGAGCAAGCGCGAATAGGAACGCTATGGGCCGGCCCGGTCCGCGTTCGGGTAGCGTGCGTGGAGCTGCACGGTAACGTGCAGACAAGATAAATGACCGTTCACGACAGAACCCGGCTTATAGGCCCACTTGGCACTTTGTTGACGCTGCGAACCCGTCAGCGCGGCAATCTGCCTTTCAAGCCTTCGGGCATGACCATAAGGTCAATGCCCTCGTCTTTCAAGGCACCTTGCTCGCGCTGACGGGTTCTCGCTGTTGGTGACGGCATCATTGGCGTTTCCGCTCTTGTTGGCGAGGGCAACGGTGCTGTCTTTGCCGTATTATTGAGGTTGTTTATTGCTTTGCTTGTGTTTGAGGGGCTTTGTTGGACAGCTATCTTACTTTGCAATCGAATATTGAGGCTTCGGGCGAGTTTGTGGACCGCAAGAGCCGGTTTATTGCCCAGCTGGTCCATATTGAGTCCGAGGATGAGGCGAATGCCTTTATCGAGATGGTTCGCAAGCGTCATTACGACGCTCGACACAATGTTCCCGCGTGGATTTTGGTCGATGGGCGCGAGCGCCAGAGCGATGATGGTGAGCCGAGCCGCACGAGTGGTATGCCGACGCTCGAGGTGCTGCGCGGTGCGGGGCTCAAAAATGTTTGCTGCGTGGTGACGCGCTATTTTGGTGGCACGCTGTTGGGTCCTGGTGGCTTGGTGCGCGCCTATACCGCGGCGACGCAGGCGGCGGTGGCCTCGGCTCAGGAGTCCGGGCAGATCGTCGAGATGACGAGTGTCGTGCCGGTTGACGTGCATGTGGCCTATCCGCAGTATGAGCAGGTGCTTCGCTTGGCCCAGGATTCGGGTGCCAAGGTTTCGGATACCGATTACGCGGATACCGTGACACTTCACTTGGTGTTTAAGGCAGGGGAGCAGGAGTCGTTTTGCGCCAAGATGCGCGAGCTTATGGCGGGGCGCGAGGAGATTGAGGTCGGCGCTTCCGCATTTGCCGAGTTCTAACGGCGACGGCCGGCGTACTATTGGATGGATCCCAAGCGAGCCGGCCGTCGTTTTATGTTGCTGCCGTTTACTCTGCGAGCCGCTTTAGCACATCACAGGCGATTTCGACGGCATCGTCGATGCAGCCGGGGCAGCTGCGGAGCGGACCCTTGTCCGATCCGATGCCCTTGAGCGTGCCACAGACGGTTGTCGTGTTCTTCTCGCCAAAACGCTTGGCGATTTCGCGCGACAGCTTGTAGGTCTGGCCCTTAGTCTTGGGGTTTTCCATGCCGTCGCTCATTACAAACCCCATGATGGCCACGGCGCCCGAGATGGCGCCGCAGGTTTCGGTCATGCCGCCCATGCCGGCGCCAAAGCCCTCGGTGAGGGTAAAGGCGACCTGGGGGTCGAGTCCGACGGCAGGCGCGAGCGTGCAGGCGACGGCCTGCGCGCAGTTAAAGCCACGGGCGTGGTATTCGGCAGCTTGAGCCTGACAGGCGGTGATGTCGAGCTGGGCCGTATCGATTTGCTTCATCGTTGTCTCCTTGGTCACGGTGTACCCGCCTATGGTACCCGTGACGGGGCATGTAATCATCGAGAGCTTCATGTATGCCTCATTTTTATCTATCGAGCAAATGCCTAAGGCTTGAGATAAATACCCCTGATCAATTAGTCCAATAACCTATCTTGGTGATGGGTTGAGAGGGGTGCGGGGTAGCGGTATCGTGAACCGAATAAAACTAAAACCCAGGCAAGGGAGCTAGATATGAGCGAGCAGACCATCGGTACTACATGTGTTCAGGGCGGCTATCACCCGGGAGATGCCGAGCCGCGCCAGGTGCCCATCTACCAGTCCACCACGTGGAAGTACGACACGTCGGAGCACATGGGCAAGCTGTTTGACCTGGAGGAGTCGGGCTACTTCTACAGCCGCCTGCAGAACCCCACGTGCGATCTGGTTGCCGCCAAGATCTGCGAGATGGAGGGCGGCACTGCAGCGATGCTCACGAGCTCGGGCATGGCCGCGAACTTCCTCGCGATCTTTAACGTGGCCGGTGCTGGCGATCATGTGGTCGCTAGCTCTGCTATCTACGGCGGTACCTACAACCTGCTGGCTCATACCATGGAGCGTATGGGTCTGACCTGCACGTTCGTTGCCCCCGATTGCACCGACGAGGAGCTCGAGGCGGCCTTTGAGCCCAATACCAAGCTCGTCTTTGGCGAGACCATCGCCAATCCAGCCCTCGCCGTGCTCGATATTGAGCGCTTTGCCAAGGCCGCGCACGACCACGGCGTACCGCTGATGGTCGACAACACCTTCCCGACGCCCGTGATGTGCCGTCCCTTTGAGTGGGGCGCCGACATCGTCACGCACTCCACCACCAAGTACATGGATGGACATGCGGCCTACCTGGGCGGCGTGATCGTCGATCACGGTCAGTTTGACTGGATGGCCCATGCGGACAAGTTTCCGGGTCTCACCACGCCCGACGAGAGCTACCACGGCGTGACCTATGCCGAGAAGTTCGGCCGCGAGGGCGCCTTTATTACCAAGGCTACCGCGCAGCTCATGCGCGACCTCGGCCCCATGCAGAACCCGCAGGCGGCGTTCTTCCTGAACAGCTCGCTCGAGAGCCTGCACGTGCGTATGCCGCGCCATTGCGAGAACGGTCTGGCGGTCGCCAAGTTCCTGCAGGGCCACCCCAAAGTGCGCTTCGTGAGCTATCCGGGCTTAGAGGGCGACAAGTACTACGACATGGCTCAGAAGTACATGCCCAACGGTACCTGCGGCGTCGTGAGCTTTGGCTTTACCGGTGGTCGTGCGGCGGCCGAGACCTTTATGAAGAGTCTTAAGCTCGCCCAGATTGCCACGCACGTGGCCGATGCCCGCACTTGCTGCCTGCATCCCGCTAATGCCACGCACCGCCAGATGAACGATGAGGAGCTCATTGCCTGTGGCATCTCCGCCGACATGGTGCGCCTGTCGTGCGGCCTCGAGGACACGGCTGATCTGATTGCCGATCTTGAGCAGGCGCTTGAGCAGTGCTAGGTTAGCGTTCGCATAAGGCGCCGATGCTGGCAGAAAGCTTCGGTGACCTTTCGTTCCGATTCCGTAGGCGGGACCCCAATCGCGGCTGTTTGCAGGCGATCGGGGCCCCGTTTTTTTGCGTTAGGCCACTCGAAAGGATGGATATGGAGAAAACTGCAGAGCAGCTGCGCCGCGAGCACATTGCTCTAGAGGGCGACACCCATGGCAAGAACAAATGGGCGATTCTGTTTACCGTGCTCATCATGACGTTTATGGTGTGTCTGGATTCGACCGTCGTGACCGTGGCGCTGCCCGTGATGCAAAAGGAGCTGGGCGTGGGCCTCGACCGCATTCAACTGGTGAGCTCGGTGTACCTGCTTGCGACATGCGTGGCTATGTTGCCGTTTGGCCGTCTGGGCGACGTGCGCGGCAAGGTGAATGTGTTCCAGTTGGGCGTCATCGTCTTTTCGGTCGGTTCGCTGCTGTGCGGCCTTTCGGCCTCGCTCGAGGTTCTTATCCTGGCACGCATTGTTCAGGGCATAGGTTGCGCGGCGGCCATGGCTAACAACATGGGTATCATCACCGAGTCGTTTCCGGCGCGCGAACGAGGCCGTGCCATGGGTATTCTTGCGACCTTCGTGGCCCTCGGCATGATGTGTGGCCCCGTGCTCGGCGGCATGCTGGTGGCAAGCTTTCCTTGGGAGAGCATCTTCCTCATCAACCTGCCCATTGGCGTCATCTCGTTTATCGTGGGGCTCTACACGCTGCCGCACGTTAAGCCGGAGGCCGGCGAACGCCCCATGTCCCTGATCGAGGCTGCTCGTCGTTGCTTTGCAAATTCGGCCTTCACCATCAACCTTGCCTGCATGCTCATCGTGTTCGTTGGTATTGGCGCATCCGAGTTTATCCTGCCGTTCTATTTTCAGGACGCCCACGGCTTTGGTTCCGACATTTCCGGATTGCTCTTTTTGGCGCTGCCGATGGTGAATGCCTTTATCGGACCGCTTTCGGGTACGGTTTCGGACCGTGTTGGCTGCGAGGGCCCCACGGCGGTCGGCCTGGGCGTGTACGTGTGCGGTCTCTTTGCGGTAAGCACGCTCGACGAGCACTCTTCTATCCCTGTGATCGTGTGCTGCGTTGCGTTTATGTCGTGTGGCACGTCGATTTTCCAAAGCCCCAACAACTCGCTGTACATGGGCTCGGCTCCGCGCGAGGCGCTCGGCTTTGCGGGCAGCTTGGGCAGTTTGGCGCGCTACGCCGGCATGGCAGTGGGCATTACGGCGGCGTCGCATATTTTGTATGGGCAGATGAGCGTGGCGATGGGCGAGGCCGTGACCAGTATTGTTGCAGGTCGTCCGGATGTGTTCCTGTTTGGTTTTCGCTCGGTGTTCTACGTGTTGATGGCTGTGGCCGCTGTGGGCTTTGCGCTTGCCATGGTGCGTTTGGTGAGGATACGCGTCCGCCATTAGCGTGTTGGGTGGCTGTCTGCCACGATTCGCGCCGTCCCAAAAAGACTGGTTTGTGGTGCGATGCGGCTTGTGGAGCGGGCGGGGGTCGGTCCGTGGTAGACTATCGAACAACGTTTATTAATCGCGCGGTATCGTTGCCGCGAGAAGGGGTTGCGCCATGCAGGAGCTTGAGGATCGTATTCGCCATGACGGCATCGTAAAGGCCGGTAACGTCCTTAAGGTTGATGCCTTCCTCAACCACCAGTGCGACGTTGAGCTGTTCGACCACATGGGTGCCGAGTGGGCCCGTCTGTTCGAGGGTGTCGAGATCAACAAGATCCTGACGATTGAGGCTTCGGGCATTGGCATGGCTTGCATCGCGGCTCAGCATTTTGGCGGTGTGCCGGTGGTCTTTGCCAAGAAGGCGCAGTCCATCAACCTCGACGGCGAGCAGTATGCCACGACCATCTACTCCTTTACCAAGCAGAAGGAGTACCCGGTCATCGTCGGCAAGCGCTTCCTGTCCGAGGGCGATAAGGTCCTGATCATCGACGACTTCCTGGCCAACGGCTGCGCGCTCGAGGGTCTTATCAAGATCTGTGAGGCTGCGGGTGCCGAAGTTGCCGGCATTGGCATTGCGGTGGAGAAGGGCTTCCAGGGCGGTGGCGATAAGCTCCGCGAGCGCGGCTTCCGCGTTGAGAGCCTCGCCCGTATCGCCGATATGGACTGCGATACCGGCGAGATCACCTTCGCCTAAGCGCGCAACACAAGCGATTGGTATGCGATGTGACAAAGGGACTGTCCCTTTGTCACATTTTTTGTATGAGGGGAGGTGCTGATATGGATGAGGACAAGATGGGATGGCGTGAGTTTGCGCGCTATGCCGAGATGTCGGTCGAGGAGTTGGCACGCGATTGCGAGGTGCAGGTGTTTCGCGCGACGGGCCCGGGCGGCCAGAGTGTGAACACGACGGACTCGGCGGTGCGTATGAAACATATCCCTTCGGGGATTACCGTGACGGCGCGCGAGAGCCGCAGCCAGTTCCAGAACCGTGCAAGCTGTCTGCGTAAGCTGAGGGCAGAGCTTGAGCGTCGTGGCCGTCCGCCGCGCCGACGCGTAAAGACCAAGGTGCCTCAGCGCTCTCGCCAGCGCAGGCTCAACGACAAACACTTCAACGCCATTAAAAAGGCCAACCGTCGCAAACCGGGCAGCGACGAATAGCCTCCTCATAAGTTGCGGTGAAATAGGGACTGTTTTGCGGCTTTAGCTGTATAAACAGTCCCTATTTCACCGCAACTTAGGTGGGTTTAGCGGGTGGGGTGCCAGACGTGGAGGACGCCGGCGAGGATGTCGACCTCGATGCGCGAGGCGACAACGGGCTCGCCGTCGGCCTGGATGGGATAGTCAGGCTCCTCAAAAGTGAGCTCGACATGGCGGCAGCGGCGCATGCGAACCGGCGGCAACTTGGTATGGTGGCCGTCCTTGGCCGAAAGAAACATAGGCAGGGCAACCGCGCGCGGAACGGGGCCGCAGGCGTAGCAGACGTCGAGTACGCCGTCGCAGGGGTCGGCATCGGGGCAGATGCGATAGCCCGAGCCATAGGTAGGACCCAGCTGAATTGCCATGATGATCGCCCGCACGCGCTCGGTGGGTGCCCCGTCAAAGCTGACCGTCATGGGGTAGTTGCGATAGCGCAGGCCAAACTGCTCAAGTCCTGAGAGGGTGTAGAGCGGAGCGCCCGTCAAGCCGGTCTTTTTGCGCAGCTCAGTGGTGCCCAGACCGATGGCGGCATCGATGCCGACCGAAAGCGTTTGGTCGTAGTACTCAACGGAAGCCTCGCCGCTACCGCTTGCGGGGTTCCACGAGCGAATGCGCCCGATGTCCTGACGCTGCAGCTCACAGGTGAGCAGCGCGCCAAAATCCTTGCCGGAGAAATCGTCGATGCCGAGCGTCTGGGCAAAATCGTTGCCGGAGCCCACGGGCAGGACGGCAAGAGCGGGGCGGGCGTCCTCCTTTTGTGTCATAAGCCCGTTGACGATCTCGTGGATTACGCCGTCGCCGCCGAGTGCGATAACGGTGCGATAGTCCGTTGCTTGGGCGGCCAGCTCCTTGGCGTGTCCCATGCGCTCGGTTAACACCAAGTCAAACTGGGATGCGCGCGCGGTCATATCCAAAAAGCGCTGCAGGCGCTCGGCAACCTCATGCGCGGCGCCCGACTGGGCGGCTGGGTTGGCGATGATGAGCGTGCGACCAAAATCAGTTGCGTGCATGGGGCGACTCCCGGCGTGTGACATGGCAGTGCGGTCGCGCTCAGGTCGGATTGCCCCCGATTGTGGCTGCACGGCGAATACTAACGTCTACTCTATCAGGTCGTTGTGGCGCTCGATAGCATCCGCTACCGTACCGCCCTCATCCACAATAAGCGAACGGCGCTTGGGTGAGATGATGCGCTGGGCGGGGTATACGCCGCGGTGTCCGGCGGTTAGGTAGCTGATAAAGGCCACGATGACAAAGAACCCGGCTGCCGTGCCGTGGAACAGGTCGATGGCCATCATGCAGGTGGTGATGGGCACGTTGAGGCCGGCGCAGAACACGCCGAGCATGCCGAGAGCCGCCAGAAAACTGGGATCGAGCCCGGTAAGGCAACCGATCCAGCCACCGAGTGCCGCACCGATGCCAAACAGGGGCGTGACCTCGCCGCCTTGGAAGCCCGCGCCCAGGGTAAGCGCTGTGACGACCAACTTGATGGCTGCGTCCGCCAGGGTGGTGTTGCCTGCAAAACCGGCGCCGGAAAGCCACGTGGAAAGGCCGGCGTAGTCCCAGGCGTCGAGGAGGGCATAGGCGGCCAAAACCACGAGTGCGCCTATGAGTGCGCGAATAAGGTAATTGGTGATAAAGCGACCGTACAGGCTCTTGACGGTTCGAACCGACCAGGCAAAGAGGCGTGCCGTCAAACCGAAGATAATGGCGCTGATAACAACGATGACAACCGTCCGTGGTGTCATGTTGGGAACGCTGGCTATAACATTCGCTTCGTACTCGGTTCCCAAGGCAAGCGACGTAAAGTAGCCGGTAAACGAGGCGACCAGGCAGTAGATGCCCGCGGTGTAGTCGATTTTGCCGATAAAGCACATCTCCATGCCAAAGAAAGCTCCGGCAAGGGGCGAGCCGAATACGGCGCCAAAGGCCGACGAGATGCCAGCGAGCATGAGGTCGTGGTGATCATGCTTTTTGAGGTGTGCGAGGCTCGAGACGTTGCTGGCGATGGTGCCGCCAATCTGCACCGCAGCTCCCTCGCGACCGGCCGATCCGCCCGTTAGGTGCGTGAGCGTGGAGCAGACGAAGGTGAGGACGGCCATGCGCATATGGATGAGGCGTGTGCCCAGGGCGGAGTCAATGACCAGGTTGTTACCGCGTTTGGCGGCAAGACCGTGGTTTTTGTACACCCATGCGGTGGCAACGCCCACAACGGGAAGCAGTGCGTAAATCCACGCATGGTGTTCGCGATAGTCGGTCGCGATATTCAGCGAGGCCAAAAACGCCCAAGCGGCAACGCCCATGGCGAGCGAGACGATGACGACGAGTGCGAGCAGCTTGGCGCTCGCGAGTAGGTTGCGGGCGTTGCGGCGCGTGTCGGCAGCCAAGAGATGCTCGGAGCGGGTGAGCTGTTGCCTGCCTGCCATGATAACGTCGCTAAGGGAGAAAAGGCCGCCGTCGTCGAGCGGCTGGGAATAATCCTGCGCCTCGTTTGCGCTTTCGGGTTTGTCGGTAAAAGCCATACGTTCCTCTTTTAGGTTACAACACGAGCATTATAGAACGTGCCAAACGTGACAAACCGGCAGGTTGCTTTTCGGTTCTGTTTCGCGGCTTGCGGCCGACAGGTGTATTTGCGGGTAAAGGCCGAGTCGCGGTCGTGCGTCAGGGGATTATACTGAGGCAAGCATAAAGAATCGGCGCCCCTGTTGTGCGCCGTGGCATTAAGAGGTGCATATGGCAGAGAAACTCATTCCGCTGGATGACGCACAGTCGATTGTCCTGTCGCACGTTGCTCCGACCGATCTCGTCGAGATTCCCGTGTGGCAGGCCGCCGGTCTTCCCTTGGCCGAGGACGCGGTGGCCGATATCGACATCTCGCCGTTTGCCAACAGCGCTATGGACGGATATGCCGTGCGCTCGGCGGACTTGGCGCAGGCATCTGGCGAGGCGTCGGTGACGCTCGACGTTATCGGACACGAGGCCGCGGGCCATGTGTTTGAGGGCGCAATCGGCGCGGGCGAGACAGTCCGCATCATGACGGGCGCGCCGGTACCCGAAGGTGCCGATGCCGTGGTGAAATACGAGATCGTCGACGTGCTCGATGGCGACGGCAACGAGGGCTCGCGTGTGAGGTTCTCGGCGCCGGCCAAGGTGGGGGAGAACGTTCGCTCTGCTGCCGAGGAGGCTCATGCCGGCGACGTCGTGATGCACGCCGGCGAGGTCGTGGCTCCGGCGGGCGCGGGTCTGCTGGCGAGCGCCGGATACGCGAACGTGAAGGTGCACGCTGCCCCGCGCGTGGGCATTATCTCGCTGGGCACGGAGCTGGTCGCACCGAGTAAGGTACCGGCGCGCGGTCAGATTCGCGATTCCAACTCCTCGGCGCTGATGGCCGAGGCACTCGATGCCGGCGCCGAGCCTGCGTTCTACGGCATTGCGCCCGATGATGAGCAGGCGATTGCCGAGCTGGTGCATCGTGCCGTGCAGGAGTGCGATTTTGTCATTACGAGCGGTGGCGCCTCGGCGGGCGACTACGATTTCGTGACGGCGCTCGTCCGGCGCGAGGGCGAGGTGCTGTTTGACCGCATCTCGATGCGTCCGGGCAAGGCCATCACGTTTGGCTTACTCGGGGGTAAGCCCTACCTCGGGCTTTCGGGCAATCCCGCTGCTGCGTATGTGGGCTTTGAGATGCTCGCCCGTCCGGCGATCCGCAAGATGCGCGGCTTTGCCGAGGGTGTGCGTCCCGTGCAGCAGGCGATATTGACGCACTGCGTGAAGAAGCGCCAGGACCGACGCTTCTTCGATCGCGCCACGGTTTTGCGCGACCCCGAGACCGGTGAGCTGTTGGTGACCGAGGCCAAGACGCAGAATTCGGCGCTGCTCGGCACGATGCAGCGGGCCAACTGCCTGCTGAGTATTGACGAAGGGCCGTGCGTGCTCGAGGCGGGCGACGTCGTGGATGTCGTGCGTGTCGACCTGCCTGAGGGCACGGTGCTATAGGAGGAATGCTATGGAGTTGAAGATTTCGATCGTGACGTGCTCGGATACGCGCGACCTTGCCCAGGACGAGGCGGGTGCCGCGCTCGAGGAACTCATCGTGGCGCAGGGCTGGACGGTTGCCTCACATGTGGTCGTGCGCGACGACGCCAGCGAGATCGGTGATGCCATTGTGGAAGCCGCCGATGAGTGCCACGCCAATGTCGTGCTCACCTGCGGCGGCACGGGGCTTTCGATGCGCGATGTGACGCCCGAGGCGACGCGTGCCGTTTGCGACCGCGATGTGCCGGGTATTGCAGAGGCAATCCGTGCGTACTCCATGACCAAGACGCGCCGCGCTATGCTCTCGCGCGCCGTGTGCATGCAGCGTGGGTATACACTTGTCATCAACTTTCCGGGATCTACGAAAGCGGCCCGCGAAAGCTGGGAGGCCGTGAGCGACCAGTTGGAGCATGCGGCCCAAATGACGGCGGGCGGTGGGCACGCCAAATAAGCGCACTATCTGCGGCGGAGCGACCTTACGGGTTGCTCCGCCCTTTTTATGCAGCGACAGTGCAGCCGTCTCGGGGTTATCGGTAAAAGAAATTTATTAGACGAGAAATCATTATCACAAACATTATTCGCGCGGAAGTATAATCTAGTTACAGAATAAAGCTCGCGGTGGGGTACCCGGGCAAAACGTCCGAAAGGGTTGAATATGTTCGATATGATTTCTCGCCGCGGATTCGTCTCGCTTTCTGCTGTTGCCGCTGCCGGCCTTGGTCTTGCCGGCTGCTCGGGCAGCAAGACGTCCGAGCCGGCCGGATCCGATGCCGGTTCTGCTAAGACATCTTCCAAGAAAGCTGTCGAGCTGCAGGTCTTTGCTGCCAACTCGCTCGAGAAGGCTCTGCCCGAGGTTCAGGAGCTTTACACCGAGCAGACCGGCACTACGTTTGCCGACACGCAGTTTAAGGCGTCTGGCGACCTTGTCGAGCAGATGCGCGCCGGTGCCGCCGTCGACGTGCTCATCACGGCTTCCAAGGGCACCATGGACGACGCCGAGGCCGCCGAGCTCGTCGACGCCGACACGCGTGAGGACATGTTCGTCAACGACCTCGTGATCATTCGCGCCGAGGGCTCCGACACCAAGGTCGAGGCCATCGCCGACGTCGCGAATCTGGACGGCAAGATCGCCATTGGCGACGCCAAGACCGTTCCCGCCGGCAAGTACGCCAACCAGGCCCTGGCCTCCGTGGGCCTCTACACCGGCACCGAGGGCGACGACGGCGAGTATGCTTCCGAGATCGCCGACAAGGTCGCACTGGCCGACAAGGTCGGCACCGCTGCGTCTTACGTCTCTACGGGCGACTGCGTGGCCGGTTTTGTCTACAGCTCTGACATCTACCGCTACGACGGCATCGAGGAGGCCTTTGTGTGCCCCGAGGACTCGCACAAGCCCATCGTGTATCCCGGTGCTGTCGCCGATAGCTCTGAGCATGCCGACGAGGCCAAGGCGTTCATCGACTTCTGTCTGACCAACAAGAAGGCCCAGAAGATTTGGGCTAAGTACGGCTTTGAGCTTTCCGCGTAGTGCGGCTTGGCGCGATAATTCCATCGTTTTGTGTTTCACTCCGTCCTTGTATTCTCTTGGAGCTTTTCGTGCGTGCCGGGATTTGCGTTTGCCGGGGACGCTGAGCACGGGGCCCAGGTTGCTGCGACCGCTCATGGGCTTTCCTATGGGATCGAAGGTTTTGAGCGGTTGGCCAAGGGGACCGCTCGTGCCATGGAGGGCCAGCCTGAGGGCTACCGGTTTCCCGTTGACGAGGACGTGGACCTTGTAGTGGCGCCTGCCGCCGATCGCGTTGTGGTGTGGATATCGCCCAAGGCGATCGAGAAGTATGGATTTGATCCGCAGGACAATGAGTGCGTATCGGGTCTCAAGGCCCTCGTCTGTGAGCTCGACAGCGCAAACTGCATGGGAGGTGCGCAGCTAGGGGACGTGGATCTTCCTTGGTATGTCACGGCGGAAACAACGTTTGATGCCGGCGGGTATACCTATGGCTTTGACGAGCGCAGTGCAGATGGGGACCGTTATGTGGTGATCTCATCGGCCTCGGGTGATGCCAAGGGCGGCGCGCGTTGGCTTGATAGCGCTCAAATGGTAGAGGCATCGTCTGTCGTGTTGCGGGATGAGCAGGGCCCCTTGACCTCCTTGGCCTCCTTTTTGGGCGACATCGACTATCGTCCGTTTTGGGTGTCTATCAAAACGAGCGGCCTCGCCCTGCTGATCTCCTTTGCGCTGGGCCTGTTTGCCGCATGGAAGACCATGGGTACTACGAGCCGTATCAAGGGCCTGCTCGACTCGGTCTTTACCATCCCTATGGTGCTGCCGCCCACGGTTTGCGGCTTTCTGCTCCTCATGCTGTTTGGTCGATCGACCGGGGTCGGTCGGTGGCTTATCGCGCATGGCATCTCGATCGTCTTTACGTGGCCCGCGGCGGTGATATCCGCCGTGGTGGTGTCGTTTCCCCTGGTCTACCGCACGGCGCTCGGAGCCTTCGAGAGCCTCGACACGCAGATGCTCGACGCCGCGCGAACCTTGGGATGGTCCGAACGTCGCATCTTTGCCAAGCTCATGATGCCGCTTGGCTGGCCCTCGATTGCCGCCGGCACGGTGCTCGCCTTCGCGCGTGCCATGGGCGAGTTTGGCTGCACCCTGTTCTTTGCGGGCAACTACGCCGGCATTACCCAGACCATCCCCATCGCCATCTACTTTGAGTGGATGGGCGGCAACACGTCGGTGGCGCTCTTTTGGGTCATCGTCGTAATCGTGTTCAGTTTCCTGGTCATCCTGTTCATCAATATGTACACCGCTCATTCGCAAAAGTATCGCGAGCGGGGCCTTTCCCGTGCGGAGCGCAAGCGGATCAAAGATCTTGCCGGACAGGGCGATTCGCTCGACCCGGCGGGCGGCGATGCCTTGCGTATCGATCGCGAGGCGCTGGCCGAGCTCATGCGCGATGATGCCGCTTTGCAGGGAGGTCGATAGGCCATGTCGCTCGTTCTGGATATCAAAAAGCGCTATCCCGGGTTTATGCTCGACATGCAGCTTGAGGCCGGCGAGGATCGTGTGGCGCTGCTCGGTGCCTCGGGTTGCGGCAAGAGCTGTACGCTGCGCTGCATCGCCGGCGTGGAGACGCCCGACGAGGGCAAGATCGTCGTCAACGGCGTGACCTTTTTTGACTCGGCGACGGGCATCAACCTGTCGCCCCAGGAGCGAAAATGCGCCCTGCTGTTCCAAAACTATCAGCTGTTTCCCAACATGACGGTGGCCGATAACGTATGCGCCGGTGTAAAGAATGCGGGCGACGCCGCCGCGCGCAAAAAGCTCGCCGAGCGCTATCTGGGCATTTTCGGTCTGTCCGATTTTGCCGACCGCTATCCCGCGCGACTCTCGGGCGGTCAGCAACAACGTGTGGCGCTTGCCCGCATGGTGGCGGCGCATCCGGGCATTTTTATGTTCGACGAGCCCATGAGCGCACTCGATTCCTATCTTAAGAGCGCCCTCGAACAGAACATGCTCGACCTGTTCGATGTATGCAACCGCACCGTGCTCTACGTGAGCCACGACATCGACGAAGCGTGCCGCCTGTGCGGGCGCATCTGCGTGATGCACGACGGGCATGTTGAGGAGATCGGCTCCGTCGAGGACGTGGTCCGCCGTCCGCAGACGCTGGCGGCACTGCGCCTGACGGGCTGCAAGAACACAAGCCGGGCGCGCAAGATCGGCGACGAAGAAGTTGAGGCCCTCGACTGGGGCATGACCTTTAATGTGGGTCGCGAGGTTCCCGATAATGTGGCGTACCTGGGCATTCGCGCGAGCTACTTCCATGTGGACAACCGTGCCGAGCGGGGTCGCAACAGCTACGACCTGCACGTGGCGCGCGTGAGCGATTCGCGTTTTGAGCGCCTGGTGCTGTTGGATGCGCCGCGGGCCGATGCGCCAACGCGTCTGCAGTGGAAGGTCAACAAATTGAGCGTACCAGCGGATGGGTTACCGCAAGAAGGCGAGACCCTGCGTATGCATTTTGATGCCAGCAGGATCCATCTGGTGTGTCGGTAGCGCCGGGTAATGCCGTCGGGGATATAAGTCTCGGCGGCTTTGTCTTGCCGTTCGCCTAATGGGGAATGACAAACTCTTATCAACACAGATAATTATTTATTAAACGGCGGCACACGACGCTGTCGTACGAATGTCAACGGTGTTCGCATGGTCGACGACCGTTGATATAGTTGACCTTAACTTGTAAAGGAGGACGCGCGCATGCCGCAGACGACATACATTCGCCGCGTTGCCGCGCGCGCCCTGTATATGGCTCGGAGCCGCATATGAGCAGGTATGTTCACGGCTCCGGGAGAGACGACGTACAACTAAATAATCGACCGCAAAGCGGGTTCCCCAAAATTCCGGGTTTGAGCACGGCTGGGTTTTCGCCACCCACCGTGCAGAAATACCGTAGCTATTCATTTTTGGTTCGAGAGGGGAACCGTCATGGCTGAAGAATTCGATTTCCATCCGATGTGGGAGAGCCTCGGCATGAATCTTGCCGACCACGACATGCTGCTGGGCGCCGTGGGCCAGATGTACGGCGATATGTTCCTGACGCAGAACAATCGCCCCAAGTCCACGTCCTACCTGGATTTTGTCGCCACCAACATCCACAGCGGCCGTATTAAAGAGATGCTCGACAAGAAGGAGGCCGGCGAGGCCACCAAGATCGTCGGCTCGTTCTGCGTGTACGTGCCCGAGGAGATCGTGCTTGCCTGTGACGGCATTCCCGTGGGCCTGTGCTCGGGTGCCGACTGGGCAACCGATAAGGTCGAGGAGCACCTGCCGCGCAACACCTGCCCGCTTATCAAGAGCTTTGCCGGCTTTAAGCTGGGCGAGGTCTGCCCCTACATTGAGTCGAGTGACCTGGTGGTAGGCGAGAACACCTGCGACGGTAAGAAGAAAGCCTACGAGTTCTTTGCCACGCAAAAGAACATGTACGTCATGGATATCCCCAACGTGCACGACGAGTCGACGCTCGTGACCTGGAAGGCCGAGGTCAAGAAGCTTGCCGCCAAGATCGAGGAAGAGTGCGGCGTCAAGATCACGCCCGAGCGCCTGAAGGCTGCCATCCACGCCGTCAACGAGAAGCGTCGCGCCCTGCAGCGTCTGGCTGCCACGCGCGCTGCCGATCCGGCGCCCATCAGCGGTCTCGACAGCCTGCTGACCGTTCAGGCCGCCTTTATGGACGACACGCCGCGTCTGACCGGAGCCATCAACGAGATGGCCGCCGAGTGCGAGCAGCGCGTTGAGGCCGGCGAGGGCGTGGCGCCCAAGGGGACCAAGCGCATCCTGTACACCGGCACGCCCATGGCCGTGCCCAACTGGAAGCTGTTCAACCTCATCGAGAAGGCCGGCGGCGTTGTGGTAGGCGAGGAGTCCTGCACGGGCTCGCGCTACTACAAGGACCTGGTCGACGAGTCCGGTGAGACGGTCGACGAGATGCTCGACGCCATCGCCGAGCGCTACTTTAAGATTAACTGCGCCGTCTTTACGCCCAACGACCAGCGTATGAAGGACATCGTTCAGATGGCCAAGGACCTGCATGCCGACGGCATCGTCGACGTGGCCCTGCAGTTCTGCACGCTCTATGAGATGGAGTCGTTTGCCGTGGAGAAGGCCGCCGAGGAGGCCGGTATTCCGTTTATGCACATCACGACCGACTACGCCGGCGAGGATGCCGGTCAGCTCCAGACGCGCATTGAGGCTTTCTTGGAAACCATTTAGGACTATCCGTCCCGGCGGCTTCCCCAGGCACCCGATCTTGCCGTTCAAACCGTCGCTTGCGTACAAAAGTACGCGGCGCTCCTCTTTCACGGCAACCTCGGGCACCTGGGAAAGCCGTTTCCTTGGTTGGTTAAAAGTTTTGTTAAGGAGTTATATGTCGGAAAATATTGAACAGCCGTTGCCGTCCACGTTTGAGGAGTTCAACGAGCAGCGCAAGGCGGCGTTTATTCGCGTTAAGGATTACAAACAGGCCGGCAATCGCCTGATTGGTTTTCTGTGCAGCTACACGCCGCTCGAGATTATCGATGCCGCGGGGGCTGCGAGCGTGGCGCTGTGCGGCACGTCCGATGAGGTGATTCCCGAGGCCGAGAAGGTGCTGCCGGCAAACCTCTGCCCGCTCATCAAATCGACGTACGGTTTTGCCTACTCGCAAAAGTGCCCGTTTACGTACTTTAGCGACATGATCATCGGCGAGACCACCTGCGACGGCAAGAAGAAGATGTACGAGCTACTCAACGAGCTCAAGCGCACGCACATTCTGCACCTGCCGCAGGGTCGCGATCGCGCCTACGAGCGTGAAGGCTGGTACGAGGAGTGCCGCCTGCTCAAGGAGGAGCTCGAGAACTTCTACGGTATTACGTTTACTGATGACGACCTGCGCGCCGCCGTCCGTCGTCGCAATCGCCTGCGTGCTGCCCAGCTCGAGATGTTTGCGCTGCAGGCCAACCAGCCGGCGGCCATGAGCGGCGTCGACCTGATGAGCACTATGTTTGCCGGTACGTTCAGCTTTGATATTGAGGCCTATACGCAGCAGCTGGAGCAAAAGGTTGCCAAGCTGCGCGAGGCCTACGACGCGGGCGAGCGCCCGGTTGCGGCGGATGCCAAGCGCATTCTGATCACCGGTTGCCCGGTGGGCGGTGTGATCAACAAGATCGGTCGCACCATCGAGTCCAACGGCGGTGTGGTCGTGTGCATGGACGACTGCTCGGGCGAGCGCACGGCGGCCATGATGATCGACCCGGACGCGCCCGATATCCTGCGCGCCATCGCCGACCGCTACCTGGACATCAACTGCTCGGTCATGACGCCTAACGAAGGCCGCATGGAAAACACGCTGACCATGTGCGAGAAGTACCATGTCGATGGTGTAGTGGAGAGCGTGCTACAGGCCTGCCACACCTTCAACGTTGAGAGCGCGCGCATGCAGGAGGCCGTCGAGGGTGCGGGTATTCCGTCCATGAAGATCGAGACCGACTACAGCAACGGCGACATGGGTCAGATTGAGACCCGCATCGCCGCCTTCATCGAAACCCTGTAGGACAAATACGGCAAAGGGATAGCTGCTTTGCCGCATAGAAGGAGGATGTCGTGGTTGGCATTGGTATCGACATAGGCTCGACGGCCGCGAAGGCTGCAGTGGTGGAGACGGACGGCGCCATTGCGTGGACCTGCGTCATGCCGACGGGGTATTCGTCGGTCGATGCGGCCGAGCGCTTGCGCGGCGAGCTCGCTTCAGCCGGCTATGACGTGGCTTCCGACGATGTGCGTGTGGTCGCGACTGGCTACGGCCGTGTCGCCGTGCCCTATGCGCACAAGGTCGTGACAGAGATCACCTGCCACGGCGCCGGTGCCGTGCGCCTGTTTGGCGATCACGGCACCGTGATCGACGTGGGCGGTCAGGACACCAAGGTCATTCAGCTTAAAAGTGGCCGAGTGGCCAAGTTCGCCATGAACGACAAGTGCGCCGCCGGCACGGGGCGCTTTTTGGAGATCATGGCCGACCGCCTAGGTATTTCCCAGCAGCAGATGGCCGATCTGGCACGTTCCGGCGAGCCTACCAAGATTTCCAGCATGTGCACGGTGTTTGCCGAAAGCGAGGTCATCAGCCTGATCGGCCGTGGCGAGCCGCGCGAGAACATTGCGCGTGGCGTGATCGACAGCGTGGTCTCGCGCGTGGCGACCATGGCCGGGCAGGCCGCGGGCGCCCCGTACTACCTGACCGGTGGCCTGTGCGAGAACGCCTTCGTGGTGGAGCGGTTGGGCGAGCTACTGGGGTCGCCGGTGACCACCTCGCCTCAGGCTCGCTTTGCCGGAGCGATTGGCGCGGCGATTCGCGCACAGGCGCTCAATTAATGCATCCGCCGCAGGCTCGCATTCATGCGTATACTGGGAGAAAATGATTGACCGATGAGAGGAGGTATCGATGGCTGACGATCAGATTAGGCTCACGTCCATGACGGCCGCGAGCGGTTGAGCCGCTAAGTTGGCTCCCGGAGCCCTCGCCCAGGTCCTGGGCGATTTGCCCAATGTGCATAACGACAACTTGCTCGTGGGGTTCGATACCTCCGACGATGCGAGCGTCTTCCGCGTAGGGGAGAACCTGGGGCTCGTGCAGTCCATCGACTTCTTCCCACCGATGGTCGACGACCCGTTTCTGTTCGGCCAGATTGCCGCGGCCAACTCGCTGTCGGACATCTACGCCATGGGCGGGCGGCCGAGCCATGCCATGAACTTGCTGTGCATCCCGAGCTGTCTGGGCGTTGAGGTTGCCGGTCAGATTCTGGCGGGCGGCGCCGACAAGTGCGTCGAGGCGGGTTGCTCCATCGCGGGCGGCCACACCATCAACGACGACGAGCCCAAGTACGGCCTGTCCGTGAGCGGGTTTGTCGCGCTCGACCGCATGCTCGCCAACAGCGGCGCGCGCGTGGGCGATGCGTTGCTGCTGACCAAGGCGGTTGGCTCGGGCATCATCACCACGGCCATTAAGGGCGAGCTCATCGAGCAGGACGAGGCCGCAGCCGTGTTTGACTCGATGCGTACCCTCAACGAGGCCCCGATTCGTCTGGCCGAGGGACTCGAGCTTCACGGCTGCACCGACATTACGGGCTTTGGTCTGATCGGGCACGCGTGCGAGATGGCCGAGGGCTCGGGCGTGCAGATTGAGCTTGCGTCGGGGGCGGTGCCGCTCTTTGACCAAGTGCTCGACATGGCACGCCTTGGCATTATCCCTGCCGGCGCCTACCGCAACCAGGACTTCTTTGGACCGCGCGTGGCTGCCGACGATGACCTGGGGCCGGGCATGTTGGATGCGCTGTACGATCCGCAGACCTCGGGCGGTTTGCTCATCGCGGCGCCCGCGGCGGATGTGGATGAGCTTGCGCGTCGCCTGCATGCCGAGGGGCGCATCGCGGCCGTTGTCGGGCGCGTGTGCGAGGCGGAGCCGGGCGGTCTTGCCGTCCGCGTTGTTCGCTAGCCCGCACGTTTATGTAACTGTTTGCCGTTCTCTAGAACGGCTCTTTCGAAAGGAATTTGCTATGTCTACCAAGATTGAAGTCAATGCCATGGGCGATGCCTGCCCACTGCCCGTCGTCAAGACGCTTAAGGCGCTCAAACAGCTCGATGGCGAGGGTGCCGTGGTGACCTCGGTCGATAACGAGACCGCCGTCAAGAATATCTCCAAGATGGCGCAGGAGAAGGGCTGCACGGCCTCGGTCGAGAAGGTTTCTGACGCCGAGTGGCACGTGACCGTGGCGACTTCTGGCGCCGTTGCCGTGGCCGATCCCGAGCAGGATGGCGCTGCCTTCTGTGATGCCAGCGCCGGCAAGGGCAAGCTCGTCATTTCCGTCTACACCGACTGCATGGGCCGCGGCGACGACGCGCTGGGCCACAAGCTCATGAAGGCCTTCATCTTTGCCGTGACGCAGCAGGAGGAGCTGCCCGCGACTATGCTGTTCTACAACGGCGGTGCCAAGCTCACCGTAGAGGGCTCGCCGGTGCTCGACGACCTGAAGGGCCTGGCCGAGCAGGGTGTCGAGATTCTCACCTGCGGTACCTGCCTGGACCACTACGGCATTAAAGACCAGCTTGCCGTGGGCGAGGTCACCAACATGTACGTGATCGTTGAGAAGATGGAGCAGGCCGTGCGCGTCGTGCGCCCGTAGCGTATTGGTTGGAGTTGCCATGAGGGAGAAGCGCCCGGCGCTTGTCATCACGTTTCCCACCACGGCGGCCGCCATGGGCTGTGAGTCCCTGTGCATCGAGCGCGGCCTTCCCGGGCGAACGATTCCCGTGCCCGGGGAGGTCGCTGCCGGTTGCGGTCTGGCGTGGAAGGCGTTGCCTGCCGATGAGGACCTGCTGCGCGGCGAGCTTGCCGCGGCGGGCGTCCCCACCGAGGGCTTTACGGTGATCGACATGTGGGAGGTCGTGCGATGATCTATCTGGATAACGCGGCGACGACCATGCACAAGCCGCAGACGGTCATCGATGCCGTGACGCAGGCGATGTGCTCGCTCGGCAATGCCGGGCGCGGCGCCACGTCGGGTGCCCTCGATGCCGCTCGTACGATTCACGCTTGCCGTGCCAAGCTCGCGCGCCTTTTGGGTTGCCCGAGGGCCGACCATGTGTGCTTTACGCCCAACTCCACGGCGGCGCTCAACACCGTCATCTGTGGCGTGGTGCGCCCCGGCGACCATGTGGTCACAACGGTGCTCGAGCACAACTCCGTGCTGCGTCCGCTCAATCGCCTGGCGACGGAGCAGGGCGTGACGGTTGAGCATGCGGGTTGCGACGCGAACGGCGCGCTCGACTACGACGAGCTCGAGCGGTTGGTCGCGCCCGGTACGCGTGCTGTGGTGGTGACGCACGCCTCCAATGTGACCGGCAACGCGGTCGACATTGCGCGCGTGGCTGCCATCGCGCATGCGGCCGGCGCGCTGGTGATCGTCGATGCCTCGCAGTCTGCCGGTACGGCGAAGATTGACATGGATGCCATGGGACTCGACGTCGTGTGCTTTACCGGTCACAAGGGGCTCATGGGTCCGCAGGGGACCGGCGGCCTGGCCGTGGCGGAGGGCATTGACGTGGCTCCGTGGGCCATGGGCGGCACGGGCGTGCACAGCTTCGATGAGCTGCAGCCGCTTGAGTGGCCCACGCGCCTTGAGGCGGGCACGCTCAACGGTCACGGCATAGCGGGCCTTTCCGCAGGCCTCGACTTTATCGAGGCCCAGGGTGGGGTCGAGGCGATTGCTGCCCACGAGCGTGCACTCGCTGATCGCTTCCTTGCCGGTGTGCGCGAGATTGCGGGGATTAAGCTCTACGGTGCCTTTGACCAGCCGACGCGCTCTGCGATTGTGTCGCTCAACGTGGGCGATATCGACTCTGCCGAGATCTCGGATGCGCTCATGCAAGGGTGGGGGATTGCGACGCGCCCCGGCGCCCATTGCGCCCCGCTCATGCACCGTGCGCTGGGGACCGAGCGCCAGGGCGTCGTCCGCTTCTCGTTTGGGTATTTCAACACTACCGAAGAAGTCGACACGGCTATCGATGCTCTGTGCGATTTAGCCTGCTAAAGCTGCTAGACCGTTTATACTTGCGGGACGGGTGTTTTTGCCCGTCCCGTTTTTGTTTCGACCCGAAAGGTGTGCATATGGCCTCATCCGCTCCGCGCGGTTTGCGCTCCGACCATGTCGTTACCGTCGGCATTGCGCTGTTTTCGATGCTCTTTGGCGCCGGTAACCTCATCATTCCGCCGTTGCTGGCACTTCAGGCCGGCATGGCCACGCCGCTTGCCATGATTGGCTTTTTGATTGCCGCCATCGGCCTACCCGTCATGGGATTTATCGCCGTCGCGCTCGCCGGCACGGCCCGCGAGCTTGCCGGCCGCGTGCATCCTAAGTTTGGCGAATTCTTCGTTGCGGCGGTCTACCTGGCCATCGGCCCGTGCCTGGCCATTCCACGCACGAGCTCCACGGCCTTCGAGATGCTGGTGCCGTTGCTGCCCGGGGGCGTCTCGCTCGGCACGGCTCGCCTGGTGTTTGCCATCGGGTTCTTCGTGGTCGCGTTTGTGCTCACGCTGCGTCCGGGCGTCATCACGCGCGTGCTCGGCCGCATTACGGGCCCCGCGCTCATTGCGCTCATCGTGCTGGTCGTTGGTGCCGCCGTGGTCTCGCCGTTGGGGCCGGCTGCCGCGCCACAGGCCCCCTACAATGCCGGTGCTGCCGTGCAGGGTTTTTTGACTGGCTACCAGACCATGGACCTGCTTGCGTCGCTCGCCTTTGGCATCATCATCGCCGAGACCATCCATGAGCTGGGTGTTACCGATGACAAGCGTGTGGCCTTCGAGATCTCGCGTTCGGGTGTGATCGCCGGCGTGCTCATGGCCATCATCTACTGCGGCCTGGCGCTTGCCGGTATGCAGCTCGGCACGGTTATGCCCGATGCCACCAACGGCGCCGCCATCCTCGCCCGTTCGGCCTCTATGCACTTTGGTCTTGCTGGCACGGTTGTCGTCTTTGCGATTTTCTTCCTCGCCTGCATGAATGTGTGCATCGGCCTCATCAGCTGCTGCTCGCGTTACTTCTGCGAGACGTATGTGGTTGAAGGGGGAGCGGAGACCTCCGAGGAGGCCATGCGCCGTCCCTTTGCGATTCTCGCCTTTGTGTTCGCAGCGTTTTCGTGCGTGCTCTCCAACGTGGGCCTCGACGTGATCCTTATGTTCTCGGTGCCTATGCTCAATGCCCTGTATCCCGTTGCCATCGTGCTGGTACTGATGGGCCTGGTGCACGGCTTTTGCGACGCGCATCCGCAGGTATGGGTCTGGGTCGGCGGCGTTGTCGCGGTGCAGAGCGTGATCACTTCGATCCGCGATGCGTTCTTTGCTGGCGCGTGGCTGCCGTTCGATGCGTTGCCGCTGGCAGATATCGGTGCTGCGTGGGCACCGGTTGCTGTGGTGGCATTTGTGATCGGTCTGCTCCATAGTCGTTTTGTCGCACATTCGAGGAGCTAAGGCATCAATGCTTGCACGGGCGGGGAGTCTCCCCTATAATTTCCTTCGCTTTGGGACACGCAAGGTTTAGACCTTAGCTGCTCAACACCTTCGGGACGTGGCGCAGTTTGGTAGCGCGCCTGCTTTGGGAGCAGGATGTCGCAGGTTCAAATCCTGTCGTCCCGACCATATCTTGCGGGCGTAGTTCAATGGTAGAACCCCAGCCTTCCAAGCTGATGACGCGGGTTCGATTCCCGTCGCCCGCTCCATAGGATAGACGAACGGCTCTGGCTCCATTTGGTGCCAGAGCCGTTTTCATATACATGCCGGGGACCCCACATCCCCTCCTAAGTTGCGGTGAAATAGTTCCTGGATTAGCCGCAAAAGCTGTTATCTAGGAACTATTTCACCGCAACTTATTGAGGCCGAGCGGGCTGGGTCGATGATGGGTTCTGTTGTCGAGAAGATGAGGGCAGCCGGTTAGGAGTCTGTGTAGGGTTTTGTGGTTGGTATACCGTAGCCGCGCATCATGGAGCCGAACGCTTTGACATCGTAGGTGTTTGAGAGCTTGAAATGAATGACGTTGTGGCCCATGGCACGCAGGTTCGCGTCGCGCACGAGGGCAGCTCGATAGGTTTTTGCCGCAGTATGTTCCGGATCATTTTGGGCATTGTCCTCAAACTTGCCTAGTCCATGCAGCTCAGCCAGCATCCAAGAGCCGTCTGGCATCTGCCAGCCGTAATCTGCCAAATAATAGCCGGCGTTTCCCGGTCGAGTGATTTCAACCTGAAGTTCGGGAGCGGCAACTCCCGCCAGAATCATTGCCGCGCGTGCTTCGGATTCTCCACCGTTATCCGATCTGCCATCCATGTGTTCAAAAACGCCAAATGCGCGCGTAATGCCGTGCAGTCCGCGACAGTTCGCTTGTGCATATGCACGCAATTCTTCACGCTCGACACCGTACTCACGAGCCAACCCGTCGACATAGCCTAGTGCATATCGAAAAGCGCTCGTTCGGGCGATGTCGACCACCGTGCGATATGGATTCGTTAACGTAAACGGGCCGAGCTGCCATACGTCGCCCGGCCGCCAGCGTCGGTATTCAACGAATTCGTACATATCGCGTCTGGTGGAACGCGGCAGCAGCACTTGCACCTTGTCGAGAAGCGAATATGCAGAACCGACGCCATAGAGCAGTGCCGCCGTTGCTCCACAAAACATGGCATCCGGTTCAACGACCGCAATAGCGGATGCCAATTGAAAGATGCGATCTTCGACGCCGAGGTCATTCCAATACGCGGGGTCAGCGTAGACATGGTTGTAGAGTCGAATAATCATTTCTTTTTGCATGAGCGCGTAGGCACAGCGTTCGTCCCATTTTTTGGTAGCTACAAACAGATGCCCGCCATGATGGGCCTCGAATAACCGGAAGAATAGCTCTGCTTGCGATTTGGAACAGCGTTTATCATGACTCATTTTCGACCCCATGGTCTCGAGGGGGAGTGAATGACACTACGCTATCCCATATTTGGTCCGCCAGACCTTGCCATGAACTGACCAAAAGCTTGACGGGGCAGGTCAGAGCCATGAGTCGGAGCCAAACATATCGGCAAACGGTTGATTAGTGCCCCTCGGCGGCACTAAAAACCACCCTTACAGAAAGTTGCGGTGAAATAGTTCCTGAAAAGCTCGAATAAGCCTAAATCCAGGAACTATTTCACCGCAACTTAGGAGGGGATGGGGCTGAGAGGCGGGCGATGCCGTTGCCTGCCGGCTAGCTGCGAGGGCGGTGGCGGAGTTTGTCGATGGTGGAGTCGGTGCTTCGGCTGCGGGCTTCGGCGGCGCGGTCGCGGACTTCGGCAGCGGTTTGGCGCTTGCGGCGGTAATCGATCATGCCTTGAATGATGGGCTTGCCAAAGCTCACGACATCATCGTTGTAGATGGCGGTTCGGGCTGCGAGGAGGCAGTCGGTAAAGTCCATATGGGTCTTGCCAAAGAGTTTGACGGCAAGGGCGACAACGGTGGGCTCGTCGACCATGACGTCATCGAGCAGCCTTCTCATGGCCGTAGCAATCTCAGCGCGGGGAACCTTATAGACGTCGCGCAGCGTGACCACGACGCGCGTGATGATCTCGGGGTAGACGCGAGCGGTGCGCGTGGCGATGACCTTGGCGGCGCGCGGTGACAGAACTTCGTCGTCGTTGAGCAGGTAGCGTAGGATGACGGTCTCGTCGATGATGGTGCTACTCATGGATATCTACTTCCTCGGGACCCAAAATCGAATCGTCGCTTTCCGTGGCAAGGTATTCAATCCAGGCATTGCGCTCCTCGGCGCGGCGATTGGGATCTCCGTATGCTTTGAGCGATCCATAGGCGGCGGTGCCGTCCTTTGAGCGCACGGCGACCGGCTGAAAGGGGAGCTTGCGCATCAAAATGCTTTGCGCGACAAAAAGACGAACGGCCTCGGCAAGCGATGTGCCCATGGCGTCGTAGAGGCGCTCGGCATGCTGTTTGTCTTCCTCGCGAATGCGCACCTGCAGGATGGCTCGTTTTTGCGTCGATGACATCACTGGCCTCCCTTAATGAGCGGGCAATATGAATAGTCAAATACAGTATTGGCTAATAATAGCCAATTTTATAATGACTACTTTATTGCACTCGAGTAATTGAGTGTGAACAATATTACAAACGTACTACATCCTTTAGAAACGGGCGTGAAATCTCTCTCGAACGTACGCGTGTAATACACTCACCTTTATATCCTATCGAGAATAATTCCAACCTGCCAAAACCCCTGCAATACACCCGTATTGCAGGGGTTATGCTCAAGTTTGCCCCCTGCAACTGCGTATATTCAACCTGTATATCGTTGGAGGAATTCTATCGAAGTGCCTGTTTCGCCGCATGTGCTCGATACGTCGATGCCGGACCACGGGCGGTCCGGGGCAACGTCGACAGGGTCTCTCCGGCATGGGATTCAGGAGGGAGTGAACAACATGGGCAATAAACGAGTCGTAGCCGATTCTTCGCGCTGCATTGGGTGCCAAACCTGTATGGCGGCGTGCATCGAGGCACACGATATTCCCGGCAACATCGCCGCACCTCGCTTGCGCGTAACGCGCACCTACGAGATCTCCGCGCCGGTGGCATGTCACCACTGCGAGGACGCTCCGTGCGCGAAGGCCTGTCCTACGGGCGCCTTGTTCTTTGATCCAAAGAACCATCGTATCGGCGTCAACGAGGACAACTGCATCGGCTGCAAGAGCTGCGTCATGGCATGCCCCTTTGGCGCCGTGAGCGTGGCGACCACGCAGGTCCCCGTCTTGATGGGTGACGTGCGCGTGGGTTCGCAGACCAAGAGCTTCGTGCTCAAGTGCGACCTGTGCGTGGACCGTCCCGGCGGTCCGGCGTGTGCCGAGGCGTGCCCGACCAAGGGCCTCACCCTGGTAGACGAGGAGCGCCTGGCAGAACTGACTGCCGAGCGTGCCCGCGCCACCATCGAAAACGAGGCGTAAACGGCCGGCCATACAGGCCCAATGATTGTCAAATAAGAACCGAGTATTCGGTAGCAGAGAAAGGAAGGAGGGTGTCATGGAGAAGCATAAAGTGATTTGCCCGTACTGCGGCGCCGGTTGCCAGTTTAACCTCCTGGTCCAAAACGGCCAGGTCGTGGGTACCGAACCGCTCAACGGCATCACCAACCAGAGCGAGCTGTGCCTTAAGGGCATGAGCGGCTACGACTTCATCAACGACACCAAGATCTTGACTCCTCGCGTACTGCACCCGATGATCCGTCGCACCAAGGGCGCGGATCTTGAGCGCGTAAGCTGGGACGAGGCACTGGATTTCACCGCATCTAAGATGCAGGCCATAATTGACGAATATGGTCCTAACGCTGTCATGACCACCGGCTCTTCGCGAGGCGGCGGCAATGAGGCGAACTACGTCATGCAGAAGTTTACGCGTGCGTGCATCGGCACCCACAGCGTGGACAACTGCGCCCGTACTTGACACGGCCCTACTGTCCTCGGTCTGATGGACACGGTTGGTTCAGGTTGCATGTCATGCTCCATCCCCGGTATGGAGGATGCGGGCTGCATTTTCCTCTTCGGCTATAACCCTGCCGATTCGCACCCCATCGTCGCAAGGCGTATCGTGCGAGCCAAAGAAAAGGGTTGCAAGATCATCGTCGCCGACCCGCGCCATATCGAAACCGCGCGTATCGCCGATCTCTACCTTCCGATCAAGAACGGTTGCAACGTTGCGTTCCTCAACGCCTTTGCAAACTGCTTGGTCAACGATGGCCTCTACGACAAGGAATTCGTCGCCGAGCACACGAACGGCTTTGACGTGTGGTGGGAGACCATCAAGAACTACACTCCCGAATCCGTACAGGACATCACGGGTGTCGAGCCCGCGTTGATCCACCAAGCTGCCGAGATGTACGCCACGGCGAAGCCTTCTGCCATCATTGGCTGGGGCATGGGCGTATGCCAGCAGAAGCAGAACCTGAAGACGGTGCACACCATCGCCTCCATCGCCTGCGTTGCCGGCCAGATCGGCAAACCCAACTCCGGCCTCGCGCCCGTGCGCGGCCAGAATAACGTCCAGGGCTCCTGCGATATGGGCATGCTGCCCAACCTGTACCCTGGCTACCAGAAAGTCACCGACCCGGCAGTGCGTGCCAAGTTTGCCAAGGCTTGGGGCGTGCCCGAGGAAAAGCTCCCGCTCGAGGAGGGCTACAAGCTCACCGACCTGGGCCACCTGGTCGACGAGGGCAAGGTGCACTGCTTCTACAACTACGGCGAGGACCCGGTGCAGACCGAGCCCGATTCGGCCGGTATGCGCAAGACGCTCTCCGAGCTGGATCTGTTCATCTGCCAGGACATCTTTATGACGCAGACGACCATGCTCGCCGACGTCATCCTGCCTGCCACCTCTTGGGGCGAGCACGAGGGCGTCTTTACCGCATCCGACCGTAGCTTCCAGCACTTTGACGCGGCTGTTCCGCCCAAGGGCGAGTGCCGCCACGACTGGGAGATCTTCGCGGACCTGTCCACGCGCATGGGCTATCCCATGCACTACGACAACACCGAGCAGATCTGGAACGAGTGCATTAGCCTGTGCCCCAACTTTGTGGGTGCGACCTACGAGAAGATGGCTCCCGAGGGCGGCTACGCCCAGTGGCCCGTCAAGAGCACCGATGTGAACGACCACGGTACGCCCGACATGTTCGCTGGTGGCAAGTTCACCACCAAGGACGGCCGCGCCAACCTGATGGCACACGACTGGGAGGCGCCCTCCGAGCTTCCCGACGATGAGTACCCGCTCATCCTGTGCACCGTCCGCGAGGTCGGCCACTACAGCTGCCGTTCGATGACCGGCAACTGCAAGACGCTGGCGCTGCTCGCCGACGAGCCCGGCTTTGTCCGCATGAATCCCGCGGACGCCCAGGCGCGCGGCATCAAGAATGGCGACATCGTCTCGATCCACAGCCGCCGCGGCCAGGTATACAGCCGCGCCGACATAAGCGACCGCATCAACAAGGGCACGGTCTATATGACCTACCAGTGGTGGATCGGCAAGTGCAACGAGCTGACCATGCACAAGGTCGACCCGGTCTCGCATACGCCCGAGGACAAGTTCTCCGCCTGCCAGGTCGACGCTATCGCCGACCAGGTCTGGGCCGAGGGCGAGGTCGAGCGTCAGTACACCGAGCTCAAGCAGGCTCTGGTGGACGCCGCCGCTCCCCAGGACGTTGAGCCTGGCGCCGCCAAGTTCGACGACGAGACGCACGTGAATCAAATCGTGTAGTCCCGTTCTCGTTGGCTTTTTGGGCCGGGCGTCCCGTACGTTCGGGAGCCCGGCCCGTTATTTTGAAAGGAAGTGGGGATGAACCGCTTCATCGACATCAACCCGGAGAGGTGCATCGGCTGCGGAACATGCCAGTCCGCCTGTGCCGACGCCCACCGGATGCAGGGTCTTCAGGATACGCCGCGCCTGGCGCTCGTGAAGACCGGCGGTATTTCGGCCGCCCTTGCCTGCCACCATTGCGAGGGTGCCCCCTGCGCCGAGGTTTGCCCGGTGAATGCCATCGAGCACGATGGCGATCGCATCCACGTCAAGGAGCAGGAGTGCATCGGGTGTAGGCTGTGCGCCATCGCGTGCCCCTTCGGAGCCATCCATCCCGATGGCACGTCTATCGCCGGTGTCGCAGGCATGTGCGACCCGACGCCTTCGTATCCTAAGTCCCTGAGCAGCCTGCTTACGTGGGCTCCCGGCCAGTACACCTGCGCTGTCAAGTGCGACCTGTGCGCCTTCGATCCGGACGGCCCGCATTGTGTGGCGGCGTGCCCCACCAAGGCGCTGACCGTCATGGGCGGCGCGGCCGATCGCGAACTCGACGAGGCCAAGCGCCTGCGCTCGATCGAAAACGGTCCGGTCGTCGACGTTACCGCTGTGGCCCAGGGCCTGTCCGAGAAAGCAGAAGGGAGCGTAAACAATGGATAGCATGACGCTGTTTATCGCATCGCTTGCCGTCTCGTGCATCGGTGCGCTCGCCTCGGTTCTGCTGATCAAGGCCGATAACGCCGCCAAGACCGCCGGCTGCCTTATCGGCGCCGTCGCCGCGGTGCTTTCGTTTGTGGCCGGTATCCAGGCCGTGCTGGGCAATGTCACGTCGGTCGACACCATCGTGTTTTTCCCGTTTGCCCATTTCCAGCTGCTGCTCAATCAGCTGTCCGGCCTGTTCGTGGCGCTCATCTCGGTGCTCGCGTTTGCCGGTTCGATCTACGGTCTCAACTACTTTGATGAGTACCCGGGCAAAAAGGGCCGCGCCGGCTTCTTCTTTAACACCTTCGTGGCGTCCATGATGCTCGTCATCACCGCCGACAACGTGTTTTGGTTCCTGGTCGCCTTTGAGCTCATGTCGCTGACCTCGTACTTCCTGGTCGTGATCGAGGAGAACGAGAACTCCATCCATGGCGGTTGGCTCTACTTTGTGATCGCGCACGTGGGCTTTGTGCTCATCATGGCGAGCTTCCTCACCATGACCAACTTCGCCGGCGGCTCGTTTGCCTTTGCGGATTTCCGCGCCACGCAGTTTAGCCCCGCGGTCGCATCCGTGTGCTTCGTGCTCGCCTTCTTTGGCTTTGGCGCCAAGGCCGGTATCATTCCGCTGCACGGCTGGCTGCCCAAGGCACATCCCGAGGCGCCGTCCAACGTGTCGGCCCTCATGTCCGGCGGCATGATCAAGATCGGTATCTTCGGTATCCTCAAGGTTGGTCTCGACCTGCTCTCCGCCTCGGGCGTTCAGGTCTGGTGGGGCCTTATGGTCATGGTCTTCGGTGCGATCTCGTCGGTCCTCGGCGTGGCCTTCGCCCTGCAGGAGCATGATATCAAGCGCCTGCTGGCCTATCACTCCGTCGAGAACATCGGCATCATTCTGCTCGGCGTCGGCGCCTCCATGGCCGCCATGGCGCTCAACTCGGTCGGCATCGCCGTCCTGGCTCTGATGGCCGCCCTCTACCACACGTTTAACCACGCGATGTTTAAGGGCGAGCTGTTCTTGGGCGCCGGTGCGCTGCTGTACTCCACGGGTACGCGCAATATGGAGAAGATGGGCGGCCTGTTCCGTCGTATGCCGGCAACGGCCATCTGCTTCCTCATTGGCGCGCTTGCCATCTCGGCCATCCCGCCCTTCAACGGCTTTGTGTCCGAGTGGTTTACCTACCAGTCGCTGTTTAACGCCGCCATGCAGGGCGACAAGGCCGTCATGATCGTGGCCGTGTTCGCTGCCGTCGCGCTTGCCATTACCGGCGCTCTGGCCGTCACGTGCTTCGTTAAGGCCTATGGTGTCTCCTTTGCCTCCGCGCCCCGCTCCGAGGCCGCGGCCAATGCCAAGAAGGTTCCCGCCCCCATGGTGTTTGCGCAGGGGCTGCTTGCGGCCATCTGCGTCGTGCTGGGCATTGGCGCTCCCGTGATCGCGCCTGTGCTGGTCGATGTCGCCGCGTCCGTGCTGCATCCGTACGGTGGCGTGTTTGCCGCCGAGGGCATGGAGCTCATGAACCAGTACTCCGGCGCTGCCACCTCCACGCCCGCGATCGCCATTGCGCTCGTGGTGCTCGTCGGCCTTGCCTGCGGTTATCGCAAGCTCAAGACCGTCGGCAAGGTGCAGAAGTCCCAGCCGTGGGCATGCGGCTATGCTCCCAACGAGCATATGCCCGTCGTGGCCACGACCTTTGCCTCCGAGGTGTCCTGGTTTATGCAGCCGCTCTACACGCTGCGCGACCGCTGCACGGCCGTCTGCTGGTCCATCGCACACTTCTTCCAGAAGCTCACCGGTGTGGCCGAGGCTGTGGAGCCCGTACCCGACAAGGTTCTCGTCGATGCCCCGCATAAGGGTGTCGAGAAGCTCGCCGACCTCGCGACTAAGCTCGAGGGCGGCAACTACAGCATCTATATCTGCTACATCGTCGCGGCACTCGTGGTGTTCCTCGTGCTCGCCGTGCAAATGGGTTAAGGAGGGGAGAGCATGAACAACATCGTACTTGCCGTTCTGCAGGGCGTGGTCGTCATGGCCGTCGCGCCGTTCTTCTCCGGTCTCGGCCGCGTGATCCGCGCCAAGATGCACAACCGTCGCGGCCCCAGCATCATGCAGGACTATCGCGACCTGGCCAAGCTCTTTGCGCGCCCCGAGTCCCAGAGCGAGGACGCGAGCTTTGCGCTGCGCATTATGCCGCCGCTGTTCTTCGCCGTCGCCTTTATGCTCGCGATGGGCCTGCCGCTCTTTACGGCGCAAAGCCCCATCCCGGTCTTTGGTGACGCCATCACCATCATGTACAGCCTGGCGCTCGCCCGCTTCTTCTTCGCCCTCTGCGGCGTGGATTCGTCCAACGCCTACGCCGGTATCGGCGGCGTCCGCGAGCTGCTCATGAGCGTGCTCATCGAGCCGTCCATGCTGCTGGCGCTGTTTGCCGCCGCCCTGGTGTGCGGTTCCACCGACATCGCCACCATGGGTCAGCACATCATGACGGGCGCCATCGACGCGCCGGTCGCCGTAATCCTCGCCGGCATCGCCTTTGCGATTGCCTGCTACATGGAACTCGGCAAGCTGCCGTTTGATCAGGCCGAGGCCGAGCAGGAGCTTCAGGAGGGCCCGCTCGCCGAGCTTTCCGGCCCGTCGCTTGCGATTGCCAAGCTCGCCATGTCCATGAAGCAGGTCCTGGTCGTCGCCTGGTTCTGCGCGATCTTCGTCCCCTGGGGCGAGCCTGCGACCGTGGGCGCCGCCGCTGTTCTGGGTGCAGTCATCTTCCTGGTGAAGTGCCTGATCGATTTTGTCGTATGCGGCGTGATCGAGAACTCCTGCTCGCGCTCGCGTTTTAAGGTGCTTGGCAATCAGACCTGGGCCGTCGTGGGCATCGCCGTTCTGGCGTTTGTCTTCGTGGTCGTCGGCGTGTAGGAGAAGGGAGAAACAATGTCATTTGCAGTCAGTCTGTCCCTTCTCGGCTTGGTCGCTATCGCGGCCCCGATGGTGGCCTCGGTGCTCGTCGCCCTGTTCCCCCGTCCGTACGCCAAGTGGTTCAGCGTTTTGGGTGCCGCCGTCTCGACGGTCTGCACCATCGCCCTCGCCGCGAATTTCGCTGGCGCCGGCATGCCCGACACGCAGGTCCCCCTGATCTCGTTTGGGCAGACCCTCGTCATGGGATTCACCTTCGATCGCATGAGCACGCTGCTCGCGCCCGCCTTTGTGGGTATCGGCCTGCTTGTCGTGATCTATTCGATTCCCTATATGAGCGAGAATAACCGTGAGCATCCCGACGCACCGCGTCGTCGCTTCTACGCGTACCTCGCGACCTTCATCGGCGCCATGGCCGGTCTCGTGTACAGCTCGACCCTTTTGGGCCAGCTCGTGTTCTTTGAGATCACGGGTGCGTGCTCTTGGGGCCTCATTAGCTACTACATGACGCCTACGGCCAAGAAGGCCGGCATGAAGGCTCTGATCATTACGCATATCGGTGCGCTCGGCCTGTATCTGGGCGCCGCCATCGTGTTTGCCCATACCGGTACCTTCGCCATTACCGCGATTGCCGGCCTCGACGCCAAGCTCAAGGCTATCGTCCTTTTGCTCGTGCTGTTTGCGGCCTGGGCCAAGTCCGCACAGGTTCCCATGTACATGTGGCTGCCTTCGGCCATGGAGGCGCCGACGCCTGTTTCGGCCTACCTGCATGGCGCCTCGATGGTTAAGGTCGGCGTGTGCGTGTTCGCGCGTGCACTCGTCTCTGCCGGCGAGATCCCCGAGATCGTGGGTTGGGTCGCCATTATCGACGCCATGGTCACCATGCTCTTTGGCTTCCTTATGTACCTGCCGCAAAAGGACATGAAGCGTCTGCTGGCCTTCTCCACGATCGCCCAGCTCTCCTATGTGTTCTTTGGTCTGGGCCTTTCGGTCTTTGGCAGCCAGCTGGCCTTCGATGGCGCCGTCTGCCACATCTTTAACCACGCTTTCGCCAAGACGCTGTTCTTCCTGATCGCCGGTTCGTTCTCCTTTACGCTCGGCACGCGTATGCTGCCCAAGCTTCGCGGCATCGTAAAGAAGTACCCGATCTCGGGCGTGGGCTTCGGTGTCGCGGCACTCGCTATTGCCGGCGTGCCGCCCATGAACACGTTCTTCTCGAAGTTCCAGATCATCGCCGGCGGCTTTTCTGTAGGTGCCGGCAACGTCGCGATCCTGGTGCTCGTGTGCATCATGGTCGCCGAGACCGTCGCCACCTTCGCCTGGTTCCTCAAGTGGATGGGCTATTGCCTGCCCGGCGAGCCGAGCGAAGAGGTCGCTGCGGGAGCCCCGCTTCCCCGTGCGATGGCGTTCGTGTTCATCGTGCTCATCATCATGGTCATCGTCAGCGGCCCGCTTTCGGCCAGCTGGATCGGTTAGGAGGTAGAACGACATGGGTTATTCGATCGTCAACATCCTTGGCGGCCTTCTGATCGTCACGTCCACCATGGTGGTCGTCTCCAAGAACATCAAACATGCCATCAACTGGTATGCGGTGCAGTCGCTGGTGCTCGTGGGGCTGCTCGCTACGCTCGGTGCCACCACCGGTGCGCAGGAGCTGCTTATGTGGGCCGGATCTGCCTTTATCACCAAGGTCGTCCTGGTCCCTTATATCCTCAACCGCGCATACAAGAAGATGGGCGAGCCGAGCGACGCATCACTCAAGGCCGGCCTTAAGCCCGCGTGGGCCATCTGCATCATCGCCGTGGAGGTCGCGATTTGCTTTGCCGTCGTGACGCAGATCAGCCTTCCCACGGCCGAGGTCGCAACGCCTGCGCTCGCTATTAGCTTCGCTCACTTCTTTGTGGGCCTCACCTGCATCATCTCGCAGCGCAACATCATGAAGCAGATCTTTGGTTACTGCCTTATGGAAAACGGCAGCCACGTGACGCTCGCGCTTTTGGCCCCCACCGCTCCCGAGATCATCGAGATCGGTATCGCCACCGACGCCATCTTTGCCGTCATCATCATGTCCATCGTCGTGCGTCGCATTTGGGACGACTCCCACTCGCTCGATGCGCGCGACCTGTCCGAGCTGAGGGGGTAGTCCATGGAAACGTTGATTCTCGCCCTGCTCGCGACTCCTTTGGTGTTCTCGCTGGTTATGGCGTTTTTGCCCAAGAACACGTCCTATAACGTGTTTGCCGGTCTCAACCTGGTCTCCGTCGCAGCCGTCCTGGTGCTGTCGATTATGACGGCCGGTGACGTCCTTATGAGCGGCGAAACCGCGAGCGCTCTTGGCCTGTGGTTCCACCTCGATTCGCTGGGCGCCATCTTTGTGCTGCTCATCGGCTTTATCGGTTTTCTTACGGGGCTGTTCTCGCTGCCCTATGTAAAGGCCGATATCGAGGAGGGCTCCATGCCCGCCGAGCGCGCCAAGCAGTATTTTGCACTGTTTAGTCTGTTCGTGTTTACCATGCTGCTCGCGTGCCTGTCCAACAACATGATCCTCACGTGGGCCGCCGTGGAAGCAACCACGCTTTCCACCGTGTTCCTGGTGGGTATCTACAAGAACAAGACGGCCCTCGAGGCTTCTTGGAAGTATGCGATGGTCTGCACCGCCGGCGTGGCCTTCGGCCTGTTCGGTACGCTGCTGATCTACGCCAACGCCGCCGACGTGATTCCCAACGCCCACGAGGCCGCATTCCTGTCGTGCGTGCTGCCGTATGCCGACCAGTTCGACCCGACGCTCATGCGCCTCGCCTTTGCGTTTATCGTGATCGGCTTTGGCACCAAGGCCGGCCTGTTCCCCATGCACACTTGGCTGCCCGATGCCCACTCCCAGGCCCCGAGCCCTGTCTCGG
Organism: Collinsella sp.; assembly: GCA_018376265.1. Lineage (GTDB taxonomy): Bacteria > Actinomycetota > Coriobacteriia > Coriobacteriales > Coriobacteriaceae > Collinsella. The sequence continues at coordinate 129,059 of JAHABQ010000005.1, forward strand.
CCCTGCTTTCGGGCGTGCTGCTTAAGTGCGCCATGCTTGTGATCATGCGCTTCTACGGCTTTACCATCCAGGCCGTGGGCGCCGAGTATCCGCAACTTTTGCTGCTGATCGTCGGCACGCTGTCCATTTTGGTGGCGGCACTTTCGATGTTCCGCCAGGACGACCTCAAGCGCCGCTTTGCGTACTCGTCTGTGGAGAACGTGGGCGTTATCGCCCTGTGCCTGGGTATCGGTGGCCCGCTGGGTATCGCCGCGGCCTTGCTGCACTGCGTGTTCCACGGCTTTACCAAGACGCTTGCCTTCTGCGTGTCCGGCAACATCCAGCACGCCTTTGGCACGCGTAGCTTGGCCAAGATCCAGGGCGTCGTCGAGGTTGCCCCCGCAACCGCCGCGCTCGCCATCCTGGCGCTGCTCGGTCTTGGTGCCTTCCCACCCTTTGGCATGTTTATCTCCGAGTTCCTGACTTTTGTCGCCGGTGTTACCGCCGGTCCCATGTGGCTGGTCGTCGTGGTCGCCCTCGGTCTTACCGTGGCCATCTCCGCGCTCACCCGCATCGCACTCAAGTCGGTATTCGGTCATGCGCCCCAGGGCATGGGCAAGCATGAGGCCCCGGCGCTCATGCTTATCCCCGAAATCATCCTGGCTGTCATGATCTTGTGGTTTGGCATCGCCACCCCGCTGCCTCTCGTGCACGGTGTGGAGACCGCGACCGGCATCGTGCTCGAGCAGAGCACCGAGGAACTTCACGCGACGCCGATGTACCGCGCTGTGTTCGGTACCGAGACCGCTCAGAGCGAGGTGGAGTAACGAATGATTGAAACTGAGAACAAGGTGTATGCCCGTCGCTGCGAGAGCCATGTCGAGGCCCTGCGCCGCGCCGTTCCGGGCTGCATCGAGAAGGTCGAGTGGCAGTGCGAGGACCAGCTGACGATTACCGTCAAGCAGGACAAGCTGCCCGAGGCCGTCCACTACCTGTATTACGAGCGCTACGGCTGGATTCCCGTGATCATCGGCAACGATGAGCGCAGCCTGTGCGGCCGTTACGCCGTGTACTACGTCATCTCCATGGAGGGGGAGGATCCCGGCTGGGTGACCGTCCGCACCGAGGTCGATCCCGCCAAGATGACGTTCCCGTCCGTGACGCCGTTCGTCCCCGCCTGCGTGTGGGGCGAGCGCGAGCTGCGCGATATGTTCGGCCTGATCCCCGAGGGTCTGCCCGATCGTCGCCGCCTGGTGCTTCCCGACGATTGGCCCAGCGGCCTGTACCCGCTGCGCAAGGACTCCATGGACTACCGCTTCCGTCCCGCTCCTGCGAGCGACATGGAAAACTACGAGTTCTTGGCCGACACCAAGGGCAAGGAGACCACGCTCGTCCCCATGGGCCCGCTGCACATTACCTCCGACGAGCCCGGCCACTTCCGCCTGTTCGTCGAGGGCGAGACGATCGTCGACGCCGACTACCGTCTGTTCTATGTGCACCGCGGCATGGAGAAGGTCGCCGAGACGCGCCTGAACTATGACGCTGTGACGTTCCTCGCCGACCGCATCTGCGGCATCTGCGGCTGCGCCCACTCGGTGGCCTATGCCGAGGCCGTCGAGCGCGCCCAGGGCATTCATGTCCCGCCGCGCGCCCAGTACATCCGTGCCATCATGCTCGAGGTCGAGCGTCTGCACTCGCATCTGCTCAACATTGGCCTGGCGTCGCACTACACGGGCTTCGACTCCGGCTTCCAGCAGTTCTTCCGCGTCCGCGAGAAGTCCATGGACCTGGCCGAGAAACTCTCCGGTCACCGCAAGACCTACGGCCTCAACGTGATCGGCGGCGTGCGTCGCGACATTTTGGCCGAGCAGAAGCTCTCCACGCTCACGACCATCCACCAGCTGCGCTCCGAGGTTCAGGAACTCGTCGACGTCTTGCTCTCCACGCCCAACTTCATTGAGCGTACGAGTGGCATCGGCATCTTGGATCGCAAGATCGCACGCGACTTCTCGCCGGTCGGCCCGCTCATGCGTGGCTCGGGCTATGCCCGCGACGTGCGCTTTGACCATCCCTTCGACGGCTACGCCGATCCGGACGTCCAAAAGATGCACGCCGCCACGGCCGACACCTGCGATGCCTTCGGCCGTACCGCCGTTCGCATCCAGGAGGTCTATGATTCGATCGACATGATCGAGACCATGCTCGAGAACTGCCCGTCGGGCCCCATCCTCACCACGGATTGGGAGTACACCCCGCACAAGTACGCCATCGGCGCCACCGAGGCGCCGCGCGGCGAGGACGTGCACTGGGCCATGCTCGGCAACAACCAGAAGTGCTACCGCTGGCGCGCCAAGGCCGCCACGTACAGCAACTGGCCGGTCCTGCGCTACATGTTCCGCGGCAACACCGTGGGTGACGCTGCGTTGATCGTCGGCTCGCTCGACCCGTGCTACTCCTGCACCGACCGCGTGACGGTGACCGATGTCGCCGCCAAGCGCGACCACGTGCTCGATAAGGAGCAGTTCGAGAACGTCTGGCGCGACAAGTCGCCGCTTGCGGGCGAGGGCACCATGGCCGCTCCGCTCGATGAGGAGGCGCTCTAATATGCTGAAGCTTTGGAAGGTTAACGCCAAGGCCGGCGACGCGACGGTTAAGTACCCGTTTGCGCCGTTTCCCACCAACAAGGACATGCGCGGCAAGCCCGAGCACAATGCCGAGCTCTGCATCGCCTGCGGTGCCTGCGGCGTGGCGTGCCCGGCCGATGCCATTCGCATGGACACCGACCTTGCGGCCGATACCATTACCTGGTCGATCGACTACGGCCGCTGCATCTTTTGCGGCCGCTGCGAGGAAGCCTGCCCCATGGAGGCCATCAAGCTCACCGAGGAGTTTGAACTGGCCGTCATGAGCAAGGATGACCTCACCAGCAAGAGCGTCTATACGCTCGAGCATTGCTCGCGTTGCGGCAAGCCGTTTGCCCCGCACAAGGAAATCGACTACGCCAAGCGCCTGCTGCAAAAGGCCGGCGGCATGGAGGCCGAGCAGGCCGCCCGTACCGTCGGTATGTGCCAGGAGTGCAAGCGCGAGCTCGACGCCCTGCGCGCCGCCTCGGCCGTAAAGACCGGCAACGCATACGGCATGGCTGCCAACGAGACGCTTGCGTCCGGCGAGCCCCAGGGCCCCGGCATGGAGTATCTGGGCGGCCACGGCGTGAACCCGGAGTATATCGACCGCGAGCTCAACCCCGATGCGCCCGAGATTCCCGCCGGTCCTGCGCCGGTCGAGGGCATCATCATGGATTTTGATACGAAGGAGGAGTAACCATGGCCGAACCCACGCTTTTGCCCGAGCGGCTTCAGTACCGCCCGACCAAGATCGAGCTCGACGAGAGCATCGAGAAAGCCAAGGCGACCCTTCTTAAGAAGATCAAGCGCTCGGTGTATGTCTACCGTGTTGACTGCGGCGGCTGCAACGGCTGCGAGATCGAGATCTTCGGTTCCATCACGCCCGTCTTCGACGTCGAGCGCTTTGGCATCAAGGTCGTGCCCTCGCCCCGTCACGCCGATGTGCTGCTGTACACCGGTGCCGTGACGCGTGCCATGCGCATGCCGGCCCTGCGCGCCTTTGAGGCCGCACCCGATCCTAAGATCGTGGTGTCCTATGGCGCGTGCGGCTGCACCGGTGGCATCTTCTACGACAACTATTGCGTCTGGGGCGGCACGGACAAGATTCTGCCGGTCGATGTCTACATCCCCGGCTGCCCGCCCAGCCCCGCGCAGACCATCTACGGCTTTGCCATGGCGCTCGGTCTGCTGGACCAAAAGCTCCATGCCGAGACCACGGTGGAGGCCGCCGGCGAGCAGGCCGATATCCTGCATCCCGGCGTGCCGTACAAGCTGCGCGTTGCCATTGAGCGCGAGGCTCGCGCCATGAGCGGCTATCGTTACGGCCACGACCTGGCCAATGAGTTTATGGATACGCTCGAGGGCGCGCCCAAGGGCGATATCCGCGGTGCCATGGCGCTGCTCATCGACAAGCAGGACGATCCGCGCCGCGTCGAGGTGTACTCGGCGCTGCAGGATCTGGTGCTGGCCGGAGGTCGCTAGATGGAGCTCACGGACCGCTCTGGTTACTTTGCGGGCCCCGGTATGCTCGGCGGCTCTTTTGGCGATGCCTCGCGCGCAAGCGACGAGGCCGCCGAGGGCGTCGCCGACCCCTGCCTGGGCCACGCGCCCGACCAGGTGGTCTTTTACGAGCTCACGCGTAAGTTTGTGGAGACCGAGGAAGACGTTCCCCAGGAGGCCTGCGACGTGCTGTACTACACGCTCGCCGTGGGCCACCACACCGGCGTGCTCGACTGCTTTGAGCCGCGCCTGTCGGTGCCGGTGGATGTGTTCTATTCGCTCGTCGATGCGTTGCCGGAGGGGGAGGCCAAAACCAAGTTCGAGGCCATCCACTCCTTTGGCGAGTGCCAGCTCGACAAGGCGGCGGTGCCGTCGCTGCTCGAGGCCTGCGATATGCTGCTCGACGAGCGCGGTTTTCGCGGTTCGGCCAAGGCCGGCATCTCGGTGTTCGACGACGACTTTGGCCTGCATGCCCAGCAGGTCGCGTTCTTAATGAAGTTTCGCGATCTGGTTGAGCGCGTGCGCGATGTGTCGGGCGTGTATCTGACGGGAAGGTTGCAGTAATGGGTCGCGTTGTGGATGGTCGTGTGAACGGCGCCCCATTTGCGGGTATCGTGCTCACGGCGGGAAGCGTGCTGCGCGCCGACGATGCCGCCGGCCCCGTGCTCTCCAAAAAGATGGAGGACACGCCTATCGCCGGTTGGTACACCATCGACGGCGGTCAGACGCCCGAGGATGACATCATCGAGGTCAAGCGCGAGCGTCCGCCGCGTTTGGTTTTGGTCGATGCCGCCGACATGGCGCTGCCCGTCGGCGCCATCCGCTTGCTCGATAAGACCGACGTCGCGCGCAAATCGATGTTCACCACGCATTCGCTTCCTTTGTCGATTCTGATCGAAGAGATTGAGCAATCGTGTGATGATATCGTCTTCGTCGGGATTCAGCCGGGCGACACGGAGTTCTACAACCCCATGTCCCCGGAAGTCTTTGAGGCCGTCGACGCCGTGTACGACGCCGTGGCCGCCAACGACTTTTCCCACTTTGTCCGCTTGGGGCAAGAGCAATAGGAGCGCTTGTTCCTGCTGATTAGGAAAGAAGTGATTGACATGGCAGATTCCAAGGTGGAGTACCCCTCTCCCGATTGCCTGGCGCCCGCCGCGATCGAGGCCAAGACCGAGGCCGCCGGCGTGACCAAGGCTAACCTGCCGGTCGCTAAGGCCTTTCTGTTGGCAATGTTCGCCGGCGCGTTTATCGCCTTCGGCGGCCTGTTCTTTACCGTGTTCTTGAGCGACAGCACGCTGGGCTGGGGCGCTCAGCGCGTCGTGGGCGGTCTGTGCTTTTGCCTGGGCCTGGTGCTCGTGCTGGTGTGCGGCGCCGAGCTGTTTACCGGCAATTCGCTTATGGTCTGCGCACTCAAGAGCAAAAAGATCACCCTGGTTCAGATGCTTAAGGCCTGGGTCGTCGTGTGGGTCGGCAATTTTGTCGGTGCCCTGTTCATCGTCTTTTTGGTGTACATGGCCGGCATTTACAAGCTCAACGGCGAGGCGGTTGCCAATTCCATGGTGAGCGTCGCCGCCGGCAAGGTGACGGTCGACTGGGTGACGATCTTCTTCCGCGGCATCCTGTGCAACATCTTTGTGTGCCTGGCCGTGTGGATCGGTACCGCCGGCAAGACCGTGGTCGATAAGGTTGTGGGCATTCTACTGCCCATCGCCGCCTTTGTGGCCTGCGGTTTTGAGCACTGCGTCGCCAACATGTACTTTTTGCCTATGGGCGCTGTGATGCACACGTGCGGCTATGGCGCCGACGTCGCCGGCGCCGATGCGCTCAACGCCGCGGGCATTGCGTTTAACCTGTCCGCCGCCACGCTGGGCAACATCGTGGGCGGCGCGGTTCTGGTCGCGCTCGGCTACTGGTTTATCTACGCCAAGAAGTCCGAGGCGTAATAAGCTGGAATGACGTACGGGCCTCCCGAGGGGCGTTTGCCTTTTGGGAGGCTCTTCGTGTCTTGCTGCGGTAGATGCAGCGGGCTTTGCGTCGCGGCAGCTGGTGGCAGGGCTGTGGTGCGGCGGGGCATGAACCCCTGAGCTGGAAGGAATAATCGAGATGGCATCGAGAGCTATGCATGACGGTCGCTCCGTGGTGACGACATGCGGGGGATGCTATGCCGATTGCGCCTTTGCGGCACGCGTTGAGGACGGTCGCGTGGTGGCCGAGTTGCCGGTGCCGGGACATCCGTGCGCGGCGCGTGCCCTGTGCGCCCGCGGGCGCCATCGCCTGGCAATGCCGTTTGACGAGCGCGACCGGATTTTGCACCCCATGCGACGCCGCCGGGATGGCTCGGGGTTTGATGCGATTACCTGGGACGAGGCGTTTGCTCAGATTGCCGAGCGTCTTTTGGGAATTGTTGACGAGCGCGGGCCCCGTGCGCTGGGCATGACACTTGGTGTGCCCTCGTTCGACCGCTACTGGGCGTATCGTTTTATGCATGCGCTGGGCTCGCCCAACGTGTACGGTGCCGATGGCGCCTGCGAGGTAAGCAGACTTACCGGTTGGGAGCACAGCCTGGGCTATAGCCCCGCCTCCGACCTTGCGCATACCGACTGCATCATGTACCTGGGGCGTTCCATTGTCGATTCGTCGACGATGGGGGCCGTTGACGCGCTCAACGATGCGCGCCGGCGCGGGGCGAAGATCATCGTGGTTGACCCCCGGCGCAGCGGTTCGGCTGCTATTGCCGATCGCTGGCTCCGTGTGCGCCCGGGCTGCGACTTGGCGCTGCTGTTGGGTATTGTCCACGTGTTGATTGCCGAGGGCCTGTACGACCACGAGTTCGTGGACCGCTATACCACGGGTTTTGACGAGCTGGCGCAGGCGGCCCATGCTTGGACGCCCGAGTGGGCCGAGTCGATGTGCGACGTGCCGGCCGCGGAGATTGTCGCCACGGCGCGCGATCTCGCTGCCGCCGCGCCTGCCGCCGTGGTGGATGCGGGCTTTCATGGTGGCATCGGTATCGCGTATGCCAATAGTACCCAGACCGCGCGCGCTATCTGCTTGGTCGATGTGCTGCTGGGCTGCATCGGGCATGCGGGCGGCGCGCTCAATCCACCCACGCCGCTTGTGTTGGGCGACCTCGATCCCACGCGCTTTGCGACGCCGCCGGTGCCGCGCGGGCCCAAGCTGGGGTCCGAGCGCTATCCACTGGTCGATCCGGTGCGCGGCCTGTGCACGACCGTCGGTCAGTCGATTCTTGCCGGCGATTTGCGTGGGCTCATCGTCTATGCCAGTAACCCCGGTGCGGGCTATGGCAACGCCGGGGCGTGGCTATCGATTCTGGAACAGCTCGACTTGCTCGTGACGATTGATATTCGCTGGTCCGAGACAGCGCGCGCTTCTGACTTCGTGCTGCCCGACGTGACGTATCTGGAGGCTGACCGCGGTGTGGGCACGGTCGTGGGCGCCAACGATGCGCGCGTGTTCTACCGCAACGCCGTGCTGCCTGTGCAGCATGACGACACGCGTCCCGGTCGGGAGATTTTTGCCGGTCTGGCACAGGCGTGTGGCGTGTGCGAGTACTTCCAGTTTACGTCTGATGATCTGGCGGCTGCCCAGGTGGCGCCTTATGGAATCGATCTGGACGAGCTCAAGGAGCGCGGTTGGGCCGATACGGGCGTGGCGCTGCCGACGCGCACGGGTGAGCCGATGATTCCGCTTGCCGGCGGCAAAATTGCGCTGGCAAGTGACGTATGGGAGCGTGCCGGCCTGGGTCGTGTACCCGACTGGATCGCTCCCATGGTGGAGCCTGGCCCGGGGATGTTTCGCCTTATTAGCGGCAACCGTCCCTTTGAGTCGCACACCTCGCGAAGGCTTGCAGTCCAAGGTGCCGCCGAGGCTGGGTCGGACCTGGATGCCGTGCAGATGAATGCCGATGCTGCTGCGCATATGGGCATCGCCGACGGCGAGATCGTCGAACTCGTGAGCGATATGGGCCGCGACCGCGTGCGCGTGGAGACGACGCCGTATCTGCATCCGGCGTGCATCTTCACCTCGGCCGCCCCCGGTGGGCGTTCGTTTGGCGCCGATGCCGGTGGCGCTCAGGCCCTGGGCGTCGGGCCGCTCGACCACACACCGCTGCGCTGGGACCCGTTGACGGGTGCCGCGCTTACTCAGGAAAACGCCGTTCGCGTGGAAAAGATCGCAGAGCACGAGGATAATAACGACTGATTGATTCAACAGATTGATTCGGCTGGTTTTGACGAACGGCCGACTGACCTGCCCTTGGTTTTTGAAAGGCTGCACATGAGCGATAGCCAGAACATGTCCGATGAGGTGCGCGCCCGCCTGCGCGCCATCCCTTCCGTCAACGAGCTGCTTGCCGAGTGGCCGGTAGTGAAGGCAGCGGGGGAAACCTGCGACGCGGTGGTGCATGCCGCCGTCACGGCCGAGCTCGACGAGGAGCGCGCTGCGATTCGCGCCGGTGCCGCCCCGCGCTCTAAGCGCGACCTGGCCTCGGCGATCGAGTGGCGTGCGCATCGCTCCGCGCTGCCGAGCCTGCGTCCCGCCGTCAACGCCACGGGTGTGGTTATCCATACCAACCTGGGTCGAGCCCCGCTCGCGGAGTCGGCCGCCAAGGCCGTGGCCGAAGTCGCACGCGGTTACAGCACGCTCGAGTACAGCGTGGACACCTGCTCGCGCGGGTCGCGCAAGGAACATGCCGCGCAGCTGATCCGCTCACTCACCGGTGCCGATGACGCGCTCGTGGTCAACAACAACGCCGCCGCGGTGCTGCTGGTGCTGGCGACTCATGCCGCGGGCAAAGAGGTCATCGTCAGCCGCGGTGAGCTTGTCGAGATAGGCGGCAGCTTCCGTATCCCCGATGTCATGGAGGCCTCGGGTGCCAAGCTCGTTGAGGTCGGGGCCACCAACCGTACGCATTTGAGCGACTACGAGCGCGCCATTACGCCCGATACGGCGATGATCCTCAAGGTCCATCCTTCCAACTATCGCATCGAGGGTTTCCACGAGGAAGTGAGCTCAAGGGAGCTCGCCGCGCTGGCCCATAAGCACGGCCTGCTGTTCTATGAAGACCAAGGCTCGGGCGCGCTGTTGCCCGACGACATCTTGGTGCGCGGCGGCGAAGAAACCACGCCGGCTTCGGTCGCGGCGGGGCTCGATATCGTGTCGTGCTCGGGCGATAAGCTGCTCGGTGCCGCACAAGCGGGCATTATCATGGGCCGTCGCGATCTGGTCCAGGCCTGCGGGTCGCATCCGCTCATGCGTGCCCTGCGCCCGGGCAAGCTCGCGCTGGCGGCGCTCGAGGCCACACTACGCATTTACATGGACGGGGCGGATGTGGCCCATCGCGAGGTGCCGGTTCTCAACATGCTCACGCTTCCGCAAGCTCATCTGGAGCGCCGTGCACGCAAGTTGCGCGATCTGATGGTGGCGGGCCTCGATAAGGCTGGCTGCCCGTGTGCCGTGCAGGTGGAAATCGTCGAGGAATCGTCGACCCCCGGTGGCGGCTCGCTGCCCACCGTGGAGCTTCCTACGATGTGCGTGGCCGTCTGCCCGGTCGACGGGCGCCTGTCCGTCGATGCGCTCAAGCGCTCGCTCGTCCAAGACTTCGACACGCCGGTCGTTACGCGCGCCTCGCACGACCGCATTCTGTTTGACGTGCGCACGCTCGTGGGCGACCGCGATATCGAGACGGCGGCGTCGACGCTTGCCGCATGCGTTGCCAAGGCGGTGCGCCGATGAGTGAGGCCGAAGCGTTGGTGGAATGCCCCGTTATCGTTGGCACGGCGGGCCACGTCGATCACGGTAAGTCGGCACTGATCGAGGCACTGACTGGCAAGAATCCCGATCGTCTGGAGGTTGAGCGCCGTCGCGGTATGACCGTGGAGCTGGGCTTTGGCGAGCTGGTGCTGCCGAGTGGCAAGATCGTTGGCCTGGTCGACGTGCCGGGCCACGCGCATTACTTGCGCGCCATGGTGCAGGGTGCCACGGGTATCGACGTGGCCGTGCTGGTGGTTTCGGCTGTCGAGGGCGTGATGCCGCAGACCCGCGAGCACGTGCATGTGCTGGAGCTGCTGGGCGTTACGCATATGGTGGTCGCGCTGACGATGTGCGACCTGGCCGACGCCGAGATGACCGAGCTTGCCGCTCTCGATGTCGATGACTTTTTGTCGGGTACTGTGTTTGCGGGCGCGCCGATGGTGCCCGTGTCGTCCAAGACCGGTGCGGGGATCGATGACCTGCTGGCTGCGCTTGACGAGCAGGTTGCCGCTTGCTGGGATGCCTGCCGTGCCCGTGCCGAGCTCACCGATGCCGCATCGCGTCTGCCCATCGACCGCTGCTTTACGATCAAGGGCGCCGGTACTGTGGTGACGGGAACGTTGCACGATGCGCCCGTCGCGGTGGGCGATGAGCTCGTCGCGCTGCCGTCGCGTACGGTCTGTCGCGTGCGCGGGATTCAAGTGCATGGCGATACGCTACGAGCGCTGCCCGGTCAGCGTGTGGCGCTCAACTTGGTGGGCGATGCCGTCTCCTCGCTCGATCGCGGTGAGATGCTCGGCGTGGCGGGTCGCTTTGGCCAGACGATGCGCTTTATGATGACGTTTACGTATTTGGGCCGCGAGGGAGCCAAGCCGCGCGTGCTCGAGTCGGGCGCGCGTGTGCACGTGATGGCGGGTACGGCCGAGGTCGTCGGTCGCATCATGTTCATGGAGGGTGAGGCCCCCATGGCAGTGGGTGAAACCCGTATCGTTCAGGTGCGCTTGGAAAACTCGCTGCCGCTGCGCGCCGGGGACCATGCCGTGGTGCTGTCCTATTCGCCCGTGATGCTTATTGGCGGCGGGCGCGTGCTGCTTTCGCGCTGCCGTCGCTCGCGCGAGCTTGCCGAAGGGGAGCGTGCGCTGTATGCGGCGATCGAGTCCGGCGATATCGCGGGCGGTGTGGGCGCTTGGCTGGCGCTGCAGACGCTGCCGGTTACGACGGCTGATGTTGCCGAGGCTTTGGATCTTGGTGCCGGCGAGGTCGACGCCGCACTGCGCGGATTGGTGGCGCAGGGCGCTGCTTGCGCGCTTGCTGGCGCGGATGGCTCGCTGTATGCAGATTCTTCCGCGCTCGACGCTGCGATGGATGCACTGGCGGCGACCCTGACCGCCATGCACGCGGCGGCTCCCAAGGAGACGGGCTTTACGCCCGGCGCCGTTGCCCATGCTGCGTGGCCTGCCGCTGATGAAGGCGTTGCCGCGGCTCTGATTGCCGAGGGCCGCTCGCGTGGCGTGTGCGCCGCCGAGGGCGCCGAGGTATTCGATCCGCATTCGGCCGCCGCGGCGGCACGCGTGGTGCGAGAGGCTTGCGAGCGGATCGTTTCCTTGCTGGACGAAGCTGGCCTCGATGCGCCGACGTTGCCCGAGGTGGGCGAGCAACTGCAGCTCGATCGTGACACCATGACGCGAGCCCTGCGCGAGCTTTCGCTCAACCGCTCGATCGTTAAGGTCGAGCGCGACGTTGCCTTGTCTGCCGCCGCCGAGGCCCATGCGCGCGAGCTTGTTGCCGCCGCCATTGAGGCAGCCGGCGGCGCTGCCACCACGAGCGTGCTGCGCGAGGCCCTGGGCGTGTCGCGCAAACGTGCCATCAGCATTTTGGAGCACCTGGATGCCGTGCGCTTTACGGTGCTCGACAAGGAGGCCGGCGGCCTGAGGTCCCTGCGCTAGATTGACTGCTCGGTTTGGTAAAATACCTCCGCACTTGGGAACGGATGGGCTCCGGTGGGCTCCGCGGTCCTCAAAACCGTTGCGAGGCGTGCAAAACGTCTTGGATGTGTTCGATTCACATACGTTCCCGCCATACGCTACCAGCGCTTTTGTGCTCGCGGTCTTGCTGCGTGCCGCAAAGGCGCTGTTTTGTTTTTGCATGGGTTTGCCGTGCCGCCGGCTTTATCGGCGACGGCATTTGGCTTCGTGTGCTGGGTTTTGAGCATGCCGATGGGGGTGGTTTGCCGTATGACTACCGTAAGACGGGCCGATCTTTCTTGTGTCGTCCAGGCGGGCGGGTTGTCGTCGCGCATGGGCTGCGATAAGGCGCGGATGTCGTTTTGCGGCGAGCCGCTCATCGAGCGCGTGCTGGGTCGGCTGGCGCCAGTTGCCGGCGAGTTGGTCGTGACGACTTCGCGCCCTTGCGAGCTTGCCTACCTTGAGGAGCTTATGTTTGATGGCCTGCGACCCCGCGTGGTGATGGACGTCGACGGTCCCGCCGGTGCCATGCGCGGCATCGCGAGTTCGCTGGCTGCCGCTCGGTTGCCCCTCGCGGCGATCGTCGCCTGCGATATGCCGTTCGTCTCGCCAGAACTGATCGGCGCGCTTTCTGATCGGGTCAAGGAAGGCCCGCTCGATGTGTGCGTCCCGCGCGAGGAGCGGGGGATTGAGCCGCTGTGCGCCGTGTGGCGCCGCCAGGCTTGCGCGCCGGTTGCCCGTGAGTTGCTCGACCGGGACCGCCAACGCATCCGCTGTTTGATCGACCAGGTCCATGCCGGCTATCTGGATGAGCCCCAGATTGTCGAGGTTGCCGGTTCGACGCTCTGCTTCGAGAACGTCAATACACCCGAGGAGTTTGCGGCAGCCGAGCTGCTCGCCTAGACGATTGGAGTTGCCATGTCTCACGATATTTGCCCCGACACGGGAGAGCCTTGCACTTGCGATGGTTCCGAGCCCTGTACCTGCGGCTGCGGTGGCTGTGGACATACTGCGGAAGAGGAAGCGGCCGCCGCGGCATATCGTGAGGCACACCGCGAAGGCCCGTCCGGTGATGCCCTCGACCACGAACGCAAAATCATCGTGTCGTTCGATAGCACCTTCGATGTGATGGAATGCGAACAGCTGTGCCTTGCCGCCGGTGTGCCCGGGCGCATCATGCCGCTGCCCGGCTCCATCACCGCCGGCTGCGGACTGTGCTGGGCCATGCCGTTCTCGGGCGATGCCCTCGCCGCCTTCCGCGCCGCCACCGAGGGCCGCGTAACCCCCGCCGACTACCACCAGCTCGTCCTCTAACCACCAACACCACCACAAAGGTGCCTGTCCCCAATGTGGTGGTTTAGAACACGTGGACGAAACAGGTTTGAAACACGGGTTTTGCACGTCAGGCACTCAAAAACGCTTCTACCTGCATCGTAATCAAAACGAAACATCCGCTCGTCGGCTTATGCGAAACTTTGCTGCAACAGTGCGATATTATCCATACTCGATAACGTTCGCGGCGCATAGGGTGCTGCGACCAACATTTTCGTTTCCCATCATTGGAGGAAGCATGAGCTACACGCAGAAAGTTCTCGAAGAGCTCAAGGCCCGCTATCCCGAGCAGCCTGAGTTCATCCAGGCCGCGACCGAGATCCTCGGCACCATCCAGCCGGCGCTCGACGCCCACCCCGAGTACGAGGAGGCCGCCCTGCTGGAGCGCCTCGTCGAGCCCGAGCGCATCGTTATGTTCCGTGTCCCCTGGGTCGACGACCAGGGCAAGGTCCAGGTCAACCGCGGCTACCGCGTCGAGTTCAACTCTGCCATTGGACCCTACAAGGGTGGCCTGCGCTTTAACCCGACGGTCACCCTGGGCATGCTCAAGTTCCTGGGCCTGGAGCAGATCCTCAAGAACAGCCTGACCACCCTTCCCATGGGCGGCGGCAAGGGCGGTTCCGACTTTGACCCCAAGGGCAAGTCCAACAACGAGATCATGCACTTCTGCCAGTCCTTCATGACCGAGCTCTATCGCCACATTGGCCCCAACACCGACGTTCCCGCCGGCGACCTGGGCGTTGGCGGCCGCGAGGTTGCCTACCTGTTCGGTCAGTACAAGCGCCTGACCAACGAGTGGACCGGCGTCCTTACCGGCAAGGGCCTCTCCTTTGGCGGCTCGCTCGCCCGTACCGAGGCCACCGGTTACGGTCTGGTCTACTTTGTGGACGAGTACCTCAAGAGCCGCGGCGACTCCTTCGAGGGTAAGAACGTCGTCGTTCACGGCTCCGGTAACGTCGCCATCTACGCGGTCCAGAAGGTCGCCCAGCTCGGCGGCAAGGTGCTCGCCTGCTCCGACACCCACGGCTGGGTCGAGGATCCCGACGGCATCGACTACACCGTGCTCGAGCATGTCTACAACAAGAAGCGCTCCGGCCACGACAAGGGCGTTACGCTCGCTATGTACGTTGACGAGAAGCCTAACGCCGTGTGGCACGAGGGCGACGGCCGTGGCGTTTGGCAGCTTCCCTGCGACATCGCGCTGCCCTGCGCTCGCGAGAACACGCTGCTGCTCGAGGACGCCCAGGCGCTCGTCGCCAACGGCTGCAAGGTGGTCGGCGAGGGCGCGAACATGCCCACGACCATCGAGGCCACGACCTACTTCCAGGAGAACGGCGTCGCCTTTATGCCCGGTAAGGCTGCCAACGCCGGTGGCGTGCTCGTGTCCGGCCTGGAAATGAGCCAGAACGCCGAGCACCTGTCCTGGACCTTCGAGGAGGTCGACGGCAAGCTCGAGCAGCTCATGCGCGGCATGTTCCACAACGTGGACGACACCGCCAAGGAGTACGGCCAGGAGGGCAACTTTGTCATGGGCGCCAACATCGCCGGCTTCCTGAAGGTCGCCGACGCCATGCTCGCCCAGGGCGTCTGCTAAATCTTCGCTCGATATGGCATGTGATGAGGCTTCCAGCTATCCGGCTGGGAGCCTTTTTCTATGGTGACGATGGCTGTGCCCCCTCGTTTGGTACACTTAAACGCACTGGACAAGTGAAGAGATGGGGGAGAACGTGCTCAAGTTCGGTACCTACGTCCGTGTTGGAAACGCGGCCGAAGCCTATGAGCTCTTACAGAAGAACCGCAACAACAAGATTGTGGGCGGCGGCATCTGGATGCGCCTGGGTTCGCGTCGTGTGGCGACGGCGATTGACCTTTCGGCCTGCGGACTCGATCAGATCGAGGAGACCGAGACCGAGTTTCGCATCGGTGCCATGTGCACCCTGCGCCAGCTCGAGCGCCATGCCGAGCTCAACGCGCTTGTCAACAATGTTTTTGAGTTTGCCGTCCATGACATCGTGGGTGTGCAGCTGCGCAACACCGCCACGGTAGGCGGCAGCATCTACGGCCGTTTTGGTTTCTCGGACGTGCTCTCGGCCTTCCTGGCGCTCGATTCGTATGTTGAGCTGACGGGTGCCGGCCGCGTGCCGCTCGCGGAGTTCGTGCGGATGGGCTACGTTCGCGACGTGATCGAGCACGTCGTGGTCGTTAAGCACGACTACCGCGCGAGCTATGAGGCCGTGCGCAAGGCCGCGACCGACTTCCCCTCGCTTAATGTCACTGCTGCTTGGTGGGACAACTCCTGGCACGTCACCGTGGGTGCCCGTCCGCTGCGCTCGACCCTGCTGCAGGGCGAGGCATGCGGCCTGGTGAACGAGCAGCCTTCCGAGGACGAGCTGCGCGCCCTAGCCGCATCCGTGCGTGCCCTGAGCTACGGCACCAACCTGTGGGGCTCGGCCGACTACCGCCGCTGCATCTCGGCCCCGCTTGCCGTGCAGGCCGTGCGCCGCGCCGCCGGCATTGAGCTTTCGGCTGCGCTTGCCCGCGAGCTCGAGACCGTGCAAGTGCCTAAGTTTGCCACGGACGAGTATTCCTGCCGCCGCGTGCCCGGCGTCGATTCTAGCGAGGTGCGCTAATGGCTGCCAAACTCATCGATCTTTCCTTTACGCTCAACGGCCGTAAGGTCAAGGTTCAGATTGCCCCCGACACCATGCTCTTCGCGCTGCTGCGCGAGCAGGGTTGCGCGTCGGTGCGCTGTGCCTGCGAAACCACCAACTGCGGCCTGTGCACGGTGTGGCTCGACGGCGACCCGGTGCTGAGCTGCTCGGTTCCCGCCGCCCGTGTTGAGGGACACACCATCACCACGCTTGAGGGCCTTAAGGTCGAGTCCGAGGCTCTCGCCCGTGCGATGGCTGCCGAAGGCGCTGAGCAGTGCGGTTTTTGCGCCCCCGGCCTCATCATGAACGTGCTGGCGCTCGCCCGCGCCGCCAAGGAGGATCCGAGCCTCGTCGCAACGCGCGAGGAGCTCTCGCGCCAGCTCGCCGGCAACCTGTGCCGTTGCAGCGGCTACGAGAGCCAGCTGCGCGCCATCGTCCGCTTCCTCAACGAGTCCGGCGTGCAGGTGGGCTTTGAGATGCCCGAGCTGCCGGTCAACGACACCAGCTGCGACGGCGTCTCGTACAAGCAAATCACCCACAAGCAGCCCAAGAAGGATTCGAAGGCTCTGCTCGAGGGCCGTCCCGTCTACACGGGCGATATGGTGCCCGCCGGCGCGCTCATCGTCAAACTCAAGCGCAGCCCGTATGCTCGCGCCAAGATCCGCTCCATCGACACCTCGCGCGCCCTGAAGGTGCCCGGCGTGGTGGGTGTCTACACCTACGAGGACGTGCCCAAGCGCCGCTTTACCATCGCCGGCCAGAGCTATCCGCAGCCTAGTCCCTACGACCGCCTGATCCTCGAGAACCTGGTGCGCTACCAAAACGAGGAGGTGGCGATCGTCGCCGCCGAGACCGAGGAGGCCGCCGATAAGGCACTCAAGCTCATCAAGGTCGACTACGAGGTGCTCGAGCCGCTGCTCGACTTTACCCAGGCACTCGATAACGACATCGTGGTCCACCCCGAGGGCGACGTGACCTTTATGTTCCCGCAGGGCGGCGACGTTGCTCGCAATCTGGTGTGCAGCGGTACCAGTGATTTTGGCGATCTGGACGAGGCCTTCGCCCAGAGCGACATCGTCTTTGAGCGCACTTACACCAGCCAGGCCACGCAGACCGCGCCCATGGAGACCTTCCGCGCCTTCGCGACGACCGACGCGTTCGGCCGCATCTCGGTGACCACCTCCACGCAGGTGCCTTTCCACGTGCGCCGCATGGTCGCGCAGTCGCTCGACATTCCGCAGTCGCAGGTGCAGGTCATTAAGCCGCGCATCGGCGGCGGCTTTGGCTCCAAGCAGACGGGCTGCTGTGAGATCTTCGTGGCATTCGTTACCCAGCAGACCGGCCGTCCGAGCTACTGCTGCTACACCCGCGAGGAGACCATCACCGCGGGCAACTCGCGCCACCAGATGCAGATGACCGTTAAGATGGGCGCCATGAACGACGGCACCATTACAGCCATCGACCTGCATACGCTGTCCAACGCCGGCGCGTACGGCGAGCACGCCACCACGACGATCGGCCTTTCGGGTCATAAGAGCCTGCCCATCTACAACCACGTAAAGGCGAGCCGCTTTAGGTGGGACGCCGTCTACACCAACACCAACCGCGGCGGCGCGTATCGCGGCTATGGTGCCACCCAGGGCCAGTTTGCCGTGGAGAGCGCCGTCAACGAGCTCGCCGACATGCTGCACATGGACCCCGCCGACCTGCGCCTTAAGAACATGGTGCGCGAGGGCGAGGTCATGCCGCAGTACTACAACGAGAAGCTCAACGCCTGCGCACTCGACCGCTGCCTGCTGCGCGCGATGGACATGATCGGTTGGCGCGACAAGCCGCTGGCCGTCGACCTGGGCGACCGCGTGCGCGCCCTGGGCTGCGCGCTCACCATGCAGGGCTCGGGCATTTCCAACGTGGATATCGCCGGCATCGACATGCGCCTGGAGGAAGATGGCTTCATTACCATCGGCACCGGCGCCACCGATAACGGCATGGGCGTCGACACGATCCTGGCGCAGATTGCCGCCGAGGAGCTGGGCGTGGAGAGTTCGCTGATCGTGGTGCGCGGCGTGGACACCGACGTGTCGCCGTTCGACGCCGGCTCGTACGCGAGCTCGGGCACGTACGTGACGGGCCTGGCAGCCAAGAACGCCGCGACCGAGCTGCGCGAGAAGATCTGCGCCAAGGCCGCCCAGATGTGGGACGTGGACGCCGCCGACGTGGTCTTCGATGGCCAGTACGTGCGCCTGTCCGACGAACGTGCCGCGCGCGAGCAGAACCGCTACCTCACGCTGCGCGACTTTGCCAACCTGTGCGTAAAGAACATCGCGGGCGGCGACGCGCTCACCTCGCATGCCTCTGCCTGCTTGCCCGTTTCGCCCCCGCCGTTTATGGCCGGCATTGCCGAGGTCGAGGTCGACAAGGCCACCGGCAAGGTGACCGTGGTGGACTACGTGGCGGCTGTGGACTGCGGCACCGTTATCAACGAGGCGCTCGCGCGCGTCCAGGCCGAGGGCGGCATTGCCCAGGGTATCGGCCACGCGCTCTATGAGATTGTCGAGCACGATGACCGCGGCCGCCTGCGCACCGGCAACTTTATGAGCTACAAGCTGCCCACGCGCCTGGATATCGGCAGCATTCGCGTGGCCTTTGAGCCGAGCTACGAGCCGACGGGCCCGTTTGGCGCCAAGTCGATCGGCGAGGTCGTCATCAACACGCCGCTCGCCGCAGTAGCCTCGGCCGTGGCGCACGCCACCGGCCATCAGGTTCGCTCACTGCCCATCACGCCCGAGAAGGCCCTGCTGGGGGAGTAGCGTGTCGGCGAACAAGTCGTAATTGGCGGGGCGGGGCAACTCGTCCCGCCTTTTGCACTCGTGGTGAGGTCGTGAGCTTGTAAAAGGTGTGCGTGCGCTTGCCGTTCGTATCTGCTATCATTCCTAGTCTGTGCGCTCATGCGGGCGTGGCGGAATTGGTAGACGCGCCAGATTTAGGTTCTGGTGGGATTCCCGTGAAGGTTCGAGTCCTTTCGCCCGCACCAACGCATCTGCGTCGGCTTCGGCCGTCGCGACTCTTTGTTGCATAAAGGTACCAGCACCTCAGATAAGCTGGGCAGTATGAGGAGGAACGTGTTGAACATCACCGCTTCTGACGTCAAGGACGCCAAGCTCACCGCTACGGTCACCATCCCGGCCGCCGACGTCGACGCCGCGATCAAGAAGGCTTACAAGGACACCGCCAAGAAGTACCGCTTCCCGGGCTTCCGTGCCGGCAAGGCCCCCCGTCCGGTCATCGACTCCGCTCTTGGCGCCGAGGCTACCCTCGCTCAGGCCACCAACGACCTGATCGCCGCCAACGAGCCCGCCGTCCTCAACGAGCTGGACATCGTCCCCACCAAGAACGGTGACTACAAGGAGCTCGACCTCGCCAAGGATCACGAGGACTACACCTACACTGTCGAGTTCTCCCTGCGTCCTGCTGCTGAGCTCTCCTCCTTCGACGCCGTCGAGATCGAGATGCCTCCTGCGGAGGTCACCGAGTCCGAGATTAACAACCAGGTCGAGATGCTCCTCAACTACCGTGCCACCTTCGAGGACGTCGAGGGTCGCGCCGTCGAGGCCGAGGACTACGTCACCGTCGATCTCAAGGCCGTTGAGAACGCTGACAACTTCGCCGCCGAGGGCCGCATGCTCATCGCCGGTAGCGACAGCAACCCCAAGGAGTTCAACGAGGCCCTGATCGGCGCTAACGTTGACGACGTCAAGACCGTCACCTGGACCGACGAGGTCGAGGAGGGCGAGGAGGCCGAGACCCACACCGTCGAGGTCACCGTCAAGGGCATCAAGGTCCGCAACACCCCCGAGCTCACCGATGAGCTCGTCAAGTCCGACTTTGGCTTTGACAGCATCGACGCCATGCGCGACGCCATCAAGATCGAGATCGAGCAGGACAAGGCTTCCCGCCTGCCGGCCGAGAAGGAGAACCGTTGCGTCTCCGCTCTCGCCGAGCGCCTGCAGCTCGACGAGATGGATGCTGACTACGAGCAGTCCGTCTTTGAGGAGCTTGGCCAGAACTTCCTGTCCAACCTCGCTGCCCGCGGCATGACGCTGGACACCTGGCTGCCCGCTTCCGGCCTAACCATGGAGCAGTTCATCGGCGACCTGCACAAGCAGGCCAACGACGTTGCCCGTGAGTCCCTGGCTCTCGACGCCCTCGCCCGTGAGCTCAAGATTGAGGTCACCGAGGACGACGTCAACGCCGAGTTCGAGAAGGCCGGCGTCAAGGACGTCGAGGCTTCCAAGGCCGAGTTCATCGCCGATGGCCGCATGCCTGCCGTCCGCGAGTCCATCCGTCGCTCCAAGGCCGTTGACCACCTGGTCGAGAACGCCAAGGTGACCGAGGTCGACGAGACCGCCAAGGACGCCGAGTAATTCTCGCCACCTTGCCCGCGAGCGCATGCGTGCGCCCGTGATGGGGTAAAGTTATACACCGGTTATCCGGTTGCTTCGTACGGTGCCAGCCAATGCATAGCATGCGGGCACCGTACGTTTATCTAGAACCACTATTGGTCCGCAAGAGAGAAATGGAGATGCGTATGATCGCTAAGTTCGATTCCGCCCTCGTGCCATACGTTATCGAGCAGACGCCGCGCGGCGAGCGCAGCTACGATATCTATTCGCGCCTGCTCAACGACCGCATCATCTTCTTGGGCGAGGAGATCAACTCCGTCAGCGCCAACCTGGTCGTTGCCCAGCTGCTGCATCTTGAGAGCCAGGATGCCGAGAAGGATATCTCGCTCTACATCAATTCGCCCGGTGGCGAGGTCTACTCCGGCCTGGCGATTCTTGACACCATGAACTTCATTAAGCCGCAGGTCTCCACCATTTGCGTCGGCATGGCCGCGTCTATGGCCGCTGTGCTGCTTTCGGCCGGCGCCAAGGGCAAGCGCTTCTGCCTGCCGCACTCCAAGGTCATGATTCACCAGCCCAGCGGCGGTGCCCAGGGTCAGCAGACCGAGATTGAGATCGTTGCCGAGGAGATCAAGAAGACCCGTCGCGAGCTCAACCAGATCCTGTCCGACGCCTCGGGCCAGCCCATCGAGAAGGTCCAGGCCGATACCGAGCGCGACAACTACCTGACCGCTGCCGAGGCCCTCGACTACGGCTTGATTGACCGTATCGTCACCTCGCGCGATCTCGCCGCGAAGGATGCCTAGGATGGCAGGAAACATGCAGGACAACTTTGACGAGAACGGCAACCCTATCCGCTGCTCCTTCTGCGGAAAAGAGCAGGGCCAGGTCCGTCGCCTCGTAAAGGGCCCGACCAACATCTTTATCTGTGACGAGTGCGTCGCCGCTTGCTCCGAGATTCTGGAGGAGTCGCTGGCTTCGGACTTTATGGACGCTGCCCGCAACGGCAAGCTGCCAGGCTTCCTCAACGACCACGGCCAGGCTGCTGGGCAGCCCGCCGTGGACCCCGAGACCGAGGGCTTTGAGCTCGAGGACGACCGCCAGGTCATCACGCACGTGCCGACGCCGCACGAGATCTATGACGAGCTTTCGGCCTATGTCATGGGTCAGGAGGACGCCAAGCGCGCTATGTCGGTTGCCGTGTACAACCACTATCGCCGCGTGATCGAGGGCGGCGCTGCGGTGTCCGCTTTTGACGGCGGCATGGGCTCGCAGTTCGACAACGATATGGACGAGGTGGAGCTCGCCAAGTCCAACATCTTGCTGCTCGGTCCCACTGGTACCGGCAAGACCCTGTTGGCCCAGACGCTCGCGCGCATCCTCGAGGTGCCGTTTGCCATCGCCGATGCCACCGCACTCACCGAGGCCGGTTACGTGGGCGAGGACGTGGAGAACATCCTGCTTAAGCTCATCAATGCTGCCGATGGCGATATCGAGCGCGCGCAGGTTGGCATTATCTACGTGGACGAGATTGATAAGATCGCCCGCAAGGCCGAGAACCTCTCCATTACCCGCGATGTCTCGGGCGAGGGCGTTCAGCAGGCGCTGCTTAAGATCCTTGAGGGCACGGTGGCAAGCGTTCCGCCCACCGGCGGCCGCAAGCATCCCCAGCAGGAGCTGCTGCAGATCGACACGACCAACATCCTGTTCATCTGTGGCGGTGCCTTTGTAGGCCTGGATAAGATCATTGCCGATCGCGTTGGCAACAAGGGTGTGGGCTTCAACTCCGAGATCGCCGGCCCCACCTCGGTCGACGAGAACGACCTGCTGCGTCAGGTGCTCCCGCAGGATCTCAACGCCTTTGGCATGATCCCCGAGTTCGTGGGCCGTACGCCCGTCGTCACCCAGACGCAGGCGCTCGACGAGGATGACCTGGTGTCGATCCTGACGGAGCCCAAGAACGCCGTGGTGCGCCAGTACCGTAAGATGTTCCAGCTCGAGGACGTTGAGCTTGAGTTTGAGGATGCCGCCCTGCACGAGATCGCCCGTATGGCGCTTGCCCGCAAGACCGGCGCCCGCGGCCTGCGTTCCATCTGCGAGGACGTGCTGCAGCAGACGATGTTCGACCTGCCCAGCGAGGAGGGCGTCGCCAAGGTCATCGTGACCGAAGCCTCCGTAAAGGGCGAAGAGCAGCCCCAGCGCATCTACGGGTAAACCAGCCAAAAACGTGCTTGCAAATAGCCTCTGACCATCCGTGGTCGGAGGCTATTTTATATATACGCAATAACCCCAACTACCTGTGTTATTCTGTGTGTTTGTTTAAGCCTCAGCGAAGTCATTACAGACTGAAGTAATCGATACCTAAGGCGTGTCCGCCTGCTTGGTTTTCGTAGATTCCGCACGAGCCGAAGAGCACTTAATGTGCTTTTCGTGCGAGCCAGGACCTGACCGAGCGAAAACCAAGCAGGCGGACACGCCGGCGGGACAGGGAGAGATATATGGAAGAGATGCCCAAGAACTACGATCCGTCGACCAACGAGCCGGCGATCCTGCAGAAGTGGCTCGACGGCGGCTACTACAAGCGCCGTGAGGGCGTGGGCGACTGCACCGTCACCATTCCGCCTCCCAACGTGACCGGCAAGCTCCATATGGGCCACGCCACCGACGACTCCATCCAGGACGCCATCATCCGCATGGCCCGCATGCGCGGCAAGTCCACGCGCTGGGTGCTGGGTACCGACCACGCCGGTATCGCCACGCAGACTAAGGTCGACAAGAAGCTCAAGAGTGAGGGCATCAGCCGCCTGGAGATCGGCCGCGACAAGTTTGTCGACGCTTGCTGGGATTGGACCCACGAGTACGGCGGCATCATCGTCGAGCAGATCAAGCGTATGGGCTGCTCTGTCGACTTCGACAACGAGCGCTTCACTATGGACGAGGACTACGCGCAAGCCGTGCGCAAGGTCTTCTGCGACTGGTACCACGACGGCCTGATCTACCGCGGCAAGCGCATCGTCAACTGGTGCCCCAACTGCACCACCGCCATCTCGGACGACGAGGCCGAGTACAAGGACGAGAAGGGCCACCTTTGGCACCTGCGTTACCCGCTGACCGAGCCGGTCAACGGCCAGGATTACATCGTCGTCGCCACCACGCGCCCCGAGACCATGCTCGGCGACACGGGCGTTGCCGTCTCCCCGAAGGATCCCGAGAAGGCCGCCTTCGTGGGTAAGACCGTCAAGCTTCCCATCGTCGACCGCGAGATCCCCATCTTTGAAGATTGGCACGTCGACGCCAACTTTGGCTCCGGCTTTGTCAAGGTCACCCCGGCCCACGACCCCAACGACTACGCCATGGGTCAGGCCCACGACCTGCCGCAGATCAATATCTTCGACGAGCACGCGGTGGTCGTCGAGGGCTATGGCGAGTTCACCGGTATGACTCGTGAGGAGTGCCGCGAGGCCGTCATTAAGTGGTTTGAGGAGCATGATCTGCTCGATCACGTCGAGGACCACGACCACTCCGTCATGCACTGCTACCGTTGCGACGCCGCGCTTGAGCCGTGGCTGTCCGAGCAGTGGTTTGTGGCCGTCGATAAGCTCAAGGGGCCGGCGCTTGACGCCGTCAAATCCGGCAAGGTCACCTTCCACCCCTCGCGCTGGACGCAGACCTACACCACCTGGATGGAGAACCTCAAGGATTGGTGCATCAGCCGCCAGCTGTGGTGGGGCCACCGCATTCCCGTGTTCTACTGCGAGGACTGCGGCTGGGAGGACGCCCTTACCGAGGACACCGACGTGTGCCCCAAGTGCGGCGGCCATCACGTGCATCAGGACGAGAACGTGCTGGACACTTGGTTCAGCTCGCAGCTGTGGACCTTCGCCACGCAGGGCTGGCCGCAAAAGCCGGAGCTGCTCGAGGGGCATCATCCCACGACGGCGCTCGTCACCGCGCGCGACATCATCGCGCTGTGGGTTGCTCGCATGGTTATGAGCTCGCTGTACTTCCTGGACGAGGTGCCGTTTAAGGACGTCGTCATCTACCCGACGATCCTTGCCAAGGACGGCAGCCGCATGTCCAAGTCCAAGGGTAACGGCGTTGACCCCATGGACCTCATCGGTATGTACGGCGCCGACGCCATGCGCTATAACCTGCTCACGCTGTGCACCAACAACCAGGACGTCAAGTTTGACGCGAACATCGATAAGAAGACCAAGAAGCTCATCGACAGCCCGCGCACCGACCAGGCCAAGAGCTTTGTGACCAAGATCTGGAACGCCAGCCGCTTCCTGCTCATGAACATGGAGGGCTACACGCCTGGCGAGCCCGTCGTGGAGACGCCGGCCGACGCCTGGATGTTCAGCCGCCTTGCCAAGGCCGTGAAGATGGTCACCGAGGGTATCGAGAACTACACCTTTGGCGACATGGCCCGCGGCGTGCAGCAGTTCTTCTGGAACGAGGTCTGCGACTGGTACGTCGAGGTCACCAAGGCCCGTCTGAAGGGCGAGGGCCGTCTGCAGGCTCAGCGCAACCTGATCTTTGTGCTCGACACCTCCATTCGCCTGATGCACCCGCTCATGCCGTTTGTCACCGAGGAGATCTGGGACAATATGCCGGCGAGCGTGCTCGACCTGGATGCCGAGGGCAACGTGGACCGCGCCGAGGCGCTCATGATCGCCAAGTGGCCGGAGCCCGCCGACTACGTCAAGTACGTCGATGAGCCCGCCGAGCGCGCATTTGAGCTGTGCCGCACCGTCGTTTCCGCTGCCCGCGCCACGCGTTCGCGTTATCGCCTGAGCCCCAAGTCAGAGCTCGACGTGGTCGTGCGCGCCGGTGCTGAGGATATCGAGAAGCTCGAGAGCCTGCGCTCGACCATTGAGCCGCTGGCGAACACCGCCTCGCTGGTCATGGGTACCGACGTTGAGAAGCCGGCCGCGAGCATTGCCGTGGTCGACAGCGGCGTCGAGGTCTTTGTGGTGCTCGAGGGCAAGGTCGATCTTTCGGCCGAGAAGGCACGCCTGGAGAAGGAGATCGCCGCGGCCCAGAAGGAGCTCGCCGGTTGCGAGAAGACGCTCGCTAACGAGGGCTTCGTGGCCAAGGCCGCGCCCGCTGTGGTCCAGAAGAAGAGGGACCGTGCAGCTGAGCTCAAGGAGACCCTGGCGGCGCTGACTGCTCAGGTTGCTGACTTCTCGTAAGCGTTACTGGGGGACGCGGTTTGGGGCATTGCTCGCTACTGCGGACAGTCCTGCTCGCACGAAGGCCACATTAAGTGGCCTTCGGCTCGTGCGGAACTTGTATCGAGCAAAGCCCCAAACCGCTCCCATGGCGGTTACGGAGGCGTCCGCTGCCTGGTGGGGCCACTTGGTTGTGGCCTTGAGGTCGCTGCAAAGCGGTGTTTGGTTGATATTTTGTTTGGGAGGGGCTCGTTGTTGATTCGGGCCTCTTTTTATGTTGAGGGGACTTTGGGTTATGGCTAAGCGTTCTGGGTCGTATGACGTTCCTTTCTCGTTTGAGTTGCTTTCGTTTGATGAGGCTGTGGGGCTGGCTGCTGATACGGGGCGGATTTCTGGGGATGCTGGTCCTCTGCTTGAGACGGTTGTCGATATGCTCGATGAGCTGGGGCGTCCGGACGAGTATTTCGATTGCATCCAGGTTGCCGGTACCAATGGCAAGACTTCGACTACGCGTTTTTCGGCTGCCATTCTTCGTGGTGAGGGGCTCAAAACCGCGCTGTATACGTCTCCGCAGTTGGTGCGCTATCCCGAGCGCATGGAGGTTGACGGGTGCGTTGTGAGTGACGAGGCGTTTGCTCGAGGCGTTTCTGCTGCCGTTGAGGCGGGGCGCCGCGTGAATGCCCGTCGTGTTGCGGCGGGGGAGCGTGCCTATACCATCACGCCGTTTGACCTGCTGACGGCTGCCGCACTTGTGGTGTTTGCCGAGGCCGCGGTGGATGTTGCCGTGCTCGAGGTTGGCATGGGCGGGCGCTGGGACGCCACGAGTGCGACCGATCCCGTCGCCGTTGCCATTACGGGCATTGGGCTCGATCACACACGTATTTTGGGCGATACGCTCGAGGCCATTGCGGGGGAGAAGGCTGCGGTCATTAAGCCCGGACGCCTGGTTGTGCTGGGCGAGGGCACGCACGAGGCGAGTGTTCAGCGCGTGATGGATGCCCGTTGTCGCGAGTGCGGCGTAGTACCGCTCGTGGTGAACCATGCCACTACCAAGGTGCCGGAGCACGTGGGCGATACCGTGGAGTTTAGCTGCACTACGCCGCGCGCGATCTATACATCGAGCATGGTCAAGCCGGCCTATCAGCCGCAGAATGCCGCGTGCGCGATTATGCTGTGCGAGGGCTATCTGGGCCGCGAGCTCGACCATGACAAGCTCGATGCGTCGCTTATGGGCTGCCCCACGCCGGGTCGATTTGATGTGCTGGGAACCGATCCGCTCAAGCTGATCGACGCCTGCCATAACCCTCAGAGCTGCGAGAACTTTGTGAGCGCGCTGGACGAGATCGATCCGTGCGTTGAGAATCGCCCCACGCTGCTGTGTGCCGCGCTGGCCGATAAGGACGTGGCGGGCATTGTCGATGTGCTGGTTCCGGCGTTCCCGCACGTGGTCGTAACCCAGACCGATTTCGACCGTGCCCTGCCGGCAGAGGAGCTCGCTGCCCTCGTTGATGCCGATAAGCTCGTGGGCGTATACCCGAGCGTGTCCGAGGCCCTCGCGGCCTTCGATGCCGCAGGCGAGCCCTTCGTAGCCGCCGGCACCATCACCCTAGCCGGCGAAGTAGCCGGCCTGCTCCGTTAACCCATCCCCTCAGCAGTTGCGGTGAAATACGGACTGTTTTACAAGCCAGAAGCCTCAAACAGTCTGTATATCACCGCAACTCAAATTAGCTGCCCTGGGGTGCCCGTTTACGAAGCCATTTATGCCGCTTAACCTGTAGCATATTGCAAACCTCCATCGGCGAAGGATACGCTCAACTTAACTTGCCAATCGGACCAGTGCTGTTTGGTCCGTTGAGCGTGTCGGGAGGAAACATGAACAGAAGGCATGTCAACGCGGCCATTACCGCGGGTTTGGCTCTGACGATGACGGTCGGCTCGGTGCCGCCGCAGGCGTTCGCCGAGATGATGCAGGGTGATACTACCCAAGTCGTTGCCGAGCAAAGCGATGCGACGGGTGCGGCTGCCACGTCTGCGGACACCGGTCAGGCAACCTCGCAAGACCAGAGTGAAGACAAGATCGCCTCTTTTGCCAGCCTGAACGAGCTACATGTTGCCGAGGGATCCGACGCCACGCTGCCCCAAACTGTAACGGCAACCTACGAGAGCGGTACCACCAAGCAGGAAAACGTCATCTGGAAGCTGAACGGCGCCGATGCTCCGGCAACCTTGGCGCAGCTGCCTGCCGGCTCGTATGAGTTTGAGGGTACCGTCGACGGCACCACGCAGACGGTCAAGCAGCGCGTGGTTGTCGAAGCTGTTACGGCGGACCCGGCAGTGGTAGATCCGGCGGCAGTAAACGCCCCTGATGTCACAGAGACGAGCAACGAAAGTGGCATTACGGTCGAGTCGATCGACGCCAACCCGATTCTGGAAAAATATGTCGGTGCCGATTACTACGGCCAGATCCAATCTTCGAGCGTTAAGGCAAAGCTGTCGGATGGCACCGAGACCTCGGCGTATGTTGATTGGGACGAAAAGTCGCAGACGGCATTTGATACGGCGGCGGAGGAATCCGAAGTCCCCATTACCGGACAGATTACCGGCGTTAACGTGAACAACAACTGGATCACGCTCGCGGAGCCGTACGAAGTGAGCGGTGTACTTAAGGTGTACGTTCCCCGTTCAACCAGTAATGGCTCATGGGTATGGACTGCAGCTGGTATTGCTCCCGCGCTTCCGTCCAGCATTTCGGTCAATTATTCAAATGGTCAATCTTATACATGCCCTGTTGAGTGGAATGAGATCTCGGCTGATCAGTACCAAAAGGAAGGAACCTTTGTTGTCGAGGGACATTTGAAGAGCTATCCCTCTATGCTCGCACGGTGCACGGTCGCAGTCCGCTCTGTTAAGAGCGTCCAGACCGAGTTGACGTGTACGACCCTAACTGGTGAGGTCCCGTCTCTGCCGTATTCTGCTTCGGTTGTCTTTGATAGCGGGGCCACCGAGCAGATCCCGGTGTCTTGGGATTCTTTCGACGCGTCGCTTTACTCTAAGGTGGGCTCGTTTACGGTTAAAGGTAAACTAAACGGTTTTGATTACCGTGAGGTTACCTGCACCGTTACCGTCAAAGATCCTAAGGACGTACTCGATCTTAATTCTCTGAGGTTCGAGCGCGTGGTCGGCGACATTTCTCCTCTTAGCACGTATGTCTATTTCCCGGTTACGCAGTCAAATAACACTACATACACCCAAGGTTATCAGGTTAACTGGGACAACGCCGACGTGTCTCAATTCCAAAAGGCAGGCACCTATACGGTCACGGGCACGCTTGTGACATATAACGAATCTTCAGCCGCTAATGGCCTAAAGGTAACTGCTCAGGTCGAGGTCAAAGAAGTTGCCTCTATCGACGCTCTTGCTCCCGTTAACACGCCCGTCGGCGTACGTCCTACAACGGGCGGCGGTCTTCCCTACAGCGTTGAGGTTGCATTCACCGACGGTACAAAGAAGCAGTGCAACATTGCGTGGGACCCTATTTTGGACACGCAGGTGGCAAGTGAGGGGTCGTTTAAGCTTTCCGGTTCGCTGTCGTATTGGACCAATACCTCATCTTCATCGTCTACTCAGGTGGAGCTGGGTGACAGCAATCGAGTCACGGCGACCATCTCCGTCCGCGCCCTGCAGATGCCTTCCTCGACATCGACAAGCACGCTTATCGGTTGCCAGCCCAATATGCCGGGTTCAATCGAGGCCACGATGTGGAATGGCTCGCGGGGCAGTTTCCCCGTTCAGTGGTCGACTATTAGTCAGGACGCCCTAAAGAACCTTGGCCAGATTACGGTTAGCGGATACTTTACCGGCTCTAACATTCCGGCTACGGCGACGGTCAATGTCTGCGATCTCGAGGACAGCAACATCGGCAAGATCGCTTATGTTCCCGGCGCCGGACTTCTGGCTCCGCGCTACACATCCACGCTGTATTTGTCGGATGGCAGTTCGTTCTATCCCCAGTATTCCTCGGGGCAGCCTTATAGCTGGGATGAGTTCCCCCAAGAACTGCTGGACGGCAAGCCGGGCGAGTACGAAATTACCGGTACCATCACTGGCTCGTTGGCAAAAATCCATGCGACAGCAGCGTGCGGCGAGGTCAAGGGCGTTAACAACTATAGCGATAACGGTGTGACGCTTGGACAGTCGTACGAGGACTGGCGCGTTGTCTACCCCGGTGAGGAAGTCAATTTGGACTACTTCTACGTGTCCGGCGTATTGCAGGATGGAACGACTTTTGACAGTCTCGGCGTCAACTGGGATACCTACGATAGGTGCCCCCAGAAGGACTGCACGATTACCGGAACGGTCGCCGGAACGAATATCCCCGTGAAAGTGCACGTCATCGTGACTAAAAACTGGGAGGCTCAGCCACAAACCATTACAGTGCTCAAGGGCAGCGACGGCACCGCCATGCTTCCCGGCTATGTCGAACTTATCAGCCCCGATGCGGCAGAACATCCGGACTATTCGCACAAATACGCCGAGACCAAGTGGAACACGAAGGGCTTCGATTGGACCCAGGGCGGCGTGGTACGCGGCACTGCAACAATTAGCTTTAATGCAGGGTACGGCATGCAGACTGTCGACGTTCCGATTACTGCCACCGTTAAGATCGCGAGTAAGGCAACCTCGGTTCAGGGCGGAACCATATGGACCGTCCCCGGCACCAAGCCGATGCTGCCGGAATACCTTGAGGTTCGATACGACAACGATGTGTCTTCTGAGCCCCAGCGCGAAAAGGTCACATGGGACCGTGTCGCCGAAGACGCGTATGCCAAGGACGGTTCGTTTAAGGTGAAGGGCAAGCTCCAAGGTGGTGCCGAGGCGACAATCACTGTTGACGTCTGTTCCGTCATCTCCGTTGCCGTTCCTGAGCGCATTAATACGGCCAGCGGTGTTTTCCCCGAGCTGCCGTGGAATGTCTCGGTTGCCACGAGTGACGGCAAAACTCATAATGCCCAGGTTCAATGGGATTACGTTCGTCCCTCGGTTTATACCGGAGAGCCGGGTCAGGTCACGACAGTGTCTGGCACGCTGTTTGCAAGCGGCCTCGACGGATACGGTGACGGCACTAACACCGGTCTCACTGTTCAGACCAAGATCGTTATCCAAGGCGTTGAGAAGGCAATCGATAACGGCGAGACCGCAGTGACCACCAAGGCGGGCACTGCGCCTGCTATGCCGTCCAAGATGGCGGTCGAGATGAGCGACGGCTCCGTTTCGACGGCGGCTATTGATTGGGATCCGATCGCGCCCGAGAAGTACGAGCGGCCTGGCACGTTCTATGCGACGGGCCATGTGGTCGGCTTTGATGCCGCTGCTGTTATGGCGCTGCTTGACGATGACGGCCAAAAGGTCGGCGTGGATGAGAACGGCAACGTGACCGCCAAGGTGACGGTTGCCGATAAGAAGGCGAAGAAGGTTGCGTTGCAGCCCGAGGCAGTCGTGGTCAACACCACGGTCGGATCGATGCTGGAGCTGCCAGATGCCGTGTCCGTATATTTCTCGGATGGCTCAGCGCGGGATACTCGGGGCAGTTTAGGCGGCATCGAGATCGAAAAGTGGACCGACACCGACGGCATCGACCTCTCCAAGCCGCTCGCCAGGAAGGGTACGTATAAACTCGTCGGCAAGCTCAAGGATGTCGACAACGTCAATGCCATCGTGTACGTCAACGTCTCCGAGGCGCCGCGAACCATTACCAAGCTCGAGGCCAAGTCGTTTAGCGTTGCCAAGGGCACGTCCAAGCAGGATCTGTACGCCCAGATGCCCAAGCAAGTTGTTGCGACTTACTCCGACGGCTCGACCGATTTGCTCGACATTGACGTTTGGGATCTTTCTAACGTTACGGACAAGCTGCTCAACGGAACCGGCACCGTGGAGATCACGGGCACGGTTAAGCTCAACGGTGCCAAGGTGACCTGCAATGTGACCGTGGTGGATCAGGATGCCCAGACGCCCGACCACGTCGAGCCGATCGATTCTATTGAGATTGCGGACAATGCTAAGGTCAGCGACCTTATGGAAAAGCTGCCGTCCAAGGTGACGGTGGTCATGAAGGACGGCAAGACCAAGAATGAGACGCCCGTTAAGTGGTCTCAGGTCGACAGCCTGGGCCGTGCCGGTACTGAGTTTGAGGTCACGGGCCTTACGGACAACGGCATGACCGTTAAGGCTCAGGTCAAGGTGACGGCGCATATCGTGGGCTTTGATACCGTTGACGAGATTGAGGTCGAGCGCGATACCAAGACAGCTGATGCCTTGGCCAAGCTGCCCGACACGGTCACGGCAATCTACTCTGACGATACCGACTCCGAAGCCGATGTAACGTGGGATACCAAGGGCCTTTCCGACAAGGACTTTGCCAAGGAAGGTGAAGTTACGGTTAAGGGTACGGTTGCCGGTACCGATCAAAAGGTTGAGTGCACTATCAAGGTCGTCAAACCG
The DNA here is from genome assembly GCA_018376265.1 of Collinsella sp. Lineage (GTDB taxonomy): Bacteria > Actinomycetota > Coriobacteriia > Coriobacteriales > Coriobacteriaceae > Collinsella. The sequence continues at coordinate 160,959 of JAHABQ010000005.1, forward strand.
CTGCGTGAGATTCCTGATCACCTGGCTGGTACGGTTGACGCTGTGACGCTCGACGACGGGGCGAAGCCCGATGCCGTTGTGGCAGCGCTGCCCAAGACCGTGAAGGTCGCCATGAAGGACGGATCCGAGGTCGATTCGAAGATCGACTGGACTGCTCCCAAGGAGGCCGTCACCATTAAGAATGACGGTACAAGCTTTGTCGTTACGGGCAAGACTAAGGTCGGCAATTATGACGTAAACGCCACGGTCAACCTAGCGCCGGTCGTAGAGAGCGTCGCTGACATCAAGCTTTCGGTTGCCCGCAACACGGCTGCTGCTGACATCGTGCTGCCTGCCCAGGTGACCCTCAACATGTCCGACGGCTCGACGAAGACTGCCGCCGTTACGTGGGATAAGACCCCGCTTACGGCAGATGCCTTGGGCAGGCTGGGCGATGTTGCGCTTGAGGGCAAGGTAGAGGGCACTTCGGTTAAGGCCAAGTGCACGATTACGGTCGTGAAGAGCGATGCCGAGATTCCGGCGTCCGTTGAGCCTATTGCCGGAATTTCCGTTCCCGAGGGCGCGTCTGCCGATGCGGTGCGCGAAGCACTCAAGGGCGTTAAGGCGACGGTCCTTATGAAAGACGGTAAGACGAAGGCGGAGTCCGAGGTTACGTGGTCTGAGGTTCCCGCCGCGGCTGCGGCGTACGGCAACAGCGTCGTCGCCAAGGGCGTGACGGTGAACGGCAACCTGCCTGTCGAAGTTGTTGTCACCTCCACGACGACGATCAATAAGGTAGCCGATGTGCCGCAGATTACGGTTGAGCGCGATGCCAAGGCCGACACCGTGACGGGGCAGCTGCCCAAGAAGGTTGCCGTGACGTACTCCGATGGCCACACGGATGAGGCCGTGGTCACATGGAATACGGATGGCCTGGACAAGCAGCTTCCCTCTGTCGGCGAGTACACGCTCGAGGGCTCCGTTGAGGGCACGACGCTCAAGGCGACCTGCAAGCTGGTCGTCGAGACGCCAGCAAGCGAGATTCCCGTGAGGCCTGCGACGTTCGCTCCCGTTGAGGTGTTTGAGGCAAGCTCTGCCGCCGATGTGCTGAAGGCGCTGCCCAAGAAGGTCTCCGTGATGATGAAGGACGGCAGCCAGGAGGACTACGACGTCGATTGGGAGAATGTCCCCACACTGGATTGGGGTGCCGATGATGTGACCGTGGGCGGTAAGGTTCGCGGCACGGAGCTTACGGTCAGCTGCATGGTGCGCGTTAAGCCGCGCCCGGCGGCCAAGGGCCTCGTTATCGTTGACCAAAACGGCAAGGCCACGACTGCCGAAACCGTGCTCAAGGTAGAGCGCGGCAAGGCAATTGACCTTGCTGCCGCGGCGAGCAATGCGGCTGATGGCGCGCTGCTGCGTGGTAACGTGACGTGGACCTCGTCCGACCCGACGACCGCTACGGTCGAGAACGGTAAGGTCAAGGCCCTCAAGAACGGAACCGTCGTCATTACCGCGACGATGCCCGTTGACGGCGACGCCGCGGTGATTGCGACGCTTGCCGAGGATGGCACTGTGGAGACGCCGGCGCCTCAACAGCTCACTGCTTCGGTGACCGTTGAAGTCGTTGAGCCTGTTGTTGTACAGGAACCGACAGGCGGCAAGGATAACGGTGCCAAGCCCGATGCCAAGGATTCTTCGGGCAAGAAGGATGGCAAGAAGGCCGCTAAGGGAAGCCTGGCCGAGACGGGCGACAATACTGCCGTGACCGTCGCGGCGCTTGGCGGAACCGGCCTGCTGGCTCTTATCGCCGCAGCGATCGAAAAGCTGCGTCATCGCGCGGAGTAGCGTCGAGAGCGTAGCGCTTTAGGTCACAAGAAGGCCTCCCGGTTCTCGTTGGGGAATCGGGAGGCCTTTCGTTTGACTGTAGGGCAGCTAATTTGGGACGGGCTTTGTCTTGAGCGGACTGCTCGCCACGAAATGGGCCTATCTACTACGTTTGACCGGTTACCCTCGACCACACGGGAAATCATAAAATTAAAACCGACGCTCCTATAAGTTGTCAAGAGGCAGTTTGCGGGAGCGTTCTCTCCAATTCGCACAGGAGCTCGTAATACCTCCTCTCCAGTTTCG
>JAHABQ010000061.1:0-1257 GCA_018376265.1 Collinsella sp.
CCGACGGATTCCATCCCGACCACGGCTTTACCGTTGAGCACGACTTCTCTGCCATGATCAAGCGCATGTATCTAACCAACTCGAACCTGAGCTACATGATGGTCGACCAGGGTGAGTTCAATAAGACGAGCTTTTATCAGTCCGCACAGATCGATGACCTCGACGGCATCATCATCGATGGGGACAGCGAAGGTATCATGACAGCGGCAATCGAGAGCAGCCACAGTCATCCCAAACTCTATATTGCAAAATAGCTCACATGGCCGGGTCGCCCCCAATGCAGGCGACCCGGCCATGTATTAAATCAAGCCAAAGTGGCGCATAGCCGTGACGGTACCGTCGTGTGCGACGTCATCGGTCACGTAGTCGGCGACCGCCTTGACCTCAGGCATGGCGTTGCCCATGGCGACAGCCGTCTCGACCGCAGCGAGCATGCCCAGGTCGTTGCCGGAATCACCAAAGCCAAAGGTGCGCGCGTTGCCGGTGCGACCCAGGTATTCCAGCGCTCGCGCCACGCCCACGCCCTTGTCGATGCCCTTGGGGCTCAGCTCGCGATTCTGGCCACCGGTGTTGCACAGCTCAAACTCGCGATCGATAAAGCCGTCATCGTTGGCTACGCGAGCCAAACTGGGCACATTGAGGCATACCTTGCCCACGCGCAGACTGCCGTCGACGCGCATTTCCTCGGCGCTGTGCACCACAGAAGTGCCGATCAGAGACGACTGCTCAACGCCCGCGGGTTCCAAGGCAAAAGTAGCCACGTTGGTCTCGAAAAAGGCCTCAATCCCTGCCGCGGCCATACGGCGTGCAAGCTCCTCGACAATGTCCTCGTCAAAGCAGTCCTCGTGTACCACGCGGCCCTCGACCTCGAGTGTCGCTCCCGCCATGGCAACGACACCCGCAGGCTCCAAAGCACGCAGACCATCGGCAATCAGCCACAAGGGACGACCCGTGCAGATAAATGCCTGGTGACCCGCATTGCGCAGGCGATGAAACGCCTCGATCACCGCCTGCGAGGGGCGAACCGCCGAAAAGTCCTTGTCGGTCATGTTGTCGGGATCGAACGACGTCAGCGTGCCGTCCACGTCAAAAAAGAGCACGGCAGAATCGGGGCACGCATCAATCATATGGGTTCCTTTCGGGGGCGAGAGTAAACGAAGCATCCATCATATAATGGAGCGACGCAACCAGAGAGGTCACCCATGGAATTTTACGCAAGCTGCCCCGAGGGCTTTGAGTCCGCACTCGCCGATGAGC
>JAHABQ010000006.1:0-102155 GCA_018376265.1 Collinsella sp.
CTTCGAGCGCCTGCTCGGGGACGGCTCGCGCTACGGCGTGAACCTCTCCTACGCAGAGCAGCCGAGTCCGGACGGCCTGGCGCAGGCCTTCACCATCGGCGAGGAGTTCATCGCCGGCGAGCCGTGCGCGCTGGTGCTGGGCGACAACATCTTCTACGGCAACGGCCTGTCGCGCCACCTGACGCGCGCCGTGCAGAACGCCGAGTCGGGCCGCGCCACGGTCTTCGGCTACCACGTGGACGACCCCGAGCGCTTCGGCGTCGTGGAGTTCGACGGGGAGGGCAGGGCCGTCTCCATCGAGGAGAAGCCCGAGCGCCCCAAGAGCTCCTACGCCGTCACCGGACTCTACTTCTACCCGGGCGACGTGGCCGCCAAGGCCCATGGGGTGGAGCCCTCCGCCCGAGGCGAGCTGGAGATCACCGACCTCAACCGGATGTACCTGGAGGAGGGGACGCTGTCCGTGGTCACCCTCGGCCGCGGCTACGCGTGGCTGGACACCGGCACCATGGAGAGCCTGCACGAGGCCGCGGAGTTCGTCCGCGCCGTGGAGCACTCCCAGGACCTGCCGGTCTCGGTCCCCGAGGAGATCGCCTGGGAGAACGGCTGGATCACGACCGCCGAGCTGGAGGGGGCCGCGAAGGCCTACGGCAAGTCGGTCTACGGCCGGCACCTGAAGAAGGTCGCCGCCGGCGAGATCGTCAACAGCCCGCGCGAGTACTAATCCGATCCAATGGGAGATACAAATATGTCTGAAGAGCTCTTCGAGCCCAGGAACATCATCGTCACGGGCGGCTGCGGCTTCATCGGCAGCAACTTCGTGCACTACGTGGTCAACAACCACCCCGGCGTGCACGTGACCGTCCTGGACAAGCTTACCTACGCCGGCAACCCCGAGAACATCGCGGGGCTGCCCTCCGACCGCGTGGAGCTCGTCGTGGGCGACATCTGCGACGCCGGGCTGCTGGACCGCATCGTCCCGGGCCACGACGCGATCGTGCACTACGCGGCCGAGAGCCACAACGACAACTCCATCGCCGACCCGGAGCCCTTCCTGCGCACCAACGTGGAGGGCACCTTCCGCCTGCTGGAGGCCGTCCGCAAATACGGCATCCGCTACCACCACGTCTCCACCGACGAGGTCTACGGCGACCTGGCGCTCGACGACCCGGCGAAGTTCACCGAGGAGACGCCGTACCACCCGAGCAGCCCGTACTCGAGCACCAAGGCGTCCTCCGACATGCTGGTCCGCGCCTGGACCCGCACCTACGGCCTGCGCACCACGATCTCCAACTGCTCCAACAACTACGGCCCCTACCAGCACGTGGAGAAGTTCATCCCGCGCCAGATCACGAACATCGTCGACGGCGTGCGCCCCAAGCTCTACGGCCGCGGCGAGAACGTCCGCGACTGGATCCACACCGAGGACCACTCCTCGGCCGTCTGGGACATCCTCACCAAGGGCCGCATGGGGGAGACCTACCTCATCGGAGCCGACGGCGAGAAGAACAACATCACGGTCCTGCGCATGATCCTGGAGGCGATGGGGCGCGACCCCGAGGACTTCGACTGGGTCGCCGACCGCCCCGGCCACGACCGCCGCTACGCCATCGACTCGTCCAAGCTCCAGCGCGAGCTCGGCTGGAGGCCGGCCCACACCGACTTCGCCGAGGGGCTCAAGCAGACGATCGACTGGTACGTCGCCAACGAGTCCTGGTGGCGCCCGGCCAAGGAGGCCACCGAGGCGCGCTACCGCGCGCAGGGCCAGTAAGACCGCATCCCGGTGAACCGCACCGCGGGGCGACCCCGGTTTCCCAACCTCTTCGATAGGAGCTTTTCCCACATGGCAGACATCGCATTCGAGAAGGACCTCTCCGTCGCCGAGACCGGCATCGAGGGCCTCAAGGTCGTCGACCTCGCCGTCCACGGCGACTCGCGCGGCTGGTTCAAGGAGAACTGGCAGCGCGCCAAGATGACCGCCCTGGGCATCCCGGACCTCCGCGTCGTCCAGAACAACGTCTCCTACAACGAGAAGAGGGGCGTCACCCGCGGCATCCACGCGGAGCCCTGGGATAAGTTCATCTCGGTGGCCCGCGGCTCGGTCTTCGGCGCCTGGGTGGACCTGCGCGAGGGCAGCGAGACCTTCGGCAAGGTGTTCACCTGCACGCTCGACCCGTCCAAGGCCATCTACGTCCCGCGCGGCGTGGGCAACTCCTTCCAGGCCCTGGAGGACGGCACCGCCTACACCTACCTGGTGGACGCCCACTGGTCGCTGGAGCTCAAGAGGACCTACACCTTCGTGAACCTCGCCGACCCCGAGCTCGCCATCGAGTGGCCCATCCCGCTGGAGGAGGCCACCGTCTCCGAGGCCGACCTCAACCACCCGATGCTGAGGGACGTCGTCCCCATGGCGCCCAAGAGGACGCTCGTCACCGGCTGCAACGGCCAGCTGGGCCGCGCGGTGCGCGCGCTCGCCGAGGAGCGCGGCGTGGCCAAGGACTTCGACTTCTGCGACATCGACACCTTCGACATGTCCGACCCGGCGGCCTACTCCAAGTACGACTGGTCGCTCTACGGCACCGTGATCAACTGCGGCGCCTACACCGCCGTGGATAAAGCCGAGACCCCCGAGGGCCGCGCCATCGCCTGGAAGGCCAACGCGACCGGGCCGGCCTTGCTCGCCCGCACCTGCGCCGGGCACGGGATCACGCTCGTCCACGTGTCCTCCGACTACGTCTTCGACGGCACCGCCGAGGTCCACACGGAGGACGAGCCGTTCTCCCCGCTGTCCGTCTACGGCCAGACCAAGGCCGCCGGCGACATCGCCGTGGCCGGCTGCCCGCGCCACTACATCATGCGCTCCAGCTGGGTCATCGGCGAGGGCCACAACTTCGTGAAGACCATGAAGGGGCTGTCCGACCGCGTAGCCGACCCGGAGGACAAGTTGGAGCAGGTCACCGTCGTGGACGACCAGCTGGGCCGCCTGACCTTCACGCGCGACATGGCGGAGGCCATCTTCCACGTGCTGGGGACGCACGCCCCCTACGGCACCTACGACTGCACCGGCTCCGGCGCCGTGAAGAGCTGGGCGGACATCGCCCGCGCCGTCTTCGAGGTCGCCAACGGCAACGGCGACAGGGTCGTGCCGGTATCGACCGCCGACTACTACGCGAGCGCCGCGGGCCCCATCGCCCCGCGCCCGACCCACTCCGCGCTCGACCTTTCCAGGCTCGAGTCGGTTGGGTTCCATATGCCCGACTGGGAGGAAGAGCTAAAACTTCATTTTGATTAGATGCCTTTAGTACATTGTTTGCATTCTTAAAATCAGTGAGAATGCAAACAATGCCATGGGCATTTATGCCATTTTGCCAAGTTGCACCAGGAATTTTTTGGATGGTTTTCAATGCATTTTAAACTTGCAAATTTGATTTTTAACGGATCTGATGCGATGTTGCAGTATCCATTGCTTTGCTATAGGGCAACGGAGGGTCTTGTTATTCCAACTTCGAATGACGCTATTGAAATCATGAAATCGACCAATGTTGATTTCACAACATATTTTAATGCGCTATCCATTTATAAGTGGCGAAAATACACTACTGCAAAGGCGTTTTATCTTCATATCGAGTATTGCGGCTCCGCCTTAACGCTTCAGCAGACGTATGCAAATAATTATTCTTGGATTCCTTCTACAATTGATGGCTCTGCGGTTAGTTTGCAACGATCCGATGAATGGAGTACGGCTGAAATCGAACTCTCCCTTTGTGAGGGAGAGATTCTGCACGCTTTTAATATCAGTACTGAAGGCCCTGTTAATATTCGGAATGCGTATTATTATTGCGATTGTGAAGAACTGGATATTCATCCAGTTGAGCTAGCGCTTGCAACTACTACGTTTAAAAAAGAAGACTATATTGTCCGTAACGTATCTCTTTTACAAAAGAACATTATTGATTCTGATGAAGAGATTGCTGATCATTTCCACGTACACATTATTGATAATGGCCGTTCGCTGAATAGTGCAAACCTGGATTCATCGCGTGTTACTGTTCATCCAAATCCTAATGTCGGCGGGTCTGGTGGTTTTGCTCGGGGGATGATTGAGTCACTTGAGCAGAATCCTAAAGCGACTCATGTTCTCCTGATGGACGATGATGTCGAGGTTCTTCCCGAGAGTTTTATCCGCACTTTCAACCTGCTCTCTCTTCTCAAAGAAGAATATGCTGAGGCCTTTTTATCGGGTGCTATGATGAGCTTGGAAGAGCCCAATTTGCGTACCGAGGATTTAGGGTTCTTTACTGCTAAGGGAACTTTTTCTCCCCTTAAGCCTGCAGGCTATATGACCTCACTTCATGATGTCGTTGAGACCGAGATATATAAGGCCCCAACTGGCCTTTATGAGGACACTGCCCAACAGTATGCTGGCTGGTGGTATTGCGTTATACCTACCGCAACGATTGAACGTGAGGGGTTGCCCTTGCCCTTATTTGTTCGTTCTGATGATGCTGAGTATGCGCTTCGTTGCAAACCCAAGTTCATGTCCATGAATGGTATTTGCGTTTGGCATAATTCCTTTAAGTTTAAGTATAGTGCTGCCGTGGAGCGTTATCAGGTAAGCCGAAATACGCTAATCAGTCAGGCGACAACTGGCGCTGCGCCTCTCTCTGATTTTCTTTATGAGATTCGTCGTGAAGTTGAGCTCGACTTGAAGAAATTTAATTACGATGAAGCTGCTCTTGCCGTAAAAGGTCTTGAAGATTTTTTGAGAGGTCCGGAGTGGATTTCTCATCCTGTCGCTGAATCCCGTTTTATGGCGGCAAATCGTGAAAGGGAACAATTGATTCCCATCGAGCAGCTCATCCCTCAGGCACAAGAATTGGGTGTCGACTTGACGCAACTGACTTTTGGCAATTTGAGCCTTGGGGGCGACAGGTCTAGGCTGCAGGCATTTAAGGATTATCTGACCATTAATGGCCACCGTTTTGTTAACGACTCCGTTAAACGTAACGGTAGGGTTGCTGTTATTGATGCTGCGGGATGGGTTTATCCCGCAGGTAAAATCAGGGATGTTGACACGCTTATTGTGGTAGATATGCCTAATAAAAAGGGTGCCATTAGACATATGGATAAGAAGCGATTCAAAGAGGTTTGGAGTCGTTTTCGTAAAGCCGAGAAGGAATTCAAGCGTAACAAAGATAAGATTTATACCGAATACGCTTCGTATAGAGATGTCTTTACTTCGATCGATTTCTGGAAACAGTATTTGAAAGAGGCGTCGGAGTAGTCTTCATGTGAGTGGGTTTCAAGGTGGGACCCACTCATTCTTTTGTATCATATGAGTAATTGTGCTTCGTTCATTGTTTGTCGTTGCGAAGGTTAAGCCATGTCCTTGCTTTCTACTATTAAAAAGATCCTCCCTGGCTCATCCCGATCGTTGCATGCTATGCATGAGGATATGGACCGTCGTTTTGACGAGGTTTTCGCCCGTATTGAGCAGGCCGATAACGGTATCAATATGAATATCAATTACAAATTCGATACTCGGCTATTTCCAGAAATTGAATTGCTCAAGCAACGCCAACAAAGTCTGTCAGAACAAATGAGGCTTCGCTTTGAATTGTTAGCGCGACGTGCGTACCCCGATCTCACCCCTTTTGAGCTCCGTTGCAAAATCTTTGATGCATTACCCGACGCCGAGGGTGATATTCGATTGATGCAGCAGGCAAACGCGGCCTTGATGAGTAAGCTAGACGCGATTTGTGTTGCCAATAATATTCAATACTGGCTTTCTTATGGTTCTCTTGTTGGCACCTTGTCTCGATCGGGTTTTATTCCTTGGGACGACGATATTGATATCTGCATGCTTAGGTCCGATGTGGATAAGCTCACTGCCGCTTTAATAGACGACCCTGAATATCAAATCACCCTCGTATATGACTGGTTTGTAAAGTGTCGTCAAGTTCGCTTTTGTTCAACTAATTCGCTTATACCTTGTTTTGTGGACATTTCGATTTACGACCGGGCGGCCGAGAATTCCAAGCGCGCGAACGATCAACTTAGGCAACTCAGAATTGAGCTTATGGATTTCTTTGACAAAAATGAACGTGAGTTTAGTTTTTGGAAAGATAATCCTTGGATGGTTCATCCACACAGTGGGCTTAGCGTGCAGTGCGGAGATGTTGACTTGGAAGCTCAGAGAACAGTTGTTTCTTCTGCGGAGATTGATCTTGTCCAGAGCGTATTCGATTCGTTTAATGAAAAGGCTCATGATCTAGGTTTGTTAACCGATGAGTCTCGTGGTGATTTTGCATACGCGATTGATAACGTTTTTGATGCCCCTAAACGTAAAATAATTTGGGACCGCAACGATATCCTTCCCGTAAGAAAGCATCCGTTTGACAGCTTCTCTTTTTTGGTTCCCGCGAAAGCGGAAAAGGTCGCTGATGATTGCTATCCTGGATGGCCTTACATGCCAATGGACATCTGTGGGCATGATCATTTTGCAAAGGATGTTTTGTCTGATCCCGATGTTCGCTCCGCGATGGCAAAGTTTGTCGACGAATGTAATTAGTAGTTACAACGGCTTTGATTAAGGTATTTAAAATGCAGTTTAAACTTGCGAATGTTGTACTTAAAGTTGAAAAGCATGCAAAGGATTTTCCCGAACTCTACTATCGCGTGCTCTCCGGTGGTGCTTCGTATGATGACGATATACATTCACTTCATGTCAATGGACACGTTGACTTTCTGACGTATGTGAATGGCCTATCTGCTGGCAAATGGCATCAGTATGCGTCTGTTGGCGGCGTTGTCTTGCATATGGCTTTATTTGGCAGGGGCCGGGTTGTCGTTCATGGAGTGAGATCTAGCGAGCTGAATCCTGTCGAGCTTAAATCGAATCCTTTTGATGGCAATGAAATTGATCCTTGCGTTCTCGATATTGATATCGATACAACCGGCTACGACTTGATCGGTTTTAGGATTGAGAGTGATGAGGGCTATTCCGTAGACCTCTTGAACGCCTCTTATCTGACTGATGTTCCTGAGGACTCAATTAACCAGATCAATCTTGCTCTTTCTACTACTACATTTAAGAATGAGCAGTACATTCTTCCGAATATTGAACTCGTTAAAGCGGGCATCTCCAAAGAGGACGGTCCGATTCGCGACCACTTCCACATGTTTGTCGTCGACAATGGACAGACGCTCGATTCTGCATCACTTTCCGATGAGCTAGTCACCGTGCTCCCGAATCCCAATACGGGCGGTTCGGGAGGATTCGCACGTGGAATGATGGCGGCTACTGAAACTCCTGATCAGTACACTCACATCATTTTGATGGATGACGATGTCTCTATTATGCCCGAGAGTTTGATCCGCACGTTCAATCTCCTCTCTCTTGCTAAAGGCAAGTATAAGGATGCCTTTATTAACGGCGCCATGCTCTCAATGGAGGACCCTACTCGTCAGTTCGAGGATGTCTCGTATGTGGCGACCACTGGTGCCTATCGTCGCGTAAAAGAGGACTTGAATGTTGGCAAGCTGTCCGACATCCTCGAAAATGAACGCACGAACGTTGAAGTTGATCAGGCCTATGGGGCTTGGTGGTATAGCTGCATTCCGGTGAAGGCTATCGAAAAGAACGGCCTTCCCATGCCTTTCTTTATCCGCTGCGACGACGTTGAGTTTGGCATGCGCAATAAGCCTGTCTACATGACCATGAATTGCATTTGCGTGTGGCATGCAAGCTTTGAGGGGCGTTTCCGCGCTTCGGTTGACTGCTACCAGTACTTCCGCAACTTCTTTGCCATGATTTCACTCGATGATTGTGCTGATGAGAAAATGTTTGTCCTTCGTATTCAGCGAGGGGTACGTCAGAACTTGCGCGATATGGATTATCAGGCTGCTGAGTTTATCCTTGATGGCTTTGAGGACTATCTGCGCGGCCCTGAGTATCTCCAGAAGCTTGATGGCGCCGCGACGATGATTGGTAAGGGCAAGTTAAACGAAAAGCTGATTCCTGTTTCCGAAATGGATCCAGAGCTTCTTCGCAAGGCTGGGGTTACGGAGCAAGTGCTCGCTAATGTTAATCTGGAATTCCATCCTTCGAAATTTATGAAGTATTGGAGATCTATTCCTTACGACAAACACTATCTTCCCGATGCGCTGTTGCGCGGAAAGCCCGGCTATGCAGTTAAGAATGGCAGCTGTACGCTTGAAGGCAATTCGACGCGTTGCAAGACGCTGGTATTTCTTGATCCGACCCGCGAGAAGGGGTCGGTCCGCACGATGGATCGGGCGCGGTTCAAGAGTATTCGCCGCCGAGAGCACGAACTGATGGCGCGCTATCGTAAAGAGGGCAAGAGCGTCAGGGGGGCATGGAAAGATGCCATGCCGTACATGACTTCGCGAGAGTTTTGGGAACAGTATTTAGGTCTGAAATAAGAAGAGGTCCGGATTAAGTCCGGACCTCTTCTTATTTTGAATAGGTTTTATAGGCTTGTAACTCCCATTGTTTTCTTTCGACTTTTGCAACTGAGTCGAGGATTAGTCCCGTTGCTAGGCTCAACCCACACAGGAACATGAATGAGGCCGCAAGTATGGCCGTGGGGAAGCGGGGGACTAAGCCGGTTTGGAAGTACTCCACAACAATTGGAATTCCGAGGGCAAGGCCTATGATGGCGAAGATGAGCGCTATAAGAGTAAAGAACTTGAGCGGACGATAGTCTTTAAAGAGCGTTCCAATCATTGCGATGACCTTGATGCCGTCGCTAACGGTGTTGAGCTTGGACTCGGAGCCTGCGGGCCGATCGCGATACTCCACCGGCACGTCTTTAATTCGCCAGCGGTGATCGACAGCGTGGATGGAGAGCTCGGTCTCAATCTGGAAGCCCTCGCTCAAAACGGGGAAGGTCTTGACGAAGGGTCTGCTCATGGCTCGGTAGCCGGTCATCACGTCGTCAAAGCTGTAGCCGTAAATCCACTTGATCATGGCGCGAACAAGATTGTTGCCAAAGCCGTGGAAGGCCCTCTTGTTCTCTTCGGCATAGGTGCCGTTTGACAGGCGATCGCCAACGGTCATATCGGCTTCGCCGTTAAGGATGGGCTCGCAAAGCGCCTTTGCCGCCTCGGCGGGGTAAGTGTCGTCTCCATCAACCATTAGATAGCATTCGGCGTCGACATCACGGAACATTTGGCGGCACACGTTGCCTTTGCCCTGTCTGGGCTCGTGGCGCACCGTGGCACCGTGCTGCTTGGCGATTTGCGAAGTGCCATCAGACGAGTTGTTGTCATATACAAAGACGGTTGCACCGGGTAACTCTCGATGAAAATCGTCGACAACTTTGCCAATCGTCAGCGCTTCGTTGTAGCAGGGGATTATGACGACGGTATTCGAATAGTCCATGTAGGACCTCCTTTAATGAATCAACGGGTCGAAAGTATACCTATCGTCTGCCCCTTTGATTAGATATGGGTTAGTTCTCCAGATTTGTTGCGGTGAGTTATCGTCAACGTGGGAGGGCTATACTTTCCACTGTTATGTTTTACGAGACAAGGAGATGGTCCGTGGCTGACAACGTAGAGAGTCAGAAAGCGGTGGCTAAACCGGCCTCTCACGCTAAAAATGATTTTGAAAAGGACAAGTTCATTCTTAAGCAGCTTGTCACCAAAGATTTTAAGATTAAATATCGTCGCAGTGTTCTGGGTGTGGCATGGTCCGTGCTTAACCCGCTGCTGATGATGATTGTTATGTCGATCGTGTTTTCGACAATCTTCGCGCAAGGTCGCAATGGTTCTATTACGCCCGAAATGTATCCGCTTTACTTGATCGTCGGTAACGTGACGTTCTCTGTCATGTCCGAGTCGACGAACCAAGCGCTTATGTCCATCATTTGGGCTTCCTCTCTGCTTAAGAAGGTTAAGGTGCACCGTTGGGTCTTTCCGGTGCAGAAGGTGCTGTTCTCGCTCGTTAACTTCGCCTTCTCTTTGGTTGCCGTCGCCTTGGTTATGCTTTGGTTCCACGTGCTTCCCACCTGGCATTTAATTCTGCTGCCGGTTTGCTTGCTCCTGCTCATGTGTTTCTGCATGGGCTTGGGCATGATGCTGTCTGCGCTGGCGGTTTTTTTCCGCGATGTTATGCACCTGTGGACCGTTGTTATCACGGCCTGGATGTATCTGACGCCGATTTTCTGGACAACCGACTTCATTAGCCAAATGGCACATTGGATCCAGGTCCTTGTGGTTGTGAATCCCATGTACAACTACCTCCAGTTTATGCGTGATATCTTCCTGTTTAATACCGTGCCTTCTGCGCTTACCTTTGGGCTGTGTGTTGTTTGGGCTATTCTTGCTCTTGCTATTGGTTACGCCGTCTTTCACAAGACCGAGCACAAGTTTATCCTCTACATCTAAGGAGTGCTGCTCATGACTGAATCTGCTATTGATTACAGCAAGCAGCCCCTTGCTGTTGAGGTCAAAGACGTCACCATGATCTTTAACATGGCGTCCGAGTCGCTTACGAACCTCAAAGAGTATTTTATTAAGCTCGCGAAGCATGAGCTGTTCTTTGAGGAATTCCGTGCGCTTAAGCACATTTCATTTGATGTGCATCGTGGCGAGGTCGTTGGCCTTGTTGGTACTAACGGTTCCGGCAAGTCTACGATGCTCAAGATCATCGCTGGCGTTTTGGAGCCCAGCGAAGGTGAGGTTAAGGTTCACGGCAATATTGCGCCGCTGATTGAGCTTGGTGCTGGCTTTGACCCGGAGCTTACGGCTCGTGAGAACATCTATCTGAACGGTGCGCTGCTTGGCTATACCAAGGAGTTTATCGACGCTAGTTTTGACGAGATTATTGAGTTCGCCGAGCTTAAAGACTTCGTTGACATGCCCTTGAAGAACTTCTCGTCGGGTATGGTCGCGCGTATCGCCTTTGCTATCGCTACGATTACCGAGCCCGATATTCTCATCGTCGATGAGACGCTTTCTGTTGGCGATGTCTTTTTCCAGCAGAAATGCGAGCGCCGTATTCAGCACTTTATTGAGAGTGGCGACGTCACGGTCTTGTTCGTTTCTCACTCCATGGAGCAGGTTGAGCGTATTTGCCAGCGTGCTGTGTGGATCGAGAAGGGTGATCTGCGCATGGATGGTCCCGTGGACGAGGTCTGCAAGGCGTACCACGATCAGTTCAAGTAGGTTATAATTTATTGGTCGTGTGAACTTGTACCCGCTTGGACGCCCGGCTTTATGCTCCATTAGCTCAGTTGGATAGAGCAGGGGACTTCTAATCCCAAGGTCGACGGTTCGAATCCGCCATGGAGCACCAGAGAGTTTTTGAAGACCCGGTATAATGCCGGGTCTTTGCTTTTTGGGCATGTGGGCGTGCAGTGCTCCCTCAACAATAAGCCCGGTGTAGCATCGCTGCACCGGGCTTATTGCTTCTTGCGAATTTGGTTGTCGGTCTCGAGTCGTTGAGCTCCCTACGCCTCTGTCGGCTCCACGCCCAGCTCGTTGCGGACGAGCTCGAAGGCGGCGGCGATGGCCTTGTCCATGTCGTAGTACTTGTAGCCGCCCAGGCGACCGGCGAAGACCACGTCGCCCTCCTGCGCCGCCAGCTCCTCGTACTGCTTGTAGAGGGCCTCGTTCTTGGCGTCGTTGATGGGGTAGTAGGGCTCGTCGCCGGGCTTCCAATCCGCCGGGTACTCGCGCGTGATGACGGTCTTCTCCTGCGTGCCGAACTCGAAGTGCTTGTGCTCGATGATGCGGGTGTAGGGGACCTCGCGCTCGGTGTAGTTGACCACGGCCACGCCCTGGTGGTCCTGCTCGTCGAGTGTCTCGGTCTCGAAGCGCAGGCTGCGGTACTCGAGTGTGCCCAGCTTAAAGTCGTAGAACGAGTCGATGGGGCCGCAGTAGATCGTCCTGGCGGCGATATCGGGCTCGGCGGCGGCCAGCTCCTTGTACTCCACGCCGCAGCGCACCTCGACGCCCTCGAGCATGTTGGCGACCATCTTGGTGTAGCCGCCCATGGGGATGCCCTGGTAGCGGTCGTTGAAGTAGTTGTTGTCGTAGGTGAAGCGGCAGGGGAGGCGCTTTATGATGCTCGCGGGCAGGTCCTTGCAGTCGCGGCCCCACTGCTTCTCGGTGTAGCCCTTCACGAGCGTCTCGAAGATGTCGCGGCCGACGAGCGACAGCGCCTGCTCCTCGAGGTTTGTCGGCTCTCCGATGTTCTCGGCGGCCACCTGCTCGGCGATCTTGGCCTTGGCATCTGCCGGCGTGACGACGCCCGGCCACATCTTGGCGAAGGTGTTCATGTTGAAGGGCATGTTGTACATGTTGCCGTGGAAGTTGGCTACCGGCGAGTTGACGTAGTTGTTGAACTCGGCGAAGCGGTTGACGTAGCCCCAGACGTCCTTCATGGAGGTGTGGAAGATGTGCGCGCCGTAGCGGTGGACTTGGATGCCCTCGACGTCCTCGGTGTAGACGTTGCCGGCGATGTGGTCGCGGCGGTCGATGACCAGGACCGACTTGCCGGCGCGCTTGGCGGCATTGGCGAAGACGGCGCCCGAAAGGCCGGCACCGACGACGAGGTAATCGTACTGGGACATGGATATGCTCCTTTGTATGTCGATTGGACAGTTACTTTAGTTTAGGGACAAACATATCTGATGTCTTTGTCCCAGGGATTAGTGTAGCAGATGCTCTTTCAACAGCTCTAGCGCATGTGCGTAGCCCTTCAGGCCCTCGCCGGTGATGGTGGCGAAGCAAGCTAGGCGTGCATAGCTCACCTGGCGGAAGTCTTCGCGCGTCTCTACGGCGCTGATGTGCACCTCGACGGCAGGGATGGCAACGGCCTTGAGGGCGTCGAGGATCGCGACGCTCGTGTGCGTGTAAGCCGCCGGGTTGATGACGATGCCGTCGACCTTGCCGTAGGCCTCTTGGATCTTGTCGACGATGCTGCCCTCGTGGTTAGACTGGAAGACCTCGACCTCGTCGAAGCCCTGTGCAGCGCCCGCTTCCTGGCAGATCTGCACTAAGCGGTCGTAGTTGTCGCTGCCATAGATGCCCGGCTCGCGAATGCCGAGCATGTTGAGGTTGGGGCCGTTGATGACGAGTGCTTTCATGGTTGCTTCCTTTGCGATTGGAAAACCACCACAAAGGTGCCTGTCCCCTTTGTAGTGGTTTTGGTTAGAGAGCGGGTGGGAGGGTGTCGAGGATGGCACGGGCGGTGTTGGCGGCGCAGTCGCGTGAGTCGATGATGTAGTCGGCCCAGGTGCGGTAGCGCGGCATGCGCTGCTCGGCCAGCTTGTCGATGCCGTCGCGGGCGGTGATAGGGCGTCCCTTGTGGGCGAGTTCGTCGAGCTTGCGATTGAGCATCAAGATCTGGCTGTTTTGGTGCAGCAGCGGGTAGTTCTCGTCGCGTGTGACCACGCCGCCGCCGGTGGAGAGCACCAAGCCGCTGCGCTTGGAGATGTCGGACAGAGCCACCGTCTCCTGCTCGCGGAAGGCCGCCTCGCCGCGCTCGACGATAAAGTCGGCGCAGGGCATGTCGAGGCGTTCCTCGAGGGCGCGGTCCAGGTCGATGTGCTCGCGACCCGTGAGCAGGGCAATCTGCTCACCCACGCGGGTCTTGCCCGAGCCCGGCATGCCGATCAGCGCGATGTTCTGTTCGCGGCGTGACAAGCGCTCCGTTACATCCAGGATGCGCTTGCGCGGGGTGACCTGGCCGGTGTAGCGCTCAACAGCCTGTGCCGCTTGGGCCACGAGCATCAGCAGACCGCCGATGCAGGGGATACCGCGGCGCTCGGCCTCGAGCATGAGTCCCGTGCGGGCGGGGTTGTAGACAATGTCGATGACGCCCTCGAGCGCATCGAGCCCTTCGAGCGTGCAAGGCGCGTCGGGGCAATGGGGGAACATGCCGGCGGGCGTGCAGTTGACGAGCAGGGCGGCGTCGGATTGCTGCGCGATGTTGCCGTAGTTGACCTCGCTTGTGCGGCCCACGGGCACCACGGTGGCGCCCAGGTCGCCGAGTACCATGCTTGCCGTGGTGCCGGCGCCGCCGGTGGCTCCGAGCACGAGAGCCTTCTTGCCGGCAACCTCAACCCCCAGCTCCTCGACCAGGCACTGAAAACCAAAGTAGTCGGTGTTGTCGCCGCGCAGGCGGCCGTCGGCTAGGCGCGTGATGGTGTTGACGTTGCCCATGCGCTCGGCGAGCGGGCTCAGCTCGTCCAGGTAGTTCATGACGGCGCGTTTGTAGGGGATGGTCACGTTGGTGCCTTCCCATTCTTTACCCGTCATAAAGGCCGCGAGGTCCTCGGGCTCGCGCTCAAATCGCACGTAATCGAGCCCAGCGAGCTCTTTGTAGATGGTCGGGGTGTAGCTGTGGCCCAGCACGCGGCCCAGCACACCGTAGGGGCGGGTTGCGGCGGTATCGGTCATCTAGAGCACCTCCGTGTAGCTGCCAAAGTAGGTGAAGCTCTCGCACACGTCGTCGATGGAATCGAGCAGGTCGTCGAGGGCCTTGCTGCCAAAGGGGCAGTCCAGATCAAAGTAGAACATAAACTCAAAGTCGCGGCCGGGGATGGGGCGGCTCTCGAGCTTGATGAGGTTGATGTTGAGTGCGTAGAAGCGCTCGAGCACGCGATAGAGGGCGCCCGGCTCGTTGGCCGTGGTGATCATGAGCGAGGTGCGATTAGCGCCGGGGTAGACGCGCGGCTCGCGGCTGATGACGACAAAGCGCGTGTAGTTGTTGTCCGAGTCTTGGATATTGGGCTCCAGCACCTCGAGGCCATACAGCGTGGCACAGCTGCGCGAGGCGATGGCGGCGACGTCGGTGCGCTCGGAGTTGGCGACCATCTCGGCCGACATGGCCGTGTTGGGGTACTTGGTGGCGTGCAGGCCGTGGGACTCGATAAAGCCGGCACACTGGGCAATGGCTTGGCCGTGGCTGTAGACCTCGCGTATGTCCGCGAGCTTGGTGCCGGGCTTGACGAGCAGGTTGTGGTCGATCTTGAGGCGCAGCGAACGCACGATATGGAAGTCGAACTGGGCGAGCAGGTCGTAGACGGCGTTGACCGAGCCGGCGGTGGAGTTCTCGATGGGCAGCACGCCAAACTCGCAGAAGCCGTCGCGCACAGCGCGCATAACGCCTTCGAAGGTCTCGAAAAACGCGATGTCGGGCACGTCGAAGAGCTTGCACGCGGCGATTTGACTGTAAGCGCCCTCAACGCCCTGGCAAGCGACGGTGGCAGTTTGAGGGAAGGGCGTGTCGGAGGCTGCAGCCGTGGCGTGGGCCTTTTGCGAGACGGTGATGCCCTTGAGTTCGTTGATGTAGCGCTGCTGCTCGGCCTTGCTCATGCTCATGAGGAGACGAAACAGGGTGATGGTCTGCGCCTCATAGCGCTCGGGCGCGCGGCTGGCGAGGTTGTTGAGTTTGGAGCGCTCGCGGGCGGGGTCGAAGACGGCCTTGCCCATCTTGATTTTTGACTTGGCGACCTCGGTGGCAATGTCCATGCGCTCGATAAAGCTGTTGAGGAGCGTGGTGTCGATGCCATCGATGGTCTGGCGGATGTCAGCAAGGTCCATAGGGACCCCTTTCGTGAATCATTGCCCGGGGTGGGCGGGTTAGCGCTGGGCGGCGTCCTCGAGGAGGGCGTCCCAGATGGCGAGCGCCGCGGCTGCTTCGGCTACGGGGACGGCTCGGGGGACGATGCAGGGATCGTGACGACCGTGGACCGAGAGCTCGGCATTTTCCATGGCGTCCATGTCTACGGTCTGCTGCTCGCGGCCAATAGAGGGTGTCGGCTTTACGGCCATACGCCACATGACGGGCGCGCCGGTGGAGATGCCGCCCAGAATGCCGCCGGCGTTGTTGGACTCGACTTCAATCTCGCCGGTCTCGGCGTCGATGCGATACGGATCGTTGTTCTCGCTGCCGCGCATGGCGGCCACGGCAAAGCCCATGCCAAACTCCACGCCCTTTACGGCGGGAATGCCAAACGCGATTTGCGCGATGCGGTTCTCGATGCCGTCGAACATGGGGTCGCCGATGCCCGTGGGAAGCCCGTAAATGCCGCACTCCACGATGCCGCCGATGCTATCGAGCTCGTCGCGCGCGGCTAGGATCTCCTCGCGCATGCGGCCGGCTGCGGCGGCGTCAATGCAAGGCAGGTCGTTCGAAAGGATCGCCTTGCGGTCGGCCTCGCGATAGACCATATCGTCCATCGGCAGGTCGGAGATACCGCCGATCTGCGCGACGTGCGCCATGACCTTGATGCCACGGGCCTCGAGCGCCTGCAGCGCGATCCCGCCGGCGATGCATAAGGGTGCCGTTAGGCGGCCGGAAAAATGCCCGCCACCAGCGACATCGTGCATGTTGTGATACTTCACACGCGCAGGGAAGTCCGCATGTCCGGGACGGGGCTTGCGGCGCAGCTCGGAGTAATCATTGGAGCGCGTGTTGGTGTTCTCGATAATCGCGGCGATGGGCGCGCCGGTGGTATGTCCATCGACAACACCGGCGATGATGTGGGCGGCGTCGGCTTCGCGGCGTTTGGTCGCGGTCTCGTCGCGACCGGGGGCGCGACGGTCGAGGAAGGCCTGCAGCTCCTCCTGGTCCACGGCGATGCCCGCCGGGATGCCATCGAGCGAGCAGCCGATAGCGGGGGAGTGCGATTGGCCGAAGATGCTTAAGTGCAAGACGTTGCCAAAGGTCGAGGACATGCTATTCCTCCTCGAGTGTGACCTTGCCGCCCAGCAGGCGGTAGTGGTCGAAGAAATCGGGATAGGACTTGTTGACGGCCTCGGCGCCGTGGATCACGACCTCGCCGGTGGCACGGCTCGCGGCGATGGCGGCCATCATGGCGATGCGGTGGTCGTTGTGCGAATCGACCTCGCCGCCGGTAAAGGCATCGACACCCTTGATGATGAGGTCGTCACCGGCAATGCGCACCTGCGCGCCCAGCGCGGTGAGCTCGCGGGTGGTGGTGGCCAGACGGTCGGATTCCTTGATGCGCAGACGGGCGCAATCGCGGATAAAGGTGCGGCCCTGTGCCAGCGAGGCCACGGCCGAGATAACGGGCACCAGGTCGGGAATGTCGTGGGCACTCATCTCAAAGCCGGCGAGCTTGTCGGACTGCACGGTGGCGGCGTTGGTGGAGCGCACGATGCGGGCACCAAAGCGCGAAAGCGCGGCGAGCACGTTGCGGTCGCCCTGTGTGGAGCTCAGCGACACGCCCTCGACGGTGATGGGGTCGGTGCCGATGGCACCGGCGCACAGCCAAAAGGCGGCGTTGGACCAGTCGCCCTCGACGGCTACGCTGCCGGGCGTGCGGTACGAGCCGCTGCTCACGCGGAAGTTCGTGACCTCGGGCTGGCCGTCCTTGGCCGGAATGCGCTCGACGTTGACCTCGACGCCAAAGGCCTTCATGGCCTGGATTGTCAGGTTGATGTAAGGGCGGCTCTCGATGAGGCCGGTCACCTGCACGCAGGAGGGCTGGGCCAGCAGCGGGGCTGCCAGCAGCAGGCCGGAGATATACTGCGAGCTCACGTTGCCCGGCAGCACGAAAGTGCCCGGGCGCATGCGTCCGCTCGTCTTGAGCGGAAAACCGCCCAGGCCCTGCAGGTCGCAGCCGGCGGCGATGATCTCGTCCGAGAGCGGGGACAGCGGGCGGGCGCCTAAGCGTCCCTGACCCACAAAAGTTGCTTCTGCGCCCAGCGCGCAGGCGACGGGCAACATAAAGCGCAGCGTGGAGCCGCTCTCGCCGCAGTCGAGCGTGCCACCGGCAAGGGCCTTGAGCAGGCCAAATTCAATGCTCTTCATGGTGGGGTGGACCTGGAAGCCGTCCTCGACGGTCTCGATGCGAGCACCCAGGGCCGTAAGGCAACGCACCGTAGCCTCGATGTCGGCGCAGGTGGTGTTACAGGCGACGTGTGTCTCGCCGTTGGCAAGCGCAGCGCAGATGATGAGACGGTGCGCCATCGACTTGGACGCGATGGCGGGAACGGTGCCCTTAAGCGGGGACGGGGTGATGCGGGCTAGCATGCGGATGCGTCTCCCTTCTGGCCGAGGCCCTCGGCAATGAGTTCGTGGAAAGTGGAAAGCGGCGTGCGGTCGATGCTGCAGCGGCCAATGCCGTGCGGAATCACCAGGTCGATGGTGTCGCCCGCGCGCTTCTTGTCGTGGAGCGCCTCGGCAAAGACGGCATCGGCATCTAGGTCGCAGCGGGTCTTGAGGCCATGGCGGGCGCAGAGCTCCTCAATACGACCGGGCAGTGCAGCATCGCAGGCGCCGTGCAGGGCCGCGGCGCGCGTGATGATGCCCATACCGATCGACACGCAGTTGCCGTGCCCGAGCTCAAAGTGCTCGCAGGCTTCGACGGCGTGTCCGGCGCTGTGTCCAAAGTTGAGCAGCTTGCGCTGGTTGGTTTCGTGCTCGTCGGCGACGACCACGGCGCGCTTGATGTCGATGTTGCGGGCGATGATGAGTGCTACGCGGGCCACATCGCGGTTGAGCAGCTCCAGCGTGAGCGGGGTCTTCTCCAGCTCGGCGAAAAGCTCCGGGTCGGCGATCACGGCGTGCTTGACGACCTCGCCGCAGCCGTCGGCGAACTGCTCGGGCGTGAGGGTGGCCAGGCACCCCACGTCAGCGATAACCACGCTCGGCTGCCAAAAGGCGCCGGCCAAGTTCTTGCCGGCAGCCAGGTCGATGGCGGTCTTGCCGCCCACCGACGAATCCACCATGGCGAGCAGGCTCGTCGGGATCTGCACAAACTTGCAGCCGCGCATGTAGGTGGCGGCCACAAAGCCCGCCACATCGCCCACGACGCCGCCCCCGAGTGCCACGATCACGTCGGAGCGCGAAAGCTCGTGCTCGGCCACAAACTCCAAAATGGCAACATAGGTTTCGGCGCGCTTATGGGCCTCGCCGGCCTCGAAGGTGCAGATGCTCACCTCGTAGCCTGACGCCTCCAGGCTCTGCTTAACGGGCATCTGGTAGAGCGGGCCCACGTTGGTGTCCGTCACGATGACGGCCTTGGCGCCGCCGGCAGTGGCGCGCACGAGCGGCCCCGCCTGCTCCAGCAAAAACGTGCCAACATGCACCTGGTAGGGGCGTGCGGTGTCGATATCGATGGTAATCGCCATAAGCTTCGGTCCTTTCGACCTGGCGTGATAGGTGGTCTAGTGGGAGGCCTCGTCGTCGAGCGCGCGCTTGATGCGGTCGCCCTCGGCAAGGAGATTCTCCAGATAGCGTTGGTCGCGGTCCTTAAGGGCGCGGCTGTAGGCGCCAAGCGACTCGATCAGGTGGTCGATCTCGAAGGCGAGCGCATTGGCGTCGTCGATCATAAGCTCGGACCACATCTGAGGATTGAGGTGCGCCACGCGGGTGAGATCGCGGTAGCTTCCGGCCGAAAAGCCGTGGTGGACCTGGGCGGTGGGGCTCTTGACGTAGGCGTTGGATACCACGTGCGCAAGCTGGCTCGTGAAGGCGATGACGCGGTCGTGTTCGGCGGCGCTGGTCACGCTGAACTTGCCAAAGCCCAAGGGGCGCACCATCTCGCGCACCTGGCCCAAAAGCTCCAGCTTGAGCGCATCGTCCACCGCGGGTGGCACGAGCACGAGCGGGGCGCCCTGGAACAGGTCGGCACGGGAGTGAGCGTAGCCTGAGAACTGGGTGCCCGCCATGGGGTGCGCGCCCACAAAGTAAAAGCCGTGCTCGCGGGCAAGCTCAAAGGCGCGCTCGCACACAATGCCCTTGACGCCCACGGTGTCGATCACCACGGGACCCATGATGGCGTCGGTGTCGGTGGCGTCGGCGAGTGCCTGGGCATGCGCCTCGAGCCATTCGATGCATGCCTCGGGATAGCAAGCCAGGACGATGATGTCGCATTCGCCGAGTGTCTTGCCGTTGAGCTCTCCGGCGACAGTGCCCATGCTGGCGGCCGTCATGACATCGTCATCGGGGTCCCAGGCCAGCACGCGGACGCCCGCCTGCGCATAGCCGCGGGCAAAGCTACCGCCGATGAGGCCAAGGCCGACGATGCCGGCGCACTTGGGGCCGCCCTGGTTAACGCGCGCGTTTCTCACCGTACCCATGAGCTACTCCATGGTCTCTTGGCAGACAACCTCGCGGATGGCTCGGATGCGGCGCATGGTGTCGTCGAACTGATCGGGGGTGAGGGCCTGGGCGCCGTCGGACCAGGCGCGGCTCGGCTCGTCGTGGACCTCGATCTCCAGGCCGTTGGCACCGCAGGCGGTCGCGGCGAGCGCCATGGGCTCAACGTAGCGGGTGTAGCCGGTGGCGTGGCTGGGGTCGGCGACGACAGGCAGGTGCGACAGGTGGTGCAGCACCGGCACGGCGTTGAGGTCGAAGGTGTTGCGGGTGCGGGTCTCGAAGGTGCGGATACCGCGCTCGCAAAGGATGACGTTGTCGTTGCCCTCGCTCATGATGTACTCGGCTGCCATAAGCAGCTCATCGATCGTGCCGGACATGCCGCGCTTGAGCAGGATCGGGGTCTGGGTCTTGCCGACCTCCTTGAGCAGGGGGAAGTTCTGGGCGTTGCGGGCGCCGATCTGCATGACGTCAATCTTCTTGTCAAGGAAGACCTGCACGTCGCGCGGGTCCATGATCTCGGTGACGATCGGCATGTCGAGCTCGGCAGACGCCTCGCATAGCAGGTCCAGCCCGGCGGGGCCCATACCCTGGTAGGCGTAGGGGGAGGTGCGGGGCTTGTAGGCGCCACCGCGCAGCATCGTGGCGCCGGCGGCCTTTACGCGGCGTGCGATGCGGATGAGGTTCTCGCCCTCGACGGAGCAGGGACCGGCGATGACCTGGAACTGGTCGCCGCCGATCTTGACGCCGTGGCCGCAGTCGATGACGGAGTCCTCGGGGTGGAACTTGCGATTTGCGCGCTTGAACGGCTCGGAGACGCGCTGCACGCGCTCGACGACATCCATGGACTCGAGCAGGAACGGGTCGATCTTGGTCGTATCGCCCACCAGGCCGATAATCGTCTCGTTCTCGCCGCGCGAGACGTCGGTCTTCAGGCCTTTTTTCTCAATCCAGCTGACGATATGGCTGACGGCCTCGTCGCTGGCGCTCTGCTTTAGAATTGCAATCATGGTGTGCCTCTCACCTCGATGGATAATTTTTGCAAAAACGGCCCGCATTGCGAGCCGTGTATATATGGTGCATGAAAGTTTATACTATCTGACTCGCTTTTGCCTTCTAAAGTGGGCCGTTGCACCGCGTCTCCCACGTAATTGCAAAGCTTTTTCTTTTATTTTGATAGCCCGTGGTGCACTTGGGTATAATGCCAAACGTTGGCCCTATTAGCTCAGGGGATTAGAG
The DNA here is from genome assembly GCA_018376265.1 of Collinsella sp. Classification (GTDB taxonomy): domain Bacteria; phylum Actinomycetota; class Coriobacteriia; order Coriobacteriales; family Coriobacteriaceae; genus Collinsella. The sequence goes on from JAHABQ010000006.1 coordinate 21,341, forward strand.
CGTCTGCCTCCGGAGCAGAAGGCCGTTGGTTCGAATCCAACATGGGGCACCATCGAACGTAAGACCGTCCGAACCTCGCATGGTCCGGGCGGTTTTTCTTATACCGACGCGACGTGATGGGACGTGGTATGGCAGCAACGGATATCGAGCGCGGACTCTCGACCGCCGAGGTCGAGGAGCGCATCGCCGCCGGTAAGATCAACCGCAACATGGAGCTCAAGACCAAGTCGGTCAAAGAGCTCATCATCGAGAACCTCTGCACGTTGTTCAATTTGATCAACGTGATCTTGGCGTTCCTGGTCATTTTGACCGGTTCGTTTAAGAATCTGACGTTCCTGTTCGTGGTGTTCCTCAATACCGCTATTGGCGTCATCCAGTCCATGCGTTCCAAGAAGATGGTCGATAAGCTCACGCTGCTGACCTCCAAGAAGGCCATCGCGGTGCGCGACGGCGCCGAGGTGGAGCTCGACCTGGACCAGATCGTGCTCGACGACATCATCCGCCTGGGGCGCGGCGACCAGATTCCCGCCGACGCCGTGGTGGTTTCGGGCGAGGCGCTCGTGAACGAGAGTCTGCTGACGGGCGAGAGCGACCTTATTAAGAAACAGCCCGGTTCCGAGCTCATGAGCGGCAGCTTTATCGACTCGGGCCTGCTGCGCGCCCGCGTGATCCATGTCGGCGCCGACAACTACGTGGCCAAAATTAATAACGAGGCCAAGTACGTCAAAAAGGTTAATTCCGAGATCATGAACGCGCTTAACGCCATCGTTCGCTTTGCGAGCATCATCATGATCCCGCTCGGTTTGGCGTTGTTTGCCTCGAGTGTGAGCGAACTGTGGGATGCCGCGGGAACCCCGGGCGATAGCGCGCTTTCGTGGTGTTTCTCCGAGCTGTTGGCTGGTCATGTGCCTTCGTCGGCGCTGCTGTCCACGGTGGGCGCCCTGCTGGGCATGATCCCGCAAGGCCTGGTGCTGCTGACCTCGTCGGTGCTCGCCATCGCCACGGTGCGCCTGGCTCGCCGCAAGGTGCTGGCGCAGCAGCTCTACTGCATCGAGACACTCGCTCGCGTCGACGTGCTGTGCCTGGACAAGACGGGCACCATCACGTCGGGCCGCATGGAGGTCGAGGGCACGTATCCGCTGCCGGTTGAGGGCGTGAGCCTAGGCGCCGGCTCGGACGAGGCGGCCGTTCCCGTCGATACCACGGTGCTCGATTTTGCGCTGGCTAACGTCGCGCGTGCGACTTCGGCCGATGCCAACGAGACCTGCCAGGCGCTGCTCAACTATTACGCCGATCGCCCGGTCGAGGTGTCTGAGCCGCTGTCGGTCATTCCATTCTCGTCGTCTAAAAAATGGAGTGGCGCTTCGTTTGCGCAGGGCTCCTATGTGATGGGTGCGGCGCAGTTTGTGCTCTCTGATCGTGTTTTTGCCCAGGTCGAGAACCGTGTCGCCGAGCTTGCCGATACCTGCCGCGTGCTCGTGGTGGCGCGCGTGGACGGCTTTACGCCCGATGGCGATATGGTGGGCGAGGCCGAGCCCGTGGGCTTTGTGACCATCCGCGACGAGATTCGTACCTCGGCGGCCGAGACCATCGGCTACTTTAACGAGCAGGGCGTGACCCTCAACGTGATCAGCGGCGACGACCCGCGTACAGTGTCGTCGATCGCGCGCGTGGTGGGCGTGCCGGGGGCGGACGCTTATGTGGACGCCACGACGCTCGATACGCCGGCCAAGCTCGATGCCGCAGTGGACCGCTACCATGTCTTTGGTCGTGTGACCCCGCAGCAGAAGCGCGAGCTCGTGCAGGCGCTCAAGCGCCGCGAGCACACCGTGGCCATGACGGGCGACGGCGTCAACGACGTGCTGGCGCTCAAGGAGGCCGACTGCTCCGTGGCCATGGCGGCTGGCTCCGATGCCGCACGTAACGTGGCCGAGATCGTACTCGTCGACAACGACTTTGCCTCGATGCCCGCCGTGGTGGCCGAGGGCCGTCGCTCCATCAACAACCTGCAGCGTTCGGCCTCGCTGTTCCTGACCAAGACGCTGTTCTCGATGGGCCTGGCGGCGCTGTGCATTGCACTGCCGCCGTACCCCTTCGAGCCCATCCAGATGACACTCATCAACTTCTTCTGCATCGGCGCGCCGGGCTTTGTGCTGGGTTTGGAGCCCAACAATGCTCGCGTGAAGGGGTCATTTTTGACGAACGTACTCAAGCGTGCGCTGCCGGCGTCGATTGCAGTCATTTTGGCTGCGGCGCTCGATATCTTTGTGGCGCGCGTGTTTGGCTTTAGCCAGCTCACGCTGTCTACGATGTGCCTGCTTACGTCGTGCGCGGCGAGCGTCAGCCTGATCTGGCACATCTCGCAGCCTCTCACGCCCTTACGTGTGGTGCTCTTTGTGTTTGTAGTCGCCGGCATCCTGGTGGGCGTTATCGGATTCCCGGAGCTGCTGTCTATTGCCAACCTGTCGATAGGCCAGATGGTTATCTTGGCTGTCATCGTGATCTTTACCTGCTCGGTGTTCTTTAAGCTCGCCACGATGATGGATTCGCTCAAGCCGCGTCGTCGTCATGCCGCAACTGGTTTTGGCCGTGGTGTGCGCGTTCACCTGGGTCGCGGTGGCGGCAAGGTGAGCTCGACGGGTTCGACGGCCGAGCGTTTTGCCAAGCGCGTCGCCGCCGACATGGCGCAGCGCCGCGAAGATCGCACCGCTCGCGAGGCCGAGGCCCGCGCACTTGAGGGCGTGGCCCAGGCCCAGCCCAAGAAAAAGAAGAGTACCGGAGCCAAGCGCTCTCGCGTGACCAAGTCCGCCCAAGGCATCAAAGTCTCGATGCCAAGCAAAAAGAAGAAGTAGCTACGCGCCCTGGCGATGTTGAATTGGTGCCTTGTTCCTGTGGGGCCGTGGCGATGTTATGCTCTAACCTCGATTGTTTGAATTGCTTCGAAAAGAGGATGCCGTGATCTGCCCGCATTGCCTTAAGACTATCGAGGACGGCGCCTCGTTCTGCCCCTACTGCAACGCCTATGTGGGTCCGGGCGATGGTCCCGAGCACACCGAGTTCGTGTTCTGTGAGGGCTGCGGTGCCCGTCTTTCTCCACATGATCGTACGTGCCCCAAATGCGGACGCCCCGCTCCGGGTATCCTCTCCGAGGACGCGGCCGCATCCGACCTGGCAGCGGGCCGCACGGCGGGCTTTCCGCGCCTAACGCAAGAGCAGATCGATACCGAGGTGCCTCATGCGCCGGCCTCTGCCGCTGCGGTGCTCTCAGACGCCGCCGACCCCAATGAGACCTGCGTGCTGCCGGCTTTCGATAAGGATTTCGGTATTCCCAAGGTCGATATTCCCACGCCGGTTTCCCTGCACGACGATGCTCAAAAACCCAAGCGCAAGGTGCATCCCGACGAGGACGCCTATCACAAGCACAAGCGTCATATCCCCAAGCCGCTTATTATCATCGCGGTCCTTGCCGTCGTGTGCGGTGGTGCGTATTGGTTCGTGACGGCCGATCCCATGGGTGTCATGCCTGGCTTCTATGACCAGTTTGGCCAGGCCGCGCAGACGACCTTCCCCACGCGCCAAAAGGGCGAGGCGACTGAGGACGATACCAAGCAGGACGATTCTGCCGAGGTGGTCCAGGAAGATACCGTGCTGACCGATGACCAGCTCTACACCAAGCTCGACAGCCTGTATCAGACCATTGTGTCGTACAACAATGATCAGATCGGCGAGGTCATCGATTCCTTTAACAACGGTTATCTCCGAACGCCGCTGTCCACCCGTCAGGAGCTGTCGCAGAGTGCCTACGCCCTGCGCGACCAGATCAAAAAGACGCAAGATGAGCTTAACAACCTTAAGTATCAGGACGATACGGTCTATGCGGATGACATCGCCCACTTAAAGCAGCTTGCCGAGTGGATGTATGAGCGCGTCGACGTAATCTGCCAGAGCTGGGATATCTCGCTGGCCATTCCCGATGGCGAGTCGATGAGTTCCCACCAAAGCGAGATCCTGGCGCCCATCGCACAGGGCGGCAACAGCGCGCTGAATCAGTACGACGCCAACGTGGGCTCCTGGAAGCCGCAGCAGCGTTCCTAAAATTAGTTCGCCATAGTCGGCATAACCTACGTGCGCAATTGATGTAAGCGCATGCTTATTGCTACAATTCGTACAAATATGCTTTAAACGCACGAGGAAGGAACCACATGTTTGGTTTTAAGAAAGAGCTCTACACGCCCGAGTATCAGCTTGCCGGCGACGAGTGCGCCGTTATCGAGACGTCGAAGGGTACCATCAAGGTCAAGTTTGACGGTGAGGGCGCTCCCATTCATGTCGCGAACTTCTGCGAGCTTTCCACGATGGGTTTCTATGATGGCCTTAAATTCCATCGCTATGTGCCCGGTTTTGTCATCCAGGGCGGCGACCCCAATACCCGCGATATGTCCGGCGCTGACGTCGCTGCCGGTCTTGAGGGCCCCGACGGCATGCCCGGTACCGGTGGCCCCGGCTACTGCATCAAGGGCGAGTTTGCCACCAATCCGCGCAACAGCCATGTCGATGGTGCCCTTGCCATGGCACGCTCCATGGACCCCGATTCCGCGGGTTCGCAGTTCTACTTCTGCTTGGGTGCCCAGCATAACCTCGATTCCGGGTACACCGTCTTTGGTACCACGGTCGAGGGTCTCGATGTGATTTCGCAGCTGCGTGCCGGCGACGAGATCGTCCATGTCGAGATCGTTCACGAGTAAAGGGGACTTCCTTGAATAGCCAGCTGATCCAACAGGGCCGCGCCGCTTACCGCGCGGGTGATTTTTCCGCTGCAGCCCAGATGCTTGGGGCGGCAAAAACTCCCGATGAGATTATGGGCGAGGCCGATCATCTTCGTGGCAACGCCTTGATGCACCTGGGCATGTATGCCGAGGCCGCCGAGGCCTATGCCGCCGCCCTCAACGACGGCACCTATGGCAAGCGCGGCGCGCTGCTCACCAACCGCGGCAAGGCACTCGCCGCCGTGGGCGACTACACAACGGCCGCTCAGGCGTTCTCTGCTGCTACGCAGGATGCTTCCTATGCCACGCCGTTCAAGGCCTATCTGGGCTTGGGTAACGCGCTGTTCCAGTCGGGCGACTATGCCAACGCGGGTACTGCCTTCCGTCAGGCCGCCATCGACGGCGCCAATCCGGCCCCTGCCGCCGCGCTCGGCGAGCTCGGTCGTTGCTTCATTAAGCTCGGCCGTCCGGCGGATGCCGTGGAGACCTACCGCACGGCTATCGACTTTGCCGGTCCCCGCGACGACACGCGCGCGCTCAACGCTGGCATGGGTCAGGCGCTTTCTGCCGCCGGCCGTCCCTCCGACGCACTCGACGCCTTTAACGCCGCTACTGCCGATGGCATCTACCAGCTCACCTCCGAGCAGGCCGATGAGCTTGCCCGCGTGCACGATTCGCTTGCCGCGCTGTCTGCCCAGACGGCTATGGCCACGGCTCCGGCGCCCGCGATGGACGCTCCTGTCGTCGATCCGCTCGATCCTACGGGCGCGACCGGTCAGTTTATGCCCGATCCCTCGGACACCGGCTTCTTTACGCTGTCCGAGTCCGAGATGGTCCAGCAGGACCGTCAGGATCGTAAGCAGGCCAAGGTCCGTCGTCGCCATCGCCACACGGGTCTTAAAGTCTTCATCGTGCTGCTTCTGCTCATTTTGATCGCCGCGGGCGGTCTGGGCTTTGCCTACACGCGCGGCTTTGGCTTCCCGTCCCAGGAGTCTGTCGTTACCGATCTGTTCCAGGCTGCCGGCGACGGTGACACCGCAAAGGCCGAGTCTTGCCTGGCCTCGAGTCTGTCCGAGGACGCCAAGTCGATGATCATCTCCTCGATTCCGCAGGGTGCCACCGTGTCTGTCGAGGGCATGGATCAGTCCATGACCGAGACGACCGCCAAGGTGAAGGCATCGCTGTCCAAGGGCGGCGAGCAGGAGTACACCGTCAAATTCGTGCGCTCCGACAACCATATCGGCTGGGCCGTTTCCTCGCTCGATATGGATTTCTCGGCTGCTGACAACCAGTAGTGACCTTATGGGATTTAGCTTTGCCCGGCGCTTCACCGCAAGTGAGGTGCCGGGCTTACGCTAGTATGATGAGCTAGTAGTTTTCCAGCAATCATCCAACACATCAGGAGTTGCGTTGTTTTCTTTGATGGATATGTTCTTCGGTAGCTATGCGGGCGATCTTGCCATCGACCTCGGCACCGCAAATACGCTTGTCTCCGTGCGCGGCAAGGGCATCGTCATCCGCGAGCCCTCCGTCGTCGCCATCGACAAGAACGACGAGCGCATCCTGGCGGTCGGTATCGAGGCAAAGCGCATGCTCGGCCGTACGCCCGGCAACATTGTGGCCGTTCGTCCCCTGAAGGACGGCGTCATCGCCGACTTCGACGTTACCGAGGCCATGCTTCGCTACTTTATCGACAAGGCGTCCGAGAAGCGCTATCCGTGGACTCCGCGTCCGCGTGTTGTCGTCTGCGTTCCCTCCGGCGTCACGTCGGTCGAGAAGCGCGCTGTCTTTGAGGCCACGATCCAGGCCGGCGCTCGCCAGGCCTACCTGATCGAGGAGCCCATGGCTGCTGCTATCGGCGCCGACCTGCCCGTCGAGGAGCCCACCGGCTCCATGGTCATCGACATCGGTGGCGGTACCACCGAGGTCGCTGTTATCGCTATGGGCGGCATCGTCGTCTCGCAGTCCATCCGTATTGCCGGCGACGAGTTCGATCAGGCCATCCTCACACACGTTCGCGATGCCTACAACCTGGCCATCGGCGAGCGTACGGCAGAGGACATCAAGATCAAGGTCGGCTCCGCCGTGCCGCTCAAGGACGAGCTCGACGTCGAGGTCAACGGCCGCGACGTGATCACGGGTCTGCCCAAGACCGTGCGCATCGAGAGCGAGGAGATTCGTCGCGCGCTCAACAAGCCGCTCGACGAGATGGCCAAGGCCGTTAAAGACGCCCTCGATGCCACGCCGCCCGATCTTGCCTCTGACCTTATGTACTATGGCATATTGCTGACCGGTGGCGGCGCGCTGCTGCGCGGTCTCGACGTGCGCCTGCGCGATGAGACCGGCGTTTCGGTCAACGTCAGCCCCACGGCACTCGATAACGTCGTTAACGGCTGCGCCCGCGTGCTCGAGGCCAATGCGTTTGATGGCGGCTTCGTCCAGACCAATGCTTAATTTCCAAAAGGTGGATTCCATTTGGCACGATCTTCGGGTTTCTCCACAAATCTGAATACCAAGCGACAATCAACGGGTATGCGCCCGTTGATTGTTTTCAGCCTGATTTCGGTGTTGCTGCTCACGTTTTACATCCGCGAGGGCGAGGCAGGACCGATTCATGCCGTGCGTTCGGGCGTAACGACGATTACCTCGCCGGTGCGCTTTGTGGGTTCGGCTGTGGCGGCTCCCTTCAATGCGATCGGCAACGTGTTCTCTAACCTTACGGCGTCGCAGGACACGCTTGACGAGCTTAAGAAGCAAAACGAGGAACTGACCTCTAAGGTTGCTGAGCTCTCCGAGGCTCAAAAGACCGCTGAGCGTCTGGAGGGGCTGGTCGGCCTGCAGTCGACCTACAACCTCAAATCGACCGCAGCTCGTATCGTTGGTGCCTCGGGCGATGCCTGGACCTCGACCGTCACGATTGATAAGGGTTCTGCCGACGGGCTTACCATCAACATGCCTGTGACGAGTTCGGCCGGTGTTATCGGCCAGATTATCGAGGTATCGGCCAAAACGTCGACCGTGCGCTTGATTGGCGACGAGAACTCGGGCGTGTCCGCCATGGTGCAGGACACGCGCGCCCAGGGCATGCTGCAGGGTCAGGCTGACGGCACGCTGCGTCTTGAGTACGTGAGCGTCGACTCCGATGTTAAGGTTGGCGACATCATCGTGACCTCGGGCATCGGTGGCGTGTTCCCCAAGGGTCTACCGCTCGGCACCGTCTCGTCGGTTGAGAAATCGGCAAACGATGTGTACTACACCATTGTGGTGCGCGCTCAGACGACGGCCGAGAACAACGAGGAAGTGCTGGTCATTACCTCGCTGACCGACGAACAGTCGGCCTCGGATGAGGACGTGAGCACGGCCAACAGCACGCCGCAGGGAACGTCGCGCGATGCTGCGACCAAGACGAAGGACGAGAGCTCGGATGACAGTTCCGACACGTCCGAGACGACCGATTCCGGCTCGAGCGAATAGGGGGCATGTCCATGGATCTACACGAGCAGGGGATGAGCTCCCGCACGTTTGTGATCGCCGCCATTGTGTGCGTGCTGCTGCAGGCAGGCCTGGCACCGCAGATCTCCATTGCGGGCGGTCGCGTCAACTTCATGATTATCCTGGTGTGCCTAAGCGTGTTCTCGGGCGACCCGACCCGTGCCGTCGTGTGCGGTTTTTGCAGCGGCTTGTTCTATGACCTGTCCGCTGCCGTGCCGGTGGGCGTTATGTCGCTTCTGCTGACCGTGGGTTCTTTTGCCCTGGTGCACAGCGCCGTCGGTCAGACGGGCGGTACCCCGAGTGCGCGCGGCGTCACTGTGGGCGCCTTTGCGCTCGTCATTAATGTGATCTACAGCATCATCTTGCTGTTTATGGGTTTGGAGACGAGCTTTGTCGTGGCGATCTTCGGCCATGCGCTGCCGTCCTCGATCCTGACGGGTCTGGTTGCCATTCCGTTTTTGATGTCCGGCGTCGTGCCGCAGTCCGGCTATGGATTCTCCGCACGTGGCGGACGCCAGGCGGGTATGCGCTTTAAGCCCAAGACCCGCAAGCTCAAATAGGGGAGGCCCGTAGATGTCTTCCCAGTTGACGGTTATTATCGCCGGTATCGTGCTGGTTGTGGCCATCGTGGTCGCGCTGGTCATCATGCGTCGCGGCGATTCCCGTTTTACCTACGATACGCAGCATGGAACGGCCCCGCGCGCCACCGAGGGCGAGGGCAATACCGCGGCGACCGCCTTTAAGGGCCGCTTTTCCATCCTCACCACGGGTGTGGGCGCGATGTTTGCGGCGCTCGCCGTCAAGCTGTGGGGCATGCAGATGGTCTCGTCGGACTATTACGAGAAACAGGCCAATAGTAATCAGACTCGCACCGTTACAACACCCGCTGTGCGCGGTCGCATCCTCGACCGCAATGGCGTGGCGCTTGTCCAGAACCGTCCCTCACTGGCTGTCGTGGCCTACCGCGACCTTGCCGAGGATGAGGTTCTGGTTCGCCATCTTGCCAACGTGCTTGGAATGCCTTACGTGGCGGTCCTTCGCAATATTCAGGACAATACAGAGGGCGCCCAGAGCCTGCATACCATCGCGACGGACGTCCGTCGCTCCACGGTTGCCTATATTCAGGAGCATGCCGGCGAGTTCCCGGGCGTCAAGATTGCCGAGCGTACCGAGCGCCAGTATCCATATGGCGAGACGGCATGTCATATCTTGGGCTATACCGGCACCATTACCTCCGAGCAGCTCGAGGCCCAGAATAAGAAAACCTCTGGCGATGATGATGCTTCTGCTGGCAAGATTACGTACCAGTCGGGCGATATCGTGGGCCAGGCGGGCGTTGAGAGCTACTACGAAAACCTGCTGCAGGGTATTCGTGGCGAGCAGACCGTCAAGGTCGATGCCTCGGGCAATGTGACCGGTCAGGCCGGCGCCGTGCCCGCGAAGGCCGGCTCCGACATTAAGCTCACGCTCGACCTTAAGATCCAGCAGGCCTGTGAGACGGCGCTGGCGAGCGCTATCGAGCTTGCCAAGACCACTGGCTACAGCAATGCCGGCAACGGCGCTGTGGTGTGTCTCGATCCCAACAATGGCGAGATCTTGGGCATGGCGAGCGAGCCCAAGTTCGATCCGTCCGTCTTTATCGGTGGCGTCTCAAACGACGTGTGGACCGAGCTCAATGATGACAAGGGTTCGCACCCGCTGCTCAACCGCGCCATTAGCGGACAGTACATGTCGGCCTCGACCATCAAGCCGCTCGGGCAAGGCTTGGGGCAAGCGCTGCTGGCTGACGTCTGGCCACGGCACCATGACGCTGCAGTCGGGTATCGCCAACTCGTGCGACCCTGTCTTCTACGACATGGGCAAGGCGTTCTTTTATGACGAGCAACATCCCGAGGGCCTGCAGGAGGTCTTTCGTCGCTGGGGTCTAGGCAAGACCTGCGGTATCGATCTGCCGAGTGAGGGCTCGGGCCGTATTCCCGATGCCGAGTGGAAAGAGTCGTACTTCACCGACGCCTCTGCCGAGGACCGCAAGTGGAATGCCGGCGATATGACCAACATTGCCATCGGCCAGGGCGACATCCTGGTGACGCCCCTGCAGATGGCGTGCGCCTATATGGGTCTTGCCAACGGCGGCAAACAGTACGTGCCTCACGTGTTTTTGTCTGCCGTGTCGCGCGATGGCGACGGCGATGCCTATAAGTACAACGGCAAGGGCAAGAAGAAGCGCCTGGAGGCCAAGATCAACAGCGATTCGGATTTGGCTCTTGTTCGCAACGGCATGCACGATGTGATTTACACGGCATCGACGTCCCTGGCGGCTCACTTTGGCACCCTGACGCCGCAGGTATACGGCAAGTCGGGCACGGGCGAGAAAAGCGGCGAGGACGAATATGCGTGGTTCTGCGCCTATGCACCGGCCGATGATCCCAAGTATGTCATCGCTACTGTCCTGGAGCAGGGCGGCGGCGGCTCAGATACCGCGATGCATGTCGTGCGCGACGTGCTCGGCGTGATTTATGACGAGCCCGATACCTCTTCGGCCTCGGGCGATTCTTCGGTTCGATAGGAGGTTGCGATGGATTTTTCTCCGGCGGATCTGTTCCGTTCAACCAAGACCGGCTCTCGCAGCAGCCTGGACCGTGTCAACAAGCAACTTTCGGCCTCGCGCGGCACGTTTCGCCAAAAGGTGCATATCGGTGTGCTCGTGGCTACTGTGGCGCTCGTCGCCTACGGTGCCATCATTATCTGGTCGGCTTCGCAGTTTAAGGCCGATGCTTCGTTCTCGCGCCATTTGCTGGGAATTGGCATCGGAGCGGTGCTGGCGGTGCTCGTCTGGCGAACCGACCTGCGCGGTATTTCCAATTTCTCGACGGCGTTGCTCGTCATCGACCTGATCGTGATCTTCTCGCCCAAGATTCCGGGTCTGTCCTATACGGGCGGTCTGGGCATGACGGGCTGGATCAAGATTCCCGGTATCGGCTTGACGTTCCAGCCGGTTGAGCTTGCCAAGCTCATCACCATCTTCTTTATTGCTACGCTTGGCTCGCAGTATAACGGTCGCATCGATACCGTTCGCGACTACGTCAAGCTCTGCGGCATGCTGTCCATTCCGTTTTTGGCCGTCGTTGCCATGGGTGACCTGGGCTCGGGCCTGGTCGTGCTGGTTTCGGGCGCCATCGTCATCTGCATGAGCGGTGCACGCCGCGAATGGGTGCTGTCGACCCTGGCCCTGCTCGTGGGCCTGGTGGCCCTCGTCCTGGCGCTTGATTCGGTCTTTGATTCGTTGCTCGGCCACGATGTGCTCATCAAGCAGTATCAGATGAACCGTCTGACGGTCTTTATCGACCCCGATAATGCCGATTCGGACGATGCCTACAACCTGCAGCAGTCGCTTATCGCCGTTGGCTCGGGCGGCTTCTTTGGTAAGGGCCTGGGGCATGCGACGCAGTCGGCCGGCGGCTTTCTGCCTGAGTTCCACACCGACTTCGTCTTCGCCTTCCTGTCCGAGACCTTTGGCTTTTGCGGTTCCTTTTTGCTCCTGTGCCTCTACGTGCTGCTGATCTTTTCGACGATTCGCGTCGCCTTTAAGTGCGAGTCGCTGTTTTTGCGTCTTTCGTGTGTGGGCATCGTTGGCATGTGGGCGTTCCAGACTTTCGAAAACATCGGCATGTGCATTGGCATGATGCCGATTACCGGTATTCCGCTACCGTTTATTAGCTTCGGTTCGTCTTCGATGATGATTCAGCTGCTGACGGTGGGTATCGTACAATCCATATGGCGGCATCGTTCGGGCGCCGCGTAACCGCTGGAGGGGTTTGCTATGAAAATTCCCGTAGATAAGCTGACCCGCGCTTTTAAGATGGGCGCGTCCGTTAAGAAGGATTCCGATACGCCGGTGCGCGTCTCGGTCTATCTGGATTCGTCCGCCTCGCGCTTTCTGGCCGAGACGGTGCGTGACGCCTTTGTGCCGCAGACGACCTCGGGCATTGTGCGCGTCGAGCGTCTGGGGGAGGAGCGAATTGCTCCAAAGACCGATACCGATGTGGTGCTGGTGCTCTCGTGTGGTTCCGACCGCTTGGAGAGTGCCGTGCAGGAGCTCGTGATCGCCGGCGCGCCCGTGTGCGTGCTTGCCGAGTCTGCTGTGGAGGTGCCGTTTATCGAGGAGTCCACGCCCATGCTCGGCGTGGTGGCGGCAACCGATAAGACGTATCTGCTCGAGACGCTTGCCCGCTGGATTCTCGATCGCACCGACAAGGAAACGGCTTTTGCGGCGAACTTTGCCTTCATGCGCATCGCGGCGGCCAATCGTATTATCACCTCGTGTGCGCTCACCAATATGGCGACCGGTGCGCTGGTGTTTTTGCCGGGCGCCGATTATCCCGTTATGGCGCTGGCGCAGGTGGGCATGCTCTTTGAGCTCGCTGCCGTCTTTGGACGCGGCATTAAGCCCGAGCGCGGCTACGAGGTCGCGGGCGTGCTTGCCGGCGGTCTTGTGATCCGAGCGGTCACCCGCGCACTTGTCAAGCAGACGCCGCATATTGGGTTTGCCGTCAAGGCGCTCACTGCTGCCGCGGGCACCTATGGCATGGGCCGTGCGCTCGTTTCGCTCTACGAGCGCGATGTCGACTACAGCCGTGCCAACGAGGTGGTCACTGCCACGTTCTCCCGCGTTCGCGATCTGGTGTCCACCGTCGCGGGCGCTACCCGTCCTATGGCGTCCTATCAGGACGTATCAGATCTCGCTGCTTAGGGGTTTTCCGTTGCGCGTTGCATACCAAGACTGTTTTCATTTAATTGAGCCGTTGCTCGCCAAGGTCGAGAAACCGAGCCGCTATATCGATCACGAGTGGGGCACGCTTTCCAAGGCCGATGCCGACTACCGTTGCTGCCTGATCTACCCGGATGTGTACGAGGTCGGTCTGCCCAACCAGGGCATTGCCATCCTCTACAACATCCTTAACCAGGCCGAGGGCATCTCCTGCGAGCGCGGCTATGTGCCGTGGCCCGATATGGGTGACGCCATGCGCGAGGCAGGCATTCCGCTGCTCTCGCTCGAGGGTGCAGCGCCGGTCGCTTCGTTTGATATCGTCGGTCTGCATGTGCCGCACGAGATGGCGGTGACGAACTTCCTCGAGGCACTCGACCTCGCTGGCATTCCACTGTTGGCGGCCGACCGAGGCGAAGACGACCCCATCATCATCGCCGGCGGCCCCTCGGTGTACAACCCCGAGCCGTACGCGGCCTTCTTCGATGCCATCCTCATCGGTGAGGGCGAGGAATCGCTGCTCGAGACCTGCCAGCTGCATCGCCGCCTGCGTGACGAAGGAGTTCCGCGCGCGCAGATTGTCGAGCAGCTTGCATCCATTGCCGGCAACTACGTGCCGTCGCTCTATGAGGTTTGTCACGACGAGCCCTGCTCGCCGCATGGCTACACCGTGCCGCGTGAGGGCAAGGATGCGCCGACCGTGGTCTACAAGCGCGTCGTCGAGGATTTCGGCGCCACGAATCCGCTGTCGCAGTCGTGCGTGCCCTATGCGCAGTTGGTTCACGACCGCCTGTCTATCGAGATCCTGCGCGGCTGCGCCCGCGGCTGTCGTTTTTGTCAGGCCGGCATGACGTATCGCCCGGTGCGCGAGCGCTCGGCCGACCAGATCGTCTCGTCGGTGATTCAGGGTCTGGAAAAGACCGGCTATGACGAGGTGTCGCTGACCTCGCTCTCCACGACCGACCACTCCTGCATTCGCGACGTGCTCGGCAGGCTCAACCGTCGCCTGGAGGATACGGGTATTCGCGTGTCTATTCCGTCGCAGCGCCTGGATTCGTTTGGCGTGGATATGGCCGAGTCGGTCGCCGGCGAAAAGAAGGGCGGACTGACGTTCGCGCCCGAGGCCGGCAGCCAGCGCATGCGCGACATCATAAACAAGAACGTGACCGAGGAGGACCTGGACCGTGCGGCCAAGGCGGCCTTCGAGGCCGGCTGGAACCGCATGAAGCTCTACTTTATGATGGGCCTTCCCGGCGAGCGCGACGAGGACATCGTGGCCATCGCCAATCTGGCCGATCACGTGCTGGAGCTCGGCCGCTCCGTGGTGCCCAAGGCTCGTCGCGGCTCGATCTCGGTGTCGATCTCGGTTTCGGTCTTTATCCCCAAGGCTGCCACGCCGTTCCAGTGGTGCCCGCAGCTCGACTACGACGACGTCAAGCGTCGCCAGAAGCTGCTCATCACGAGCGTTCGCAACCGTGCCGTCCGCGTTCATTACCACGATGCCGAGACCTCGCTCATCGAGGCTGCGCTGTCCCGCGCCGGTCGTGACATGACGCCCGTCATCATCGACGCTTGGCGCTCGGGCTCTCGCTTTGACGCCTGGGTAGAGCATTTCTCGCTCGATAACTGGAAGGAGGCTGCTGCCAAAAACGGCATCGACCTCAATGAGCTCGTGCACCTGCCCTACGAGTTGGACTGGCGCCTGCCGTGGGAGCACGTGAGCCCCGGCTGCACGCGCGGCTTCCTCGAGCGCGAGTACCGTCGCTCGCTCGAGGGCGTCACGACTCCCGACTGCACCCGCACGTCATGCACCGGCTGCGGGATCTGCCCTACGCTCCACGCCAAGAATGTATTGATGGGTGATCGCGCATGAGTGAGCGCCTGACCGACAACCCCTCGCTCTTTAGACTTCGTGTTCGCTATGGCAAGCGCGATCGCCTTAAGTACCTGGGCCATCTCGAAGTGATCCATACCATTGAGCGCATCGTGCGCCGTGCGGGACTTCCCTATGCCGTCACGCAGGGCTTCTCTCCGCACATGCGCGTGGGCTTCTCTTCGGCGCTACCGGTGGGTACGTCGTCGACCTGCGAGTTGTATGACCTGTTTATGACCGAGTTCGTGGCGCTCGACGAGGCGTTTGGGCGCCTGGCTGCGACGTCTCCGGCCGATCTGGCGCCCATCGAGGCGGCGTATATCGACGTGCGCACGCCGGCGTTGACGGCGCAGCTCACGCGCTTGTCGTATCGCATCGACCTGCACTTGGATTCCGAGGCGCCCGTAAGCGCCGACGAGGTGCGTCGTGCGATCGACACGCTGCGCGCGGGCCACGGCATCGACTACGCGCGCGGCAAAAAGAGCAAGCGCTTGGATTTGGATCACACGCTCGTGGGCTATGAGCTCACGGCGGGGGAGCGCCCGGACCATTTGGTGCTCATGCTCGACACCCATGCCGACAACGAGGGCTCCATGCGTCCGGAAATTTTGCTTTCTGCGGCTGATGTTTTGTTGCAGGGCTTGACCCCGGGCGTGGATGCACCTATTGTTTCCACCGGTATGCAAGACCTCGTGACCATCTGCTCCTACGATGTCGAGCGTCAGAATCAAGCATGCGAGGACGACGAGGGCCGACTCGTCAGCCCCATACCTGTGCGAACTTGTGGATTTGCTCCACATACTCGTTGACGGGGGTATTTTCGCCTGCTACTATATTCGACTGTTGCACTAACTGATGCATGAAGGGCAAGTAAACATGTACGCAATCGTTAACACGGGCGGCAAGCAGTACAAGGTCGCCACCGACGATGTCATCACCGTCGAGAAGATCGAGGGCAATGAGGGCGACAAGGTCACCCTGCCGGTTATCTTCCTCAACGATGGTAAGAAGATCGTCACCGATCCCGACAAGCTGGCCAAGGCCAAGGTTACCGCTCAGATCGTTGAGCAGTTCAAGGGCGAGAAGCAGCTGGTCTTCAAGTTCCACAAGCGCAAGCGCTATCGTCGTCTGAAGGGTCACCGTCAGCAGCTCACCAAGCTGAAGATCGTGAAGGTTCAGGCTACCTCCCGCGCCAAGAAGGCTGTCAAGGCAGAGGCTGAGGCTGTTGCCGAGGCTCCCGTCGCCGAGTAGATTACACTCGTAACGAAAGAGTAGGTATACACAATGGCACACAAAAAAGGACTCGGTTCCTCCCGTAATGGCCGTGACTCCCGCGGTCAGCGCCTTGGCACGAAGCGCTATGCCGGCCAGACGGTAACCACGGGCACGATTCTCGTCCGTCAGCACGGCACGCACATCCACCCGGGTGAGAACGTTGGCCGTGGTAAGGACGACACGCTGTTCGCGCTGGTCGACGGTACCGTTGAGTTCCACAAGGGTATCAAGCACAGGGTCAGCGTACGCCCGCTCGCGAACGCGTAATTCACCCTTCATAGAGCACATATGTGGGAGGCACTTGAGTTTTAGGATTCAAGGGTCTCCCTCTTTTTTGTAGGAGGCGATTCTGTTGTCACAGTTCACCGATATCAGCCGCATTAACGTGTGCGGCGGCGACGGCGGAGCCGGATGCATGTCGTTTAGGCGCGAGGCATTTGTCCCCAAGGGCGGCCCCGATGGCGGCGACGGCGGTCGTGGCGGCAATGTCGTCATCCAGGCCGATGCTCAGCTGTCTTCGCTGATCGATTACCGCTTTAAGCATCACTTTCGCGCCGAGCGCGGCACGCACGGGCAGGGTGCCCGTCGTAACGGCAAGAGCGGCGAGGACCTGATTCTCAAGGTCCCTATGGGTACCGTGGTGCGGGAGCTCGACCCCGAGACGCAGACCCCGATGTTCGAGATTGCCGATCTGGTGCACGATGGCGAGCGCGTCGTCGTGGCGCCCGGCGGTGCCGGTGGTCTCGGCAACACGCACTTTGTGACGTCGGTGCGCCGCGCGCCCGCGTTCGCCCAGCTGGGCGAGCCGGCCGAGGAGCACTGGATTGAGCTCGAGATGAAGCTTATGGCCGATGCCGCGCTCGTGGGCTTCCCCTCGGTGGGTAAGTCATCTCTCATCGCGCGTATGAGTGCCGCCCGCCCCAAGATCGCCGACTACCCGTTTACCACGCTCGTGCCGAATCTCGGCATGGTGCGTGCCGGCGAATATTCTTACGTCGTTGCCGACGTTCCCGGTTTGATCGAGGGCGCGAGCGAGGGCAAGGGCCTGGGTCACCAGTTCCTGCGCCACATTGAGCGTACGGCTCTGATCATGCATGTCGTCGACATGACGGGTGGTTTTGAGGATCGCGATCCGGTCGAGGATTATCGCATCATCAACCGCGAGCTCGAGCAGTATGGCGCCGAGCTTTCGGAGCGTCCGCAGATCGTTGTTGCCAACAAGTGCGACGCGCCGGGCACGGCCGATAAGATTGCCGACCTCAAGCGCGCAGCGCTCGACGATGGACATATGTTCTTTGCCGTGTCTGCCGTGACGGGCGCCGGCCTCAACACGCTGATGCTTGCCGTGGGCGAGCAGGTGGCTAAGCTGCGCGCCGAGTTGGCTGTCTCCGATGAGCCGGTCGTTCTGCGCGACGATGAATGGGAGCGCCGCCGCCTGCAGCGCGAGAAGCGTTTCCGCATTGTCCAGGAAGAGCCCGGTGCCTTCCGCGTGGTCGGTCGTGCCATTGAGCGCATGGTCATTCAGACCGACTGGGAAAACGAGGAAGCCGTCATTTACCTGCAGCATAAGTTTGGGCGTATGGGTGTTGACGACGCGCTCGAGAAGGCCGGTTGCCGTGCGGGCGACGAGGTCCGCATTTGCCAGCGCGCCTTTGACTTTGAGGGCGCCGAGGACTTCTCGGAGTACGAGGAGCTCGAGGATGCTGGCGAGGACGTTGCCGTTGAGGCCATTGACGTGACCGATGCTGCGAATGAGGGCGTCGAGGTTGTCGATGCGACGGATGCCGCGGACGATTTCGAGACCCCGGAGGGCGAGTAAGCCATGTCGCTGCGCGGTGGAATCGGTTTGCCCGAGCTTCCTCTAGAGGACGGGCAGGAGTTTAGGCTCGGCATTATGGGTGGCACCTTTGATCCCATCCATTACGGGCACCTGGTGACTGCCGAGCAGGCGCGCGAGTCGCTCGACTTGGACGCTGTGCTCTTTATGCCGGCGGGCTCTCCTGCCTTTAAGCTTGACAAGCCGGTGACGCCTGCCGAGGACCGTTATGCCATGACGGTCCTCGCCACCGCCGCGAACCCGGCCTTTTTGGCGAGCCGGTTCGAGATCGACCGTCCGGGTGTAACCTATACGGCCGATACGCTTCATGCCCTTCGCGACTTTTACCCGCCGCAGGTAAAGCTCTACTTTATTACGGGCGCCGACGCGATTATCGATATTGTGACTTGGCATGATGCCGAACGAATCGCTGAGCTTGCTACCTTTATTGCGGCGACACGACCGGGCTTTGATATCGATACGGCGCGTGCCCGAATCAAAGAGTCGGGGCTGCCGTTCGACGTGCGCTATATTCAGATTCCGGCGCTGGCGATCAGCTCGACGAACATTCGTAAGCGAGTTGCCCGCGGTATGAGCGTGCGCTATCTTACGAGCGAGTCCGTGCTCGGCTACATTCGCAAGCGCGGTTTGTATGTCGATCTGGGCCAAGAAGATTTTGAGTGATGGGGGTCTACGTTGTCGGTAGAGGATCAGTTTGAGGGCGATGAGCGCGCGCTGCTCAAGCGCATTCAAGAGCTGCTCGATGTTCGCATGAAGGATAAGCGTAAGCGCTATGTGCATTCGCTGGGTGTTGCCGAGACCGCACTTCATCTGGCCGAGGTCTACGGCGTTGACCGCTTTGATGCCGCTGCCGCCGGCCTGATCCATGACTGGGACAAAGTGCTCTCCGACGACGAGCTGGTCACGCGCGCTCTGCATTACGGCATTAAGATTGCCGGCTCTCCTTCCGCCGCGACGCCGCTTTTGCATGGCCCTGTTGCCGCCTATGAGCTTCCGCAGCTTTTCCCCGAGTTGTCGCCGGCGGTCTTTCAGGCTGTCGACCGTCACACCGTGGGTGCCTGTGACATGACGCCGCTCGATATGGTGGTCTTTGTGGCCGATGCCATCGAGCCCAACCGCCACGGCGACTATGCGCATGCGCTGCGCAAGATGGTGGGGGAGTCGTCGCTCGACGAGTTGTTCTTCTCCTGTTTTGCGCAGGGTTTGGTCTATGTGATTCAGTCCGGGCGCTATCTTTATCCCACGGCTATTTCGATTTACAACCATTACGCCCAGCTGCGCTAGCTCGGGCTGTCTAGAAAGAGGTATTCCATGGCCGACGAGACCATGACCGACGAGCAGATTCTTGAAGGTGTGGAGCACAAGAGCTTCGTCGCCACGTCCGACCGCACTGCCGCCTCGCTGTCTGCGAGCGGTGTCGCCGCCGAGGATGTCGCCCGCGCCGCCGCGCAGGCCGCCTACGACAAGAAGGGCGAGGACGTTCAGGTGCTCGACCTGACCGAGCTTTCCGACGTATGCGACTACTTTGTGCTTGCCACCGGTACCAACAACCGCCAGGTCGATTCTATCGTCGACGAGATCGAGGAGAAGGTCGCCGAGGCTTGCGGCGAGCACCCGTTCTCCATCGAGGGTCGCGAGCAGAAGACCTGGATGCTCATGGACTATGGTTCGGTTGTCGTCCACGTCTTCACTCCCGAAGCCCGCGACTTCTACCGCCTCGAGAAACTCTGGGGAGACGCCCCCCAGCTCCCCCTCAACCTCCTCTAGTAGCTCATTTGAGACGGGGTTAGCTACCCTCACGCATATCGCCGGGCAGTTGCGGTTTTCCGCACCTGCCCGGCTTTCTTTTTGCCCAAAGGCGGTTAATCGTTGAAGCGGGATTGGCGGCCGAAGGATAGGGCGGTGTCACCGAATTTGTCTCGGACGGCGTCGATGGCGACGGAGAGGTCGCGGCGGTCGCTGGATTGGGCTCCGCGGTCATCGATCTCGCAGAACAGGTCGGTCTGGATGCCGCCTTGGTGGTCGAAGTCGCTCATGCCGATGCCTGCTAAGCGAACGTGCATTCCTTCCTGCCAGATGTTGCCGAGCAGTTCGAGTGCAACCGCCACGAAGATGTTCTCATCGTCGGTCGGATGAGGCAGCCGGCGCTGCGCCGAGCGACCGTTTCCATACGAATACTTGAGCTTGAGCGTTACCGTGGCGCCTGTTAGTCCCTGACGGCGCAGACGTCGTCCCACTGACTCGCCCAGCAGCGCAATCGCCGCCTCAATATCCCCACGCTCAGTCAAATCTTTAGCAAAGGTGCGTTCATTGCTGACCGACTTGACCTCGCGCTCTTCATCGAGGCTCGTGACTTCGGAGATTTCGAGTCCCAGCGCACGCTGGCGCATGCGTTCGCCGTTGACGCCAAAAATAGAGGCCAAGGTGGATTCCGGTGCACGTGATAGCTCGCCGAGGGTGTAGATGCGCATGCGGCGCAGTCGCTCCTCGGCCGAGCGCCCGATGCCGCTCATGGCAGATACCGGCAGCGCGGCCAAAAAGCGCTGCTCGGTTCCGGGGCGCACGATGGTCAGCCCAAACGGCTTATCCCGTTCGCTTGCGATCTTTGCGACCGTCTTGTTGCAGCCCACGCCAATGGAACAGGTCACTCCCAGCCCTGCCACGCGGTCGCTTATACGCCGCGCAACCAGCAGCGGGTCTTCGGGCGCAAAGCGACCCGGTGTGATATCGATAAAGGCTTCGTCGATGGATACGCGCTCAACACGCGGGGTCTCGTCGGCGAGAATCGCCATGACCTGCGCGCTCACCTCGCGGTATCGGTCAAAGTGCCCGTGTGTCCAAATGGCTTGCGGGCACAAGCGCTGTGCCTCGGCCGAGGCCATGGCAGAGTGCACGCCAAAGCGACGCGCCTCATACGAACAGGTGGACACGACGCCACGCGAATCGGCGTCTCCGCCCACGATGAGCGGCTTTCCTCGCCATTCGGGATGATCGAGCATTTCCACGCTCGCAAAAAACGCATCGAGGTCCATGAGGCCCACCGCTGGACCCGTCCAGGGAGGCGGCGTGACGCCCATGGCATCCTCATAACCGTATGTATGTTCGCGTCTTTCCATGTCATGAGTATACCGCGCAGCTCATGTGGGGTGCGTGTATGTGCTTGCAAATCCCGAATTCTTGTCTAAGATATGGATTTGCCCTCGACTACACCGAAGAAGTTGGTCTCACGGACTTCACCTGCCCGCGTCGATGGCGTATTATGTTCAACTGTTTGTTTGTAGTTGCAGCCTAAAGCTGCTTGGTTGGAGGAGTTTCCTTTGGCAGTCAAGATTCGCCTTGCTCGTCACGGCGCTAAGAAGCGTCCGTACTACCGTGTCGTCGTCGCCGATTCCCGCGCCCCGCGTGACGGTCGTATCATCGAGGAGGTTGGCCGCTACAACCCGATGACCGCCCCCAAGACCATCAACCTCGACCTCGAGAAGATCGCCGACTGGCAGTCCAAGGGCGCTCAGCTCACCGACGCCGTCGCCGCTCTGGTCAAGGCCGCCAACGAGGGCGAGAAGACCGAGACCGTCGTCAAGAAGTCCAAGAAGCAGCTCGCCAAAGAGGCCGAGGCCGCTAAGGCTGCCGCCGAGGCCGCTGAGGGCGCCGAGGAGTAAATCGTGCCTGAGGTTGACGCTGCACAGCTCGAGGGTGAGGCAATGCTCTCAGATCGCATCGCCGATCTCGTCGAATATCTCGTTGTTCAGATCGTCGACGACCCGGATTCCGTGAGCCTTGAGGTCATCGATGGTGACGACGCCTCTACGATTGAGGTTTCGGTCGCCGAGGATGACGTCGCTAAGGTCATCGGCCGTCGTGGCCGTACCATCAAGGCCATTCGCACGCTCGCCCGTGCACTGGCCGCTCGCCTCGACACTGCTGTCGAGGTAGAGGTTCTGGGCTAGGACCTTGAGGTCCCAGTACAAAAACATCGCCCGTGTGGTCAAGCCGCACGGAAGGAAGGGGGAGGTCCTCGCGCAGCCGCTGCGGGGGCTTCCTTCTGTATTAGAGCCAGGTATGCGCGTCGCCCTGACGCCGCCGGCGCTCAAGCGCGACCGCTTTTGCACGGTCATGTCCGTCACCGATACGGGCGATGGCGATCTGGTCTCGTTTGAGGGCATTGACGACTTGACGGCCGCCGAGGGCATCACGGGATGCTACGTGCTGGCAAATCGTGACGACTTTGAGCTCGATTCGCTCGACGCTGCCTATACCGATCTGATGGGTCGCGAGGTGGTTGACGAGCGCTTTGGTTCGCTCGGCACGATTGTCGAGATCATGTCGACGCCCGCCAACGATGTTTGGGTTGTCGAGGGCGATCGGTACGGCGAGGTGCTGATTCCCGTGATCGAGCAGGTTGTGCCCGATCTTCCCGACACAGGAACAATTTCCGTTCACGTTATGGACGGCTTGATCGATATGGACAAGTAGGGAGGACAGCATGCTGATTGAGACCCTTTCGGTCTTTCCCGAGATGTTTGAGCCCGTCATGTCCACGTCGATTTTGGGCCGCGCCCGCAAGGCCGGCCTTTTTGATTTTAAGGCGTATAACCTGCGCGACTGGACGCACGACCGTCATCGCACCGTCGATGACGAGCCGTATGGCGGCGGGCAGGGCATGCTTATGAAGGTCGAGCCTATCGCTGAGGCCATCGAGGCCATTAGTGCGGAGGGTCCCAAGCCGACGGTGGTGTTCTTCACCCCGTGCGGCGAGCCCTTTACGCAGCATGTGGCCGAGCGCCTGCTCAAAAGCGAGCGCCTGCTGTTTGTGTGCAGCCGTTACGAGGGCGTCGACGAGCGCGCGTATGCGTATGCCGACGAGCGCCTGTCGATCGGCGATTACGTGCTCACGGGCGGCGAGCTTCCCGCTATGGTCGTTGCCGACGCTGTCGTGCGCCTGATTCCCGGCGCCCTTGGTGACGAGATGAGCAACGTCGACGAGTCGTTCTCGACCGCCGAGGACGGTGGCCTGCTCGAGTACGCGCAGTACACCCGCCCCGCCGAGTTCAACGGCGAGGGCGTGCCTCCCGTGCTCGTGAGTGGCGATCACGCCAAGGTCGATGCCTGGCGCCGCAAGAATGCCATCGAGCGCACCTGTCGCTGGCGTCCCGACCTGATCGAGACGGCGCGGCTCACGCCCCAGGAGCGTGCATATGCGCAGGATTTGCTTTCTGGAAGAGGTGAATAACATGGAGGACAATAAAGGCCGCCAACGAGTTCATCTTGAACATGATTTTGGCGAGAGGTCCGTTTTCACTTTGCGGGGCGCCTTGGAATGGGTTTTGGTCATTCTAATTGCGCTCGCGGCCACCTTCCTGATTCGCTCGTTTGTGGTCGAGCCCTTTGTGGTGCCCACCGGGTCCATGGAGTCCACGATCGAGATTGGCGACCAGATCCTGGCACAAAAGGTGAGCCTCGAGCTCGGTCAGCCCGTCAAGCAGGGCGATATCGTGGTGTTTCACAACCCCGATGGCACCTCCGAGCATGATGTTCTTGTCAAGCGTGTTATTGCCACGGCCGGCCAGACGGTCGACCTGCAGGATGGCAAGGTGGTCGTTGACGGCCAAGCGCTCGACGAGGACTATACGACGGGCATGAGCTGGCCACTTTCGGTCCAAGCGCCCGGCGCTCAGGTAAGCTATCCCTACACCGTTCCCGACGGGTGCGTGTGGGTGATGGGCGACAACCGCGAAAACTCTGCCGACTCACGCTACTTTGGTCCCGTCGACCGTTCGGACCTGATCGCCGTGGCGCTCGTGCGTTACTGGCCGCTCAACCGTCTGGGCGCTATCGACTAAAAACCGCTATAGTACAGTACCTAACCGTGTAATCGTTTCGACGAGGGGATATTAGAGGCATGAACGCTTCATCGCTTTCCTTCCAAGACATCATCCTGCGCCTCCAGCAGTACTGGGGCGAGCAGGGCTGCGT
This sequence comes from Collinsella sp., assembly GCA_018376265.1. Taxonomy (GTDB): domain Bacteria; phylum Actinomycetota; class Coriobacteriia; order Coriobacteriales; family Coriobacteriaceae; genus Collinsella. The sequence goes on from JAHABQ010000006.1 coordinate 45,322, forward strand.
CATTATGCAGCCCTATGACTCCGAGGTCGGTGCCGGTACCTTCCATACCGCGACCACGCTGCGCTCGCTCGGTCCCGCCGAGTGGCGCACCTGCTATGCGCAGCCCTGCCGCCGTCCCGCCGACGGCCGCTACGGCGAGAACCCCAACCGCATGCAGCACTACTATCAGTTCCAGGTGCTCATCAAGCCCTCTCCGGTCAACGCCCAGGAGCTTTACCTGGGGTCTCTTGCCGCCATTGGCCTGGATCCCAACGACCATGACGTCCGCTTTGTCGAGGACGACTGGGAGAGCCCGACCCTTGGCGCCTGGGGCCTTGGCTGGGAGGTCTGGCTCAATGGCATGGAGGTCACGCAGTTTACGTACTTCCAACAGGTGGGCGGTATCGAGGTCGACCCCGTGCCCGTCGAGATCACCTATGGTCTGGAGCGCATTGCCATGTACGCCCAGGGCGTCAACTCCGTCTACGACCTGGTGTGGAGCTATCTACCCGACGGCACGCCCATGACCTACGGCGACGTTTTCTTGGAGAACGAGCGCGAGTTCAGTGCCTATAACTTTGAGGTCGCCAACGTCGAGATGATGCGTCAGAAGTTTGACGACTTCGAGGCCGAGTGCCATTCCTGCCTGGAGCGAAAGCTGCCGCTGCCGGCGTACGACTGTGTCATGAAGTGCAGCCACGCTTTCAACCTGCTCGATGCCCGCGGCGCGCTGTCCGCGGTCGAGCGTGCCAACTACATCCTGCGCGTCCGCGCCGTCGCCAAGGCGTGCTGCGAGGCCTACATGGCCGAGGTCGCCGGAGTCAACGAGAATGCCGACCAGGAAGGCGAGGTGGCGTAAGCCATGGCAGACGCTAAGGATTTCCTGTTTGAGATCGGTACGGAGGAGATGCCCTCCGCGCCGCTGAACAATGCCGTCAAGCAGCTTGGCACCATGATCGCCAAGGGTCTCGACGAGGCCGGTCTGGCCCACGGCGAGGTCCGCGTGATCTCGAGCCCGCGTCGCCTGGCTGCGCTCGTGGCTAACGTCGCCACCGCGACCGATGAGGTTCACGAGGTCAAGCGTGGCCCCGCGGCCAACATTGCCTTCGACGCTGACGGTAACGCCACCAAGGCCGCCCAGGGCTTTGCCCGCAAGTGCGGTGTGGCTGCCGAGGACCTGGTCCGTCGCGAGGACACCGACGGTCGCGAGTATGTGTTCGCCGAGAAGAATATTCCCTCCGCACCGGCTACGCCGATTCTGACTGCTCTGTGCGAGAAGACCATCGCCGGCCTGCAGTGGCCCAACTACCGCAGCCAGCGCTGGGGCCACGAGCACGCGACGTTCGTGCGTCCGGTCCGTTGGATCTGCTGCCTTCTGGGCGAGGATGTTGTGCCCGTGTCGTTTGCCGACGTGACGAGTGGCAACACCACGCGCGGTCATCGCGTACTTGGCCCTGGTGACCATGTGGTTGCCAGCCCCGCCGTTTACGAGCAGGTGCTCGAGGACGCCGGCGTGCTTTCTGCCGAGCGCCGTCGTGAGGCCATCCTCGCCGGTATCGCCGAGGTCGAGGCCGCCCGTCCCGGCTGCCATGTCGATACGCCCAAGAAGGTCTTCGAGGAGGTTATTAACCTCTGCGAGTGGCCGACGGTGCTCGTCGGTACCTTCGATGAGGAGTTCCTCAAGGTCCCGCACGAGATTATCTGCGAGTCCATGCTCACCAACCAGCGCTACTTCCCGATCTATGACGGCGAGGGCAAGCTCACGCGTGAGTTCGTGGTCGTTTCCAACAGCAAGCCCGAGAATGCCGAGCGCGTGATTGACGGCAACGAGCGCGTCGTGCGCGCCCGTCTGGACGACGCCAAGTTCTTCTACGAGGAGGACCTGAAGATCTCCCTCGACGAGTTCCGCGAGCGTCTGGCCAAGGTCGCCTTCCAGGAGAAGCTCGGTAGCGTGCTCGCCAAGTCCGAGCGCATTGAGCAACTCGCGCTTGCCATCGCTCGCGAGGCCCATCTGGGCGCCCACCTGGCCGCCGACGCTGCTCGCGCCGCGCACCTGTGCAAGGCCGACCTGGTGTCTAACGCCGTCGTCGAGTTCACGAGCCAGCAGGGCGTGATGGGCGGTTACTACGCCATCGCGATGGGGGAGAACGACGAGGTCGCTCATGCTATTCGCGATCACTATCGTCCTCGCTTTGCCGGTGACGAGCTGCCCGAGGGCACCGCTGGCTGCATCGTGGCCTGTGCCGACAAGCTCGATACCATCGCCGGTATCTTTGCCATCGGCGAGCCCCCGACCGGCTCTTCGGACCCCTACGCGCTGCGTCGTGCCGCTATCGGCATCATCAACATCCTGCGCGACCGCCTGCCGATCGACCCCACGTCGCTCATCGACTTCGCCCTCGAGCTCTATAGCGAGCAGGGCATTGAGTTCGACGCCGCCGAGGTCGCCCAGCAGGTTCGTGACTTCTTCCATGGCCGCCTGGTGAGCATGGCCCGCGACGAAAAGATCCCGGCCGATACCGTTGCCGCCGTCTCCGCGGTGCACATCATCGCTCCGTCCGTCTTCTTCGCCCGCTGCGCCGCCCTCGACGAGGCCCGCAAGAACGACGCCGAGACGTTCGACAACCTTGCGACCGCCTATGCTCGCGCCGCGCATATCTCCAAGCCCGAGCTGGGCGTGGAGTACGACCGCAGACTGATGGGCGAGGTCGAGCTTGCGCTCGCCGACGCCTCCGAGGCTGCTCAGACCGCTGTCGATGCCGCCCTTGCTACCGAGGATTATCCGGCCGCATTTGCTGCCCTCGCCGCCCTGCGCGCGCCCATCGACCGTTTCTTCGACGAGGTCATGGTCATGGACAAGGACGAGCAGCTCCGCGATAATCGCCTTAAGCTGCTCAACCGCTTCGAGGCCGTTTTCTCCGGCATCGCCAACATCGGTGAGCTTGCTCGTAAAAAGTAAGCCAGCCTGCGCGTAAGCGCAAAAGGAGCCCCGCATGGATTGCCCGGTCACCGCTCGTCCCACCGTTATCGTTATCTCCGACTCGCTCGGTGATACCGCTTGTGAGGTGGTGCTTGCGGCGTCCGGGCAATTTGATGAAGGGGCTTTTCGTTTGTTGCGCCTGCCCAAGGTGACCTCGGTGGAGCAGGTGGAGTCGTTTGTGGGCCCGCGCGTCGATGCCGACCATCGCGATATTGCCGTGTTTCACACCATTGTCGATCCGGCGCTTCGCGCCCGCGTGCTCGATTACCTGGGCATGCTGCATATCCGTTCGGTCGACCTGATCGGTCCGACGCTCGCCGTGCTATCGTCGCTCATCGGTGTGCCGCCCAAAGGCGTCGCGGGCGTGATTCACAGGACCGATGACCGCTATTTCCATCGTATCGAGGCCATGGAATATTTCGTTGAGCACGATGACGGGCGCGGTTGCGACGATTTGTCGGGTGCCGATATCGTGCTGCTGGGCGTATCGCGCACGTCCAAGACGCCGCTGTCGATGTATCTGGCTTATCAGGGCTACAAGGTTGCCAATGTTCCGTTGGCCCATGGCATGGAGCCGCCGAAGTCGATTTACGAGGTCGACCCGATGCGCCTGTTCGGCCTGATTTCGACCGTCGATGTGATTTCCGAAATTCGCGATAGCCGCTTGGGCGATGACTACGCTCGTGCCGTTGCCGGCTCCTATGCCGAGCCCGAGAGCGTGCGCAGCGAGCTTGAGGAAGCTCGTGCCCTCATGAAACGCCTAGGCTGCTTTGTGGTGCGTACCGACGGCAAGGCCATCGAGGAAAGCGCTGCCGAGATCATTAGCCACTTGGAGGAAATCCAAGAAGCCCGTGCCCGCCGCGCCGCCCGTCGCACCTAATAGTAGTAGCATTTTGATAAAGCGATTTAGCAAAAACATCGCACTTGACCTGCTTTTTTATTGCAGTGGTATCTTCATAAGGTAACCACCTTTACCTACCGTTTACCGCCAGTTTTAGCACGTTTACCAAACCGCGCACCCTCTGCTCAAGCCTGCCCAAAACCCGCCGTATAGTTCCCTCACGGCCCGCATTCGGCGGGTCGATTCGTTACCACGGTCGTGCGCGAGAGCGCATGGAAGGGGAAGTGTCGTGAGCGATTGCAAGAGGGTTTACCGTTTTGGAACCGACGCCCAGGGCACCTGTGTCACCGAGGGCGACAAGTCCATGAACTTCGCGCTTGGCGGCAAAGGCGCTAACCTTGCCGAGATGAGCCGTATCGGCCTGCCGGTTCCCGGTGGCTTTACTATTACCTGCCAGACTTGCGTCGAGTACTCCGGTGCCGGCAACGTGTGGCCCGAGGGTGCACTCGATGAGATCGTTGCTGCCGAGGCGGACCTCGAGGCCCGCTGCGGCAAGAAGCTCGGCGACGCCTCCGATCCGCTGCTCGTGTCGGTTCGTTCGGGCGCTCCGTTCTCCATGCCCGGCATGATGGACACGGTCCTCAACTTAGGCCTCAACGACGACTCCGTTCAGGGGCTCATCGCCCAGACGCAAAATCCGCGTTTTGCTTGGGATAGCTACCGCCGCTTTATTCAGATGTTCTCCAACGTCGTTATGGGCGTTGACGCCGACCTGTTCGAGAACGCGCTGACCCAGGCACGCCTGGTCGCCGGCGTCCGCGTCGACTCCGAGCTTTCGGCCGAGGATCTGCAGGAGCTCGTCGAGACCTTTAAGGGCATCTTCTCCGAGAACGTCGATGCCTCCCTGTATCCCGAGCTCGAGGTCGCTGACGGCAAGCCCGTTTTCCCGCACGACCCGGAGCTTCAGCTACGCCTTGCAATTCAGGCCGTCTTTGGCAGCTGGATGAACGAGCGTGCCTGCATCTACCGCAAGCAGCATGGCATTTCCGACGAACTCGGCACCGCCGTCAACGTACAGGCCATGGCCTTTGGCAACAAGGGCGAGACATCTGCGACCGGCGTTGCCTTCACGCGCAATCCGGCCGACGGCACCAAGGAGTTCTACGGTGATTTTTTGGTTAATGCCCAAGGCGAGGACGTCGTCGCCGGTATCCGCAACACCGAGCCCATCGCCGACCTCAAGGCCACCCCGGGCCTCGAGTCCGCAGGCAAGGAGCTCGAGCGCGTCTTCCTGACGCTCGAGGATCACTATCGCGACATGTGCGACATTGAGTTCACCATCGAGCAGGGCAAGCTCTGGATGCTCCAGACCCGCGTGGGCAAGCGAACTGCCACCGCCGCCCTGCGCATCGCCATCGAGATGGTCGAGGAGGGTCTGATCACCCGCGATGAGGCTGTGAGCCGCATCGATCCCGCGCAGCTCGACCAGCTCCTGCACCCACAGTTCGACGCCTCCAAGAAGTACGAGGCTCTCGCCAGCGGTCTTAATGCCAGCCCCGGTGCCGCCGTGGGCGAGGTCATGTTCTCGAGCGACGACGCCGTCGCGCGCGCCAACGAGGGCCACAAGGTCATTCTGGTTCGTTGGGAGACCAACCCCGACGACCTGAAGGGCATGGTCGCCGCCGAGGGCATTCTGACCAGCCACGGTGGCAAGACGAGCCATGCCGCCGTTATCGCCCGCGGCATGGGTACGCCCTGCGTCTGCGGCGTTGAGCGCTTCCATATCGACGCCGCCGAGAAGGTCGTGCGCATCGAGGGCAGCGACCGCGTGCTGCATGAGGGCGATGTCATCTCCATCGACGGCACCCAGGGTATCGTCGTCGACGGCGCCGTTGATCTGGTTTCGGCCGAGCTCACCGGCGACCTGGACACCATCCTGTCCTGGGCCGACGAGATTCGCCTGGACGAGACCGGCGGCCACGCCAACCATGTGCGCGTCAACGCCGACAACCCCGAGGATGCCGCGCTCGCGCTCGAGTTTGGCGCCGAGGCCATCGGCCTGTGCCGCACCGAGCACATGTTCCTGGGCGACCGCAAGAACATCATCCAGAGCTTCATCCTCTCCGATGATGAGGCCGTGAAGCAGCAGGCCCTGGCGGACCTGCTTAAGGTTCAGACCGAGGACTTCCTGGCGATGTTCAAGACCATGTCCGGTCGCGACGTAGTTGTTCGCCTGCTCGATCCGCCGCTTCATGAGTTCCTGGATAATCCTCGCGAGCTCGAGGTCGCCATCACCAAGAAGGAAGCCGCTGGCGCCAGCGAGGAAGAGCTTGCCGTCCTGCGTGCCCGCCTGCGCCGTATCGATGGCATGGTCGAGTCGAACCCCATGCTCGGCCTGCGCGGCGTGCGCCTGTCCGTTGTCTTTAGCGATCTGCCACTCATGCAGGTTCGCGCCGTCGCCACGGCTGCCGCTCGCCTCATCAAGGAGGGCGTCGATCCGCGTCCCGAGATCATGGTTCCGCTCGTCTCCATCACGGCGGAGCATGTCCAGACCCGCGAGGTCATCGAGCGCGTGATCGCCGAGGTTTCCGTCGAGGAGGGCGTCGAGCTCAATATTCCCGTGGGCACGATGCTCGAGCTGCCGCGTGCCTGCATGGTTGCCGACGAGATCGCCCATCATGCTGACTTCTTCTGCTTTGGCACCAATGACCTCACCCAGACGACCTTCGGCTTCTCTCGTGACGATGCCGAGGCCAAGTTCATCCCGCTGTACATGCACAAGAAGATCTTGAAGGACAACCCCTTCGAGACCATCGACTCGGCGGTGCTGGAGCTCGTGCGCATGGCCGTCGAGAAGGGTCGCGCCACCAACCCCGACATGCACTTTGGCGTGTGCGGCGAGCACGGCGGCGACCCCAAATCCATTAAGGGCCTGTTCAACGTGGCCGATGTGGACTACGTGTCCTGCTCGCCCTATCGCGTGCCCCTCGCGCGCCTGGCGGCCGCTCAGGCCAAGCTCGAGGCGAAGCGCTCCGCCTAACGTTTTGGGTTTAGACGCCTAGCGTAGCCCCCTTCATGCCGCCCGTCTCATTCGCGAGGCGGGCGGTTATCATGTGCGGGTTTTGTCTTTTTGTCTGCGTAAAAAATTGTTCTTGCAGCAGAAACCCGCGCGTGTATACTCGAATACGTTTGTTCAACTACGTGCCGGCCAAGGTGGTACGGCACCTCTAGAAGAGTAAGGAATTGCACATGGATTACATCCGCGCAATCGAGCGTCAGCAGATCCGCGAGGACATTCCTCAGGTTCGCGTCGCCGACAACGTCAAGGTTCACTACCGCATTAAGGAAGGCGACCGCGAGCGCATCCAGGTCTTCCAGGGCGACGTCATCCGCATGGCCGGCGCCGGTGCCCGCGAGACCTTCACTGTCCGCAAGATGTCCTTCGGTGTCGGTGTTGAGCGTACCTTCCCGCTTCACAGCCCCAAGATCGCCAAGCTCGAGGTCGTTCGTCATGGTCGCGTCCGTCGCGCCAAACTGTACTACCTCCGCGACAAGGTGGGCAAGGCTGCTCGCATCCCCGAGAAGCGCTAAGAAGATCGCAGCGTCTGTCCACTCGTTTGGACGTAAGGGTCACCTTCGGGTGGCCCTTCTTTTTATCTGATTTGCATGCAAGGAGGGCCTGGTATGGCCAATATGACGAGCTCGGTTTCGGCATCGCAGGTTGCCGGCGAGCTGGCGAGTGCCACGTTCGAGGAGATTCCCGCCCTCGTGGAGCATTATCGCGAGGATCCGCGCCAGCAGGTGATCAAGGCTTGCGAGCGTGCCCTTAAGCGCCATGCCAAGGAGCTTGCCGAGCGCGAGCGCGTCAACGGCATGTACGAGCTTATGCATGAGCTCGGCGGTGATGGCGTGGTCGTGGGCGTCGACGAGGTGGGCCGTGGCTCGGTAGCGGGGCCCTTGACCGTGTGTGCCGTGTGCCTTCCGATGGAGCCGCGCATCTGGGGCATCAACGATTCCAAAAAGCTCACGCCGGCGCGCCGCGAGCTGCTCTCGGTTAAGATTGCCGAGGTGGCGACTGCTATCGGCTTTTGCCATATCGCTCCTGCAGATATCGATGAGATGGGTATGGCCCGCGCCATCCGCGCTGCCGTTGCGGGTGCGGTGGCCGATACGGGACTTGAACCCGACTGCGTCCTCATGGATGGCAACCCCTTGGGCGCCGTTCCCAATGAGCGCGACGTGGTGAAGGGCGATGCCAAGATCGCCTGTATCGCCGCGGCATCCATCATGGCAAAGGTCACGCGTGACGAGATGATGGTCGAGTACGACGCCGAGTACCCCGAGTACCATCTGGCCGAATCGAAGGGCTATGCGAGCCCCGAGCACATCGAGGCCATTCGAAAACATGGACTTTGTCCACTGCATCGTGTGAGCTTTTGCGGAAACTTTCTGCAGACTGAGCGCCTTTTCTAGGTCAATTGTGGAGACAGGGACCTCTAGGGTTTTATAAACCTGCTGGTAGCGGGCCGTATGCAACAGCATTGCTGCGTACGGCCCTTTTTTTGACGGCATTTGGTCAGCTTTTGGTTTGCTTCCTGTACTTACCCGCATGAAAGGTGCCCTCATCATCGGGGCAATGCAGTGTGCGGGAAAGGAGACCCCATGAGTGCCGCAAGCAAAAAGAGCAAGACGCAGCAGCTCAAGGAGCGTTGGGAAAACGGCGAGCTCGACTGCGGGGCGATGACGCCCGAGTTTATCAAGGGACTCAGTCCCCGTGAGCTGGGCATGCTGGGCGAGCTGATCACCATCGACTACTTTAACGAGCGCGGCTACACCTTGCTGGAGCAGGGTTATCGTTGCACCGAGGGCGAGGCCGATCTGGTGCTGCTCGATGAGCTTGACGATGTCGTGGTGATGGCCGAGGTCAAGACCAGGCGCGTCGCCCTGGATTGCACCACGCGGGTCTTTCCCGAGGAGGCCGTGGATGCCCAAAAGCAGCGTCGGTATCGCCGTATCGCAAGTTGCTATCTCATGGAGCACTATCCGCTCAAGGCGATCCGCTTCGATGCAGTGGGTGTCACCATTCGCGGCGGGCATATCGCCGAGATCGAGCATCAGTACAACGCGTTCGATTGGCAGGTGTCGTGATGGCGTTCGAGACGTTTGCCGTTCACGCGGCCTGCATCCGCGGCGTCGAGGCGATTCACGTCACGGTCGAGGTCTCGCTTGCCGGCGGCGTTCCGGGCATTCAGATGCTCGGCATCCCGAGTATGGAGGTGATGGAGTCACGCGGTCGTATTCGCTGCGCGATGCGCTCCGCCGGGTTCGAGATCCCGCGCTCGGGCATTACCGTTAACCTGGCACCCGGCGATATCCGCAAGACCGGTAGCGGCTTTGACCTGCCCATCGCCATCGCGGTTCTAGCGGCCGATGAGCAGATTCCCCGTGACAACCTCGATCGCTGCCTTATCGCAGGTGAGCTTGGTCTGGACGGTACGGTGCTTCCCGTCAAGGGCGAGGTGGCGTTTCAGCTATTGGCTCGCGACATGGGGCTGTCTTTTATCGCCGGCAGGTCCGACCAGCATGTGCCACTCGCGGGCGTAGATTGCGGCTTTATCGACCATCTGTCTCAGCTTGCTCACGGCATGGGCGATGCCGCACGGCACTACTTGGATTCCGAGGGTGTCGAGGCGACCTTTGAGCCCGAGCTCGACTATGCAGACGTGCTGGGGCAGGAAGTCGCTAAACGCGGCATGGCGCTTGCGGCGGCAGGAGAACTCGGCTTGCTCATGATCGGGTCTCCGGGATCGGGCAAGACGATGCTCGCACGCCGTATGACCGGCATCCTGCCCGAGCTTTCCGTTGAGGATCAGCAGGAGGCACTGTGCATCCATTCGGTTTTGGGTGAGAACATTGATGGCTTGTTGGCGGGGCACCGCCCCTTCCGCAGTCCCCACCACAGTATTTCGACCGCAGGCCTTATCGGCGGCGGGCGCCCGGTGCACCCGGGTGAGATCAGCCTTGCTCATGGCGGCGTGCTCTTTTTGGACGAGCTTGCCGAGTTTCCCACTGGCGTGCTGCAGACGCTGCGTCAGCCCATCGAGCGCGGCTACGTGAGGATCGTACGCGTCGACGGGGCTTTTACCTTCCCGTCGCGCTTTCAGCTGCTGGCTGCGAGCAATCCCTGCCCCTGCGGCTTTTTGGGCGATCGCGAGGTACCGTGTCGCTGCTCGGCGGCGATGGTCGAGCGCTATCGGTCTAAACTGCGCGGTCCCTTGGCCGACCGTATCGACATGATGATCGATGTGACCCGTCCCGACCCTCAAGTGATTATCGAGGGTGCGGAGGGTATGTCGTCGGCCGAGTTACGTGACTACGTTGTGCGCGGTCGTGCCTTTCGCGCCTGGCGCGAGTTCCGTATGGACGATGCGGATGCCGAGGCCGAGGATGACGAGACGCGGTCTATTGACGGCGTCGTTTCGACCTTCGAGCTCGATGATGCTGCCGAGAAATGCGTACTTGGCCTATCCAAACGCACGCATCTCACGGGCCGCGGCATCGTACGCCTGGTGCGTATCGCGCGTACAATCGCTGACGTCGCCGAGAGCGAGCAAGTGACGCAGGACCACGTGCTCGAGGCGGCGATGTACCAGGGAAGGAGGGACCAATGATAGCTGAGGGGACCTTCGAGCTGCATCCAGGTGATGCGTTGTATCCCGAGAGCGTTTTGGAGCTATCTGATGTACCCCAGACGCTCTATGTGCGCGGCAACCCCGAGGTGCTTTCGACGCCCGCGCTCTCCATCATCGGTGCGCGAAAGGCCTCGCCGTATGGTCTTGCCGTGGCAGAGCTTGCGGCGAAGGTGGCGGTTGAGGCGGGAGTGACGGTAGTTTCGGGCGGTGCGGTCGGTTGTGACCAGGCCTCGGGTTGGGCTGCGGTCAACGCCGGCGGCAAACACGTCGTGGTGCTGGGGACGGGCGCCGACGTGGTCTACCCGCGTTCGAGCGCGGGGCTTATTACGCGCACGCTCGATACGGGCGGCGCGGTCGTGTCGATCTCTCCGTGGGGCATGGGTCCGCGCAAGTTTGCCTTTCCGCGTCGCAATCGCGTGATCGCGGCCCTGTCGCAAGCCCTCTTTGTATCCGAGGCGGGTATGCCTTCCGGGACGTTTTCTACAGCCGAGGCTACTATGGATTTGGGGCGCGAACTTCTTGCCGTGCCGGGGTCGATCCTATCGCCCGAGTCGCGTGGCACGAATTACCTCATTGCGAACGGTGCCTGCTGCATTGTCGACGAGGAGTCCATCGAGATGGCTATCTCTCGCATATACGGCACCCTGCGCTACTCGCGCCCCGATGCTCCCGGCATTGCCGACCTGAATCCAACACAGCAGACCGTGATGCATGCGCTCATCGCCTCTCCGCTCAAGGTCGACGACATCGCGGCGCTCGTCTCACTCGATGCTGTCGGCGTACTCAAACTCTTGGGTTCGCTTGAACTCGAGGGCCTTATCGAGCGCATGATGGATGGAAGGTATGCGCCCTCCAAGTTTGCCCTTCACGCCCAGACGCCCTTCGGTCACAATGGAAAACGTGTCAATTAGAAAGGTGTTTGCAGATGCAGTTCGATCAGGTGACGGTTATCGGTGGCGGTCTGGCGGGTTCGGAATGCGCGATCCAGCTGGCAGACCGCGGGTTTGCCGTAAAGCTGTGCGAGATGCGCCCCCAGGTGAGCTCCCCGGCTCACCATACCGATCACCTGGCAGAGCTCGTCTGCTCCAATTCGTTTAAGTCGACCCGTCCGGATTCCGCGGCTGGTTTGCTGAAGGCCGAGCTTGAGCGCATGGGTTCAGTCCTGCTCGACTGCGCCCATCGCGCTGCTGTTCCCGCTGGTGGCGCCCTGGCGGTCGACCGTGTTACATTCTCCGAGCTCGTCGAGGCTGAGGTTGCCGCCCGCCCCAATATCGAGGTCGTTCACGGCGAGGTCACCCAGATCCCCGAGGGCCACGTGGTCATTGCCGCGGGCCCGCTGTGTTCACCGGCGCTGAGCGAAGAGGTCATGAAGCTCGTCGGTGGCGACGCCCTTGCGTTCTTCGATGCCGCGGCGCCGATCGTCGATGCCTCCACGCTCGATATGGACGTGCTGTTTTCGCAGTCGCGCTACGAGGAGCAGGGGAGCGGCGACTATCTCAACGCTCCGCTCAACAAGGAGGAGTACGAGGCCTTTATCGAGGCGCTCACCACGGCCGACCGCGTGGTGCTCAAGGACTTTGAGGGCGGCGATCTGTTCCAGGCCTGCCAGCCTGCCGAGGAGGTTGCGCGCACCGGCAAGGACGCCATTCGCTTTGGCGCCATGAAGCCCGTCGGCCTCACCGACCCGCGTACCGGACGTCGCCCTTGGGCGGCGATTCAGCTGCGTGCCGAGAACAAGGAGAAGACCGCCTATAACCTGGTGGGCTTCCAGACCAACCTGACCTTTGGCGAGCAGAAGCGCGTCTTCCATATGGTGCCGGGCCTGGAGAACGCTGAGTTCTTCCGCTACGGTGTCATGCACCGCAATACCTTTGTCGACGCCCCGCACGTGCTCGATGGCACCTTTGCCGTGCCCGGTACCGGCGTGCGCCTGGCCGGTCAGATCACCGGCACCGAGGGGTACATGGAAGCCGTGGCGACCGGTCTGCTCGCGGCGCTCAACACCTATGCAGAGGCTATCGGCGCCGATTCCGTCGAGTTGCCCCGCGTGGGCGCCCTGGGTGCGCTCGTGGGCTATGCGACCGATCCTGCCACCGTGGGCTATCAGCCCATGCATGTCAACTTTGGCCTGGTGCCGCCGCTCGAGGACGGTAAGCGCCGCAGCAAGCGCGACCGCTATCAGGCCTATGCGGACCGTGCGCTCGAGGCCCTCGATGCCTACTTGGCCACGCGTTCCGACTTGTTTGGAGGCGACCGGTCATAGCCTTTGACCTGTACGACACCGTCGACTCTTTTATCGCCTATATCGCACGCGTTGAGGGGCTTTCTCCCAACACGGTGACGGCCTATGGCTCGAGACTGGAGCGCTTTGCTGCCTGGTGCGAGCGCGAGGATATTGATGCTTTCGCTGCCGACGTGCGCACCATTCGTCGCTATCTTGCTGAGCTTTCGCGTGAGCAGGTGGCTCCCCGAACGCTTGCGGCGCACCTGTCGGCTATCCGATCTCTCTATCGCTGGATGGCTGCCGAGGGGATTGTCGAGGGCGATGCGGTCTCGGCGATCGCGTCGCCCAAGCTGCCGCGTGACCTGCCGGGCGTCCTTACGACCCAGCAGGTCGAGGCGCTGCTCAAGACGCCTGATACCTCAACACCCGCGGGACTGCGCGATGCGGCGATGCTCGAGTTGCTCTATGCCTCGGGTGCCCGCATCTCAGAGCTTGCGGCGCTCAATGTGGAATCCATCTCATGGTCCGAGCGCACGCTGCGCCTGTGGGGCAAGGGGAGCAAGGAGCGTATCGTCCCTCTGTATCGTCGTGCGCTCGATGTGACGCGTCTCTATATTGAAGAGGGGAGGCCGGAGTTGCTCGCTCGGGCAAAGCGCCGCGACCTCGCTACCGGGCCGCATCCGCTGCTTATATCGGCGCGCGGCAATCGCATGAGCTCCGCGATGCTCCGGCGGCGGTTCCATACGCTGGCGACGCTCGCCGGCATTCCGGCTGACATCGCCCCGCATGCGATGCGCCATACCTTTGCGACCGACTTGCTCGAGGGCGGTGCGGACCTGCGCTCGGTTCAAGAGCTGCTAGGTCATGCGAGCCTGTCCACGACGCAGATCTACACGCATCTCACACCCGATCGGCTTAAACGTGCCGTGGCTCAAGCCCATCCCCGCGGCGAATAGTGGCTGGGACGTCCCGCGCCGCACTCAGGTGTGTGGTTTTGATTGCGGGTTGGCAGGAAGAGGCATTCCTGCTATCATTCATCGGGTTGCTTCACGGCAACATGTTTTTATCACGCACGCGCGGCTACTTCATACCGTGGTGCCCGGGCTTTGGTAGCACATGTCCGGGTTGGTTTTGGAGGATGACCCCGCGCGGAGGCAAACCACAGGAGGTTTAACATGGCTACCAAGATTAATATCCGCACCCTGCTCGAGGCCGGCTGCCACTTCGGTCACCAGACCCGTCGCTGGAACCCCAAGATGAAGCCGTTCATCTTCGGTGAGCGCAACGGCATCTACATCCTCGACCTCAAGCAGACCATCCTCGACGCCGACCAGGCCTACACCTTCGTCAAGAACGTCGCCAAGGGTGGCAACGTGCTGTTCGTCGGCACCAAGAAGCAGGCTCAGGAGGCCGTCAAGAACGCTGCTGAGCGCGCCAACATGCCTTACATCAACCAGCGTTGGCTCGGCGGTATGCTGACCAACTTCGTCACCATCCGCTCCCGCATCAACCGCATGGAGGAGCTCGAGGCCATGGTCGAGGACGGCCGCATGGCTGTTCTGCCTAAGAAGGAGCAGGCTGTTCTCGGCAAGGAGCTCACCAAGCTCCAGACCAACCTCGGTGGCGCCCGCGACATGAAGGGTCTGCCCCAGGCTCTCTTCGTCATCGACACCAAGCGCGAGGAGAACGCCATCAAGGAGGCTCAGCGCCTGAACATCCCCGTCGTCGCCCTGATCGACACCAACTCCGATCCCGACGAGGTCGAGTACGGCATCCCCTGCAACGATGACGCTATCTCCGCTGTCACCCTTATGTGCGAGCTCATGGCTGACGCCTGCCTCGCTGGCTCTGGTAAGGAGCAGGTCTCCGAGGCCGAGATGGCCGCTGAGCCCAAGGCCGAGTAAATCAGTCTTAGTTAATTCTTTTTCATCTCTTTGAAAGGAACCACAATGGCCCAGATTACCGCCGCTATGGTCAAGCAGCTCCGCGAGATGACCGACTCCCCGATGATGGAGTGCAAGAAGGCTCTCGTCGAGGCTGACGGCGACATGGACGCCGCTGTCGACGTTCTGCGTAAGAACGGCCTTGCCAAGGCTGCCAAGAAGGCTGGCCGTGAGACCAACGAGGGCGCTGTCGCCGCGTTCGTCTCCGAGGATGGCAAGACCGGCGCTCTGCTCGAGCTCTCCTGCGAGACCGACTTCGTTGGCTCTAACGCCAAGTTCACCGGCTTTGCTTCCAAGGTCGCTGAGGTTGTCGCTACCACCGAGCCTGCTGACGTCGACGCTCTGCTCGAGAAGCCGATGGGCGAGGAGACCGTTTCCTCCGAGCTCACCGAGATGATTCACATCATGGGCGAGAACATGAAGATCTCCCGCTTCGCTGCCCGCAAGGCTGAGAACGGCGCGCTCGCTTCTTACATCCACATGGGTGGTAAGATCGGCGTCCTCGTCGAGTTCGCCTTCGAGAAGGCTGAGACCGCTCAGGCTGAATCCTTCAAGACCTTCGCTCACGACGTTGCCCTTCAGGTTGCCGCCGTCGCCCCGATCTGCGCTACCCGCGATCAGGTTCCGGCCGAGACCGTCGAGCACGAGAAGCAGATCTACATGGCTCAGGCTGCCGAGTCCGGTAAGCCCGAGGCTATCCAGGAGAAGATGGCTGTCGGCCGTCTGGAGAAGTTCTACAAGCAGTCCGTGCTCACCGAGCAGGAGTTCATCAAGGACAGCTCCCTCACCATCAAGAAGTACGCTGAGCAGGTCTCCAAGGAGCTCGGCGACACCATTACCGTCGTTGCCTTTGACCGTCTGGTCCGTGGCGAGTAAATAAGCTCTTGTAGCTGGTAATGAGCAGGCTGTGGGTTTTACTCACAGCCTGCTTTTTCATGGCTCTTCTTAGAGCCTTTGATAGAATGTTGAGAGTTCAATCTAAAGGAGGATCGCTTTGTCCGACATCCGATATAAACGCGTGCTTCTTAAGCTTTCCGGCGAAGCGCTGATGGGCGACGGCCAATATGGCATCGACCCCAAGGTTACCGACCATCTTGCTAAGCAGGTCAAGGAGCTGCTCGCCGTTGGCCATGAGGTCGGCGTCGTTGTCGGCGGCGGCAATATTTTCCGCGGCATGGCAGGCGCTGCCGGTGGCATGGAGCGTGCTCAGGCCGACTACATGGGCATGCTGGCAACCGTTATGAACGCGCTCGCCCTGCAGGATGCCTTCGAGCATAACGATGTTCCCTGCCGCGTGATGAGCGCTATCCAGATGAACGAGATCTGCGAGCCCTATATTCGCCGTCGCGCCATCAACCACCTTTCCAAGGGCAACGTCGTTATTTTTGCCGCCGGTTCGGGCAATCCGTACTTTACGACCGACACCGCCGCGGCTCTTCGTGCGTGCGAGATCGGCGCCGAGATTCTGATTAAAGCCACCAAGGTTGACGGCATCTACGATAAGGATCCCGTCAAGTGCGCTGATGCCGTCCGTTTTGACAAGATTACCTATCACGAGGTTCTCGTCCGCGGTCTGCAGGTTATGGATTCCACCGCTACGGCACTGTGCCAGGATAACCGTATGCCGATTTTGGTCCTCAACATCGATGGCGAGGACACCGTCAAGCGCGCGCTCGCGGGTGAGCCCGTCGGCACGCTCGTCTATCAGGAGGATTAAGCATGGCAGAGAACATCACCGCCCATATGGACAAGTCGCTCGAGTCCCTCAAGCATAACTTCTCCAAGGTCCGTACCGGCCGCGCCAATGCCAACATTCTGTCCGACATCACCGTCGATTATTACGGTGTTCCCACGCCGGTCACGCAGGTTGCCGCCGTCAAGACCCCCGAGGCCCACATGCTGCTCATCGAGCCGTGGGACAAGGCACTCATCAACGCTATCGTCAAGGCCATCGGCGCTTCCGATCTGGGTATTACCCCCAACTCCGATGGCACCGTCGTTCGTCTGCCGTTCCCGGCTCCCACCGAGGAGCGCCGTCGCGAGCTCGTCAAGGAGTGCCGCGAGTACGCCGAGCAGGCCAAGGTGTCTATCCGTAACATCCGTCGCGACTTCAACAACAAGCTTGAGCGCGATGAGGAGCTCACCGAGGACGATGTCCGTCGCGAGCAGGCCAAGGTCCAGAAGCACACCGATGAGTATGTCGCCAAGGTCGAGGAGCTTCTGAAGGAAAAAGAAGCCGAGGTCATGGAGATCTAAGGTGCAATACGACGAGCATAAACTGGTCGAGTACTTTGCCGACGCCCCTGCGGGCGTCGGTTTTTCCGACCTTGACCTCAATAACATTCCGCACCATATCTCGTGCATCATGGACGGCAATGGTCGTTGGGCCACATCGCGCGGTCTTGCACGCACCGAGGGCCACAAGGCGGGTATCGTCTCCCTTCGTGAGATTATTACCGCCTGCGTGCGTCTGGGCGTCGACGTGCTTTCGGCCTATGCGTTTTCTACCGAAAACTGGAACCGCCCGCAGCATGAGGTCAACGTCTTGATGCACCTGTTTGCCAAGACGTTTATCGACGAGCTGCCGCTTCTGAAGCGCGAAAACGTGCGCGTTGTCTTTTTGGGTGACATTTCCGCGCTGCCCAAGAAGACCCGCGACGTTTTTGAACGCGGTCTTGCCGAGTGCGCCAATCACACCGGCATGACGCTGGCGCTTGCCGTCAACTACGGCGCGCGTGCCGAGATTACCCGCGCTGTCCGTCAGATCGCACTCGACGCTGCCGCCGGTAAGATCGATCCTGGCGCAATTGATGACGACATGGTGGCTTCCCACCTCTATACCGCCGGCCTTCCCGATCCTGAGCTTGTGATTCGCACTTCTGGTGAGCTGCGCCTTTCGAACTATCTGCTGTGGCAGGTGGCTTATTCCGAATTCTACGTCACCGATACCTATTGGCCCGACTTTGATCGTTGGGGCCTTGTCGACGCCATTTTGGCCTATCAGGGCCGTGACCGTAGGTTTGGTGGACTGAGCAAGACCGAGGAGGCTTAATCGTGTCCGATCGTCCCAAGGCATCTGCTCCCAAGACGCCTGCGCGCAAAGCTGCCACTGCGGGAACGCCTGCAGTGAAGAGCGGCACCGGTTCGTGGCTGGCGGGCTTTATTACCCGTGCCGCCGCCGGTATCGTCTACGCCGTTGTCTTTATCCTGTGCCTGGTTTTGGGTATCGTGCCCACGGCCATCTTTGTTTCCGTCATGAGCGGTCTGTGCTGCTATGAGTTTTTCCGTATGACAAGGCTCGATGGCAAGATGGCTAACGAGCGCATGGGTATCGCTGCCGCCGTGCTCTTTCCGCTGTCGGCGTTGGGCGATTCGATGCTGCTGAATGCCCTGCTTTTTGCCCTGATGCTCGCTGTGGGCATTTGGTATGTCTGGTCGCCGCGTACCCGTATATCCGATGTTGCCGTGACACTCATGGGTCCCATCTACACCGGTTTTATGCTGTCGGCTATCGTGCTGCTGCGCGATGCCGTGCCCGGTTTTGCCGGCGCCCTGCTTTCGGTGGGTGTTTGCGCGTCTCTCTGGGTCTCCGATTCGTTTGCCTATATCGTGGGTAGCCGTATCGGCAAACACAAGATGGTTCCCAAGATCTCTCCCAAAAAGAGCTGGGAGGGGTTTGTTGGCGGCATCCTGGGCTCGGTTTTGATTTGGCTCATCCTGTGGGCGACGCATTTCTTCAAGCTCAGCCTGCCCTATGCGCTGCTGTGCGGCGTGGTCGTGTCCATTCTGGGCGTTATCGGCGACCTTATCGAGTCGCGCATCAAGCGCGGTGTGGGCGTCAAAGATTCCGGCAACCTTATCCCGGGCCACGGCGGCATGCTCGATCGTAGCGATTCGCTTATCTTCGGCTGCATCACCGCGCAGCTGATGCTGATGATCGGAGGCGTGCTGTAATGTCATTCCAGACGACGTATGGCCCCGATGGACGCCTCCGTGTTGCCATCCTGGGTTGTACGGGCTCCATCGGCACCCAGGCGCTCGATGTGTGCCGCCAGCATGCCGATCGCCTGCAGGTGACGGCGCTGTCCGTTAACTCCAGTACCTCCGAGCTTGTTGCCGCTGCCCGCGAGTTCTCGGTTTCGGCGGTTGCCGTGGCCGATGTCGCTCATGGCGATGACGCCGTGCTGCAGGAGTTGCCCGAGGGAACGAAGCTCGGCGTTGGCGCGCAGGCGGTTTGCGAGCTCGCGCGTCGCGACGATGTCGACTGCGTACTCGTCGCTATTGTGGGTGCCGCCGGTCTCGAGGCGAGCCATGCGGCCTTGACCTCGAATAAGCGTCTTGCCCTTGCCAACAAGGAGTCCCTCGTCGTCGGTGGCGACTTGCTTATGCCGTTGGCGCAACCGGGCCAGCTTATTCCAGTCGACTCTGAGCACTCCGCCATCTACCAGTGCTATCTGGGGGAGAACCCGCGCGAGGCTCATTGTATTTGGCTCACCTGCTCGGGCGGTCCGTTCTTTGGCCGCACGCGCGACGAGCTAAATCGCGTGACGCGTGCCGATGCCCTCGCACATCCCACGTGGGCCATGGGTGCTAAGATCACCATCGACTCCGCCACCCTCATGAATAAGGGCCTGGAGCGCATTGAGGCCATGCATCTGTTTAACTGCGACCTCGATTTCATTAACGTGGTCGTGCAGCGTCAGTCCAAGATTCACTCTATGGTCGAGTTTGCCGACGGCTCCGTGATGGCGCATCTCGGTGCTTCCGACATGCGTATTCCCATCCAGTTCGCGTTCTCGTATCCCGAGCGTTGGGATACCCCGGCGCCTCGTATCGATTTCCGCGAGCTGGGGCAGCTCACGTTTGATGCTGCCGACATGGATACCTTCCGCTGTCTGGCACTGGCCGAGCGTGCCGGCAAGACGGGTGGCACCATGCCGTGCGTGCTCAATGCCGCCAACGAGGTCGCCGTCGATGCCTTCCTGCACGATGGCTGCAGCTTTACCGATATCGATCGCATTGTGGAATCCTGCATGGATGCCCACGATATGCAGGCGGTCGATTCGTTTGAGCAGCTTCGCGACATCGATGCGTGGGCGCGTGAAAAGGCTGCGCAGGTACTCTCCGCAACCCGTTCCTAACCCATAAGGATTGCTTTTTCGTTTTATGGATACTGTTCTGAGCGTTCTCTCATCGGTCTTTTGGGGCCTGCTGATGCTTTCCGTCCTCGTGTTTTTGCACGAGGGCGGCCACTTTTTGGCGGCGCGTGCCTGCGGCGTCCGTGTGACCGAGTTCTTTTTGGGCCTGCCGTGCCGCTTTGACATCCATTACACGTCGCGTCGCATTGGAACCAAGTTTGGCGTGACCCCGCTGCTGCTGGGTGGCTACGCTGCCATCTGCGGTATGGATCCGACCGATGTCTCCTGCGCCGATCGCGTGCTCGCGGCTATCTACCGTCATGGTCGCGTGACCGTGGCCGACCTTGCTGTCGAGCTCGAGCTTTCCGAGGAGGATGTGCTCGAGGCTTGTGCTCTGTTGCTGGGCTGGGGCTCCATCGCTCCCTGGTATGAGGAAGGGGAGAAACCCTCGCCGAGCTACTATCCCACCAAGTATCAGACGCTGCCGCGAGACGCGGCGGGTTACACCACCTTTGACGGCCGCCGGTTCGATCGAGAGCATGCGACTGCCGAGGGCGATGTGTGGGAGCTGCCGTGCGGCGAGGCTGATTTCTTGGCGCAAGAGCGCTCGCACACTTATCTTGGCCAGGGCTTTCTCAAGCGCGCCTTTATGCTGCTCGCGGGCATTCTCGTCAATATCCTGACGGGTTTTTTGCTGCTTATGAGCATCTATTCCATTGCGGGCGTCACCGTGCCGATCGATACCAACGTGATCGGTCAGGTTGACGAGGGGTCTATTGCCGCCAAGGCGGGTATCGAGGCTGGTGATGCGATCCTTTCGGTTGACGGTGTATCGTGCTCCACATGGATGAACGTTTACGATGCCATCGGCAAGGCCGCCGGTAAGGACGATATCGCCATCGAGTACGAGCGTGACGGCAAGCAGCATTCGACCACGGTTGCGCTCAAAGAGGACGAGCGCCTAGGTGTGTATGCCTCTACGCAGGTGGTCCGTTTGGACCCCATCACCTCGGCGCGTCTGTCATTCTCCTATGTTGTGCAGACCGCGGAGGGCGTGATGCGCCTGCTCCAGCCGCAGCATACGATGGAGATTCTCGATCAGTCTTCTTCGATCGTGGGTATTAGCGTTATGTCCTCACAGGCTGCTGCTGCCGGTCCTGCCACATTCCTTTCGTTTGCCGCCCTCATTTCGTTCTCGCTTGGCTTTATGAACCTGCTGCCCATCCCACCACTCGATGGCGGCAAGCTGGTCATCGAGATCATTCAAAAGATTGTGGGCCGCGAGCTTCCGCTCAAGGTCCAGACGATTGTGAGCTATGTGGGCATCGCGCTCTTTGTGCTGCTGTTTGTCTATATGCTTCGTTCCGACATCCTTCGATTTATTCTGTAGGGGAGTGTTTGGATTGTCTTTATCCCATCCTTTGCCTCGCGATTTGACGCGCCCCGTGCATGTGGGCGGTGTGCAGATCGGTGGCGGTGCGCCGGTGGTGGTCCAATCCATGACCTGCACCGATACCGCTGATGCCAAGGCAACACTTGCGCAAGTGTGCGCGTTGGCGCAGGCTGGCTGCGATATCGTGCGTGTGAGCGTGCCCACTGAGGCCGCGCTTGAGGGTTTCCGCACCATCTGTGCCGAGTCTCCGGTGCCAATCGTTGCCGATATCCACTTTAACCACAAGCTGGCCATTGGCGCTGTGGAGGCCGGTGCCGCCAAGCTCCGCATCAATCCCGGTAATATCGGCGATTGGGCCAAGGTCGATGCTGTCATCGATGCCGCGGGTGCTGCGGGCTGCGCAATTCGCATCGGTGTCAACGCTGGTTCGCTTGAGCAGGATATCGCCGAGCGCGACGACCTCACGCAGCCCGAAAAGCTCGTGATGTCGAGCGAGCGCTTCGTCAAGCACTTTGAGGACCGCGGCTTTACGAACATTGTGCTTTCGGCCAAGGCCCATAGCGTGCAAACGACGCTCGATACCTATCGAGCCCTGTCGCGTGAGATTCCCCACGTTCCGCTTCACCTGGGCGTGACGGAGGCGGGGACCAAGCTCCAGGGCACCATCAAGAGCTCTGTAGGCTTGGGTATCTTGCTTTCCGAAGGCATTGGCGACACCATGCGTGTGTCGCTCACAGCCGATCCGGTTGAGGAGCCGCCGGTTGCCTGGGGTATTCTGCAGTCGTTGGGCCTGCGTCGCCGTGGCCCCGAGATTGTCTCGTGCCCCACGTGCGCCCGCTGCCAGGTTAACCTTATTCCCATTGCCGAGGAAGTAACCGAGCGGCTTAAGAACTATACCGCGCCGCTTTCGATTGCCGTTATGGGATGTGCCGTTAATGGCCCCGGCGAGGCTTCTGATGCCGACCTGGGCGTTGCTTGCGGACGTGGTCAGGCCTTGCTCTTTTCGCATGGCCAGATCATTGGTAAAGTAGCTGAGGACCAAATTGTCGACGCGCTTATGGCAGAGGTCGACAAGCTTATTGAGGAGAAATAAATGACCCGAGCAATGTATATGTCTAAGCTCTATGCGCCGACGCTTAAAGAGGATCCGGCGGACGCTGAGCTCGCCAGTCACCGCCTGCTGCTCCGTGCCGGCATGATCCGCAAGGAGGCCGCCGGCCTGTATTCCTACCTGCCGCTTGCCTGGCGCTCGATCCGTAAGATCGAGAACATCGTGCGCGACGAGATGGACGCTGCCGGCGCCCAGGAGCTTATGATGCCTATCATGGTCGACGCCGAGTTGTGGCGCGAGTCCGGCCGCATCGACGCCTATGGCAAGGAGCTTGTGCGCTTTGACGACCGTCATGGTCGCGAGTTCGTCCTGGGCCCCACGCACGAGGAGACCGTCACGGCCCTGGTGCGCAACGAGCTACGCTCCTATAAGCAGCTGCCCGTCAACCTGTATCACATTCAGGACAAGTTCCGCGACGAGTTCCGTCCCCGCTTTGGCCTGATGCGCGGCCGCGAGTTCATCATGAAGGACGCCTACAGCTTCTCCGCCACGCAGGAGAGCCTGCAGGAGGAGTACGACAAGATGAAGCAGGCGTACGCCAATATCTGCGAGCGCTGCTACATCAAGGCTCTGCCCGTCGTCGCCGATTCTGGCGAGATCGGTGGCGATACCTCCGTCGAGTACATGGCTTTGGCTGACGCCGGCGAGGCTTCGCTCGTCTACTGCGACGATTGCGGCTTCGCTGCCGATGACGAGGCTGCAAGCACCAAGGTCGTCGTGACCGAGGGTCCTGGTGACGGTACGCTCACCAAGGTTGAGACTCCGGGCATGGGCACCATTGAGGCTGTTGCTAAGTTCTTTGGGTTCCCCGAGAACGGCACGCGCAAGTCGCTGGCACTCATCGACGCCGAGGGCAAGCCGGTCGTGGCCATTGTTCCGGGCGATCACGAGCTCAACGATTGCAAGGCCGAGCACGTCTTTGGCAAGGGCTATCGCATGATGACCGACGAGGAGCTTCAGGCGAACGGTCTGCACAAGGGCTTTATCGGACCGGTTAACCTGCCCGATGGCATTCGTCTGGTCTGCGACGAGAGCCTGCGCGAGTCCAAACAGTGGGCCTGCGGTGCCAACGAGGTCGATTATCACTTTACCGGTGCCTGCCCCGAGCGCGACTTTACCGTCGATGAGTGGGCCGATCTGGTCACCGTTGTCGCCGGCGACCCCTGCCCGCACTGCGGCAAGCCGCTCTCCGCTGCCCGCGGCATCGAGGTCTCTCAGGTCTTCCAGCTGGGCACCAAGTACTCCGAGGCCATGGGTGCCACCTTTATGGATGAGGACGGCAAGGAGAAGCCGCTCATCATGGGTTGCTACGGCGTGGGCGTGTCCCGCTCGCTTGCTGCCGTCGTGGAGCAGCACAACGACGAGCACGGTATCGTCTGGCCGGTCTCCGTTGCCCCGTACGAGGTCGCGGTGATTCCGCTTGATCCCAAGAAGGAAGAGTGCGCTACCGTCTGCGAGCAGATTGTTGATGGCCTGTGTGCCGAGGGCATCGAGGTCGTCGTCGACGATCGCGATGAGCGTCCGGGCTTTAAGTTTGCCGATAACGACCTCATGGGCTTCCCGTATCAGGTGGTTCTGGGCAAGCGCGGCCTTAAGAATGGCACCGTTGAGCTCAAGGACCGTGCTACGGGCGAGCGCGAGGACGTGGCGATCGACGAGGTCGTTGCCAAGGTTGCCGAGCTTGTTAAGGCAGCCCGCCGTTAATCGACGATTTCGCTTGTAGTTCGATATGTGGGACGGCCCCGCATTTCTCCAATCGGGGAGATGCGGGGCCGTCCTATTATCTTGTAGCATCTTCGATATCTAAAAGGAAAACCCCACAGCCCATGCGAGCTGCGGGGTTTTCCTTGTGCCTCCGATGCGAAATGAATCGCTCAGATATTACTGATAATCGACGACGTCGATCCAGTTCTTCAGGAACTCATCGTTCACGTTGCGATTACGAGCGAGCTCGGAAGCGGCGACGATGCTCGTCCACTGACGCACGACCTGCATGGGCATGTCGGCACGGTCGCAGTAGAGCTCCAGGTAGGCCTCGGCCTGGTCCTTGCTGTTGAGGGCAAAGAGCAGGTAGGTGGTGGCAACGTCGGCAGCAGGGGAGCCCTGGGTGGCGTGTGCCCAGTCGCACACATAGAGCTGGCCGTCGTCGCCGACGATGACGTTGGAGGGGTTGAAGTCGCCGTGGCAGACCTTGAACTCCTTGGTCATGCCGTCCAGACGCTCCTGAAGGTTGTAGCGCGTGGTGGCATTGAGCTGATCAAGGCTGTCGATCATGCGGGCGAACTTGTCGCGCTGACGGTTGAGCAGCGGGGAGGTGTAGCCGTGGATCTCGATCTGGAGGTCGACGAACATCTCGAGGTACTCACCAAAGCGCTGGGGCTCGGCAGTCATCTTCTCGGCAAGGGTGGTGCCCGGAACCTTCTCGGTCACGAGCGCCCAGCCGTTGGCGTTCTCGAGCTGGGAAACCTCGAGAGCCTTGGGGCTGCGGATGCCGCACTCATTGATGCGGGCAAGATTCAAAGCCTCGTTGAACACGTCGGAGACAGGCTTGGTCTCGTTAAAGACCTTGACGATCTTGTCGCCCAGGTCGTAAACGACCTTGTTGCCACGGCGGACGAGCTCGGTCTTGGAATCGGGTAGCAGCATGGTTGCATCCTTTCAACGATGCGATAGAAGCGACGGCGGGGGTGTGTGAAACACCCGTGCACCCCCGCCGCAAAAAACCGTGCTAAAAACTAGCAGACGGCGTAGTCCTGGGGCTCGCGGCCGTAGTAGGCGTCCAGGTAGAGCTCCTTGATCTCGCTCATGAGCGGGTAGCGCGGGTTAGCGCCGGTGCACTGGTCGTTGAATGCCTGCTCGGTCATCTCGTCGAGGGTGTCGAGGAAGTACTGCTCGTCAACACCGTAGTCGGCGATGGTCTTCTTGACACCGATGAAGTCCTTGAGCTCCTCGAGCTTCGTGATGAAGTTCTCGAAGACCTCCTTGTCGTCCTTGCCCTCGATGCCGCAGTACTTGGCCATCTCGGCGTAGTTGTGCAGCGCGTTGGGGTAAGGATACTGGGAGAAGGTACCCATCTTGACGGGAGCCTCGGCGGCGTTGTAGCGCATGACGCGGGTCAGGATGACGGCGTTAGCGATGCCGTGGGGCAGGTGATGGAAAGCGCCGAGCTTGTGAGCCATGGAGTGGTTGAGGCCCAGGAAGGCGTTGGCGAAGGCCATACCGGCCATGCAGGAGGCGTTGTGCATCTCCTCGCGGGCGTGCGGGTCCTTGGCGCCGTTCGTGAAGCTGGAGGGCAGGTTCTCAAAGACGAGCTTGGCAGCGCGCTCGGAGAGGCCCTTGGTGTAGTCGGAAGCCATGATGGAGACGTAGGACTCGATGGCGTGGGTCATGACGTCGATGCCGGAGGCAGCGGTCAGGCCGCGCGGGGCGGTCATGCAGTTGTCGGCGTCGACGATAGCCATGTTGGGGAGCAGCGCGTAGTCGGCGAGCGGCCACTTGATGCCGGTCTCCTTGTCGGTGATGATGGCGAACGGCGTGCACTCGGAGCCGGTACCCGAGGAGGTCGGGACGGCGACGAAGTAGGCCTTCTTGCCCATCTCGGGGAAGGTGAAGATACGCTTGCGGATGTCCATGAAGTCCATGGCCATGTCCTCAAACTTGCACTCGGGGTGCTCGTACATCATCCACATGATCTTGCCGGCGTCCATAGCGGAGCCACCGCCGACGGCGATGATGACGTCCGGCTCAAAGAGAGCCATCTGCTTGGCGCCGCGACGTGCGCACTGCAGCGACGGATCGGGCTCGACGTCGTAGAAGCAGTCGTGGGCGATGCCCATCTCGTCGAGCTTGGCCTCGATGGCGCGGGTGTTGCCATTCTTGAAGAGGAACTGGTCGGTAACGATGAAGGCGCGCTTCTTGCCCATGACGTTGCCCAGCTCGTCGAGGGCGACGGGCGTGGAACCCTTCTTGAAGTAGACCTTCTCGGGAGCGCGGAACCACAGCATGTTCTCACGGCGCTCGGCCACAGTCTTAACGTTGATCAAGTGCTTCACCCCAACGTTCTCGGAGACGGAGTTGCCGCCCCAGGAGCCGCAGCCCAGGGTCAGAGACGGCTTCATGCCAAAGTTGTACAGGTCACCGATGCCACCGTGCGAGGACGGGGTGTTGATGACGATGCGGCAGGCCTTCATGACGTGCTCGAACAGGCTGATCTTCTCGGCCTGGGCGGGGTGCACGTACAGAGAGGCGGTGTGGCCCGGGCCACCGGCGAGCACCAGGTGCTCGGCCTTGTCGACGGCCTCCTGGAAGTCCTTGGCGTGGTACATGGCCAGGACCGGGGAGAGCTTCTCGTGGGAGAACTCCTCCTTGGCGGGGTCGGTGGAGGTGACCTCGGCGATCAGGATCTTAGTCTTGGCGGGAACCTCGATGCCGGCGAGCTCGGCGATCTTGGCGGCAGCCATGCCGGGGATGCGGTGATCGAGGGCGCCGTTCTTGAACATGGCGGCACGCAGGGCCTCCATCTCGGCACCCTGCTTGACGAAGTAGCAGCCGCGCTTCTGGAACTCGGCCTTGACCTGGTCGTAGATGGTGTCGATGACGGTCACGGACTGCTCGGAAGCGCAGATCATGCCGTTGTCGAAGGTCTTGGAGTGGATGATGGAGTTGACTGCGAGCAGAACGTCGGCGGTGTCGTCGATGACGACCGGGGTGTTACCGGCGCCAACGCCCAGGGCGGGCTTGCCCGAGGAGTAGGCGGCCTTGACCATGCCCGGGCCACCGGTGGCGAGGATGATGTCGACGTCGCGCATGACCATGTTAGTCAGCTCGATGGAGGGGACATCGACCCAGCCGATGATGCCCTCGGGGGCGCCGGCCTTGACGGCGGCGTCAAGCACGAGCTTGGCGGCGGCGATGGTGCACTTGGCGGCAGCCGGGTGCGGGGAGATGATGATGGCGTTGCGGGTCTTCAGGCAGATCAGCGTCTTGAAGATCGCGGTGGAGGTGGGGTTGGTCGTCGGGATGACGGCGCCCACGATGCCGATGGGCTCGGCGATCTTGGTGATGCCGTAAGCCTCGTCGCGCTCCAGGACACCACAGGTCTTGGTATTCTTGTAAGCGTTGTAGATGTACTCTGCGGCGTAGTGGTTCTTGATGACCTTGTCCTCAAGAACGCCGCGGCCGGTCTCCTCGATGGCCATCTTCGCCAACGGGATACGAGCCTTGTTGGCGGCCATGGCGGCCTCATAGAAGATCTTGTCGACCTGCTCCTGCGTGTACGTAGCAAAAAGCGCCTGGGCCTCTCGCATCTGAGCGAGCTTAGCCTCAAGCGCCTCTACGTTGTCCACAATTGCGGGAGTAGTGTTTTCCGGTGACTTTTTCACCATTTGTGTCTCCTTGCGATCGGAGATTTACCCTACGCCTTGCATGATAGCAAGAAATTATTCGGTGAACGGTAAGATTCCCGTAAAAGGCACACTAAAACGCTTCAATAAACTGAAGCGTTTTAACTAAAACTATCTGCCTGCTCCACCGCCCCGCTCATTGGGGACAGGCTTACATGAGTGCTTTCACTCATTTGGGACAGACATCGTTTTGCCATTTTGCCGTTCTGGACCTGTTTTTGCCGCTCATTGGATATAAATAGGTCACAGGCTCAGCATTTCGCGTTCCTTCTCTCCTTTTAGGTGTTGCCTGTTCAGTTTGAAAGGAGAGATTATGCCCCGATGCGCCCGCGCCGTTTCGCTCACCGGCTATTACCACGTCTTTGACCGTGGCAACTCCAAGCAGATTATTTTTGAAGATGACTCTGACCGATATCGTTTCTTATCGGACATCTCGGACAGGTTTGCACGCCATAAAGTGGCAGTGTTGGCTTGGTGCCTTATGGACAACCACTTCCATTTGATGGTTGATGACCCATATGACAACCTTTCAAAGGCAATGCAGTGCGCACTGACGGCGTATGCTAAGTATTTCAATGGGAAAACGGGAAGAACGGGCCATCTGTTTGACAATCGCTATTCGCGTGTTGCGGTTGAGTCAGACACACAGGCGGTGCAGCTACTCGATTATATCCATCTCAATCCTGTGAAAGGTTCGATCGACTCTCTCGAAGCATACCGCTGGTCAAGCTTTAGGGCATACCAGCTGGGCTATGATCCCTTTGACATCTGTGATGCGGCCCCTATGCTCGATATTGTCGGTGGCTCCCGTTGCTATTGCGAGCATCTCGAGGAAGTTGCCGGGTGCATCTGGTCAATGGAGGTTCTTCCACGCCGGCGGATCCCCGATGAGGAGGCCCTTTCCGTTGCGCGCGAAGTTCTGCCGAGCATAGATCCTTCGCTGCTCAAGGCCCTGCCACGCCCCGAACGCGATGCCTGCCTGCTGAGGCTCAGGCGGGCACATCTCACGGTTAAGCAAATTGCCCGTATCACCGGTATCGGCGCCACGAGCGTGACCAAGGCAACTGCAGGCTGGAAGGATGCAGCGTGAGGCAGGAGCCGGAGCCAGTCGGTGTGCCGCTTGCGTGCGCCATGTCTGTCCCCAATGCGTGAAAACACTCATCTAAGTCTGTCCCCAATGAGTGCAAAAAGGCGCCCTCCGTAGGGGAGGGCGCCTTTGGTAAGTTCTATATGAACGCGAGGTCTTTGACCCGGAGAGTCCGAGGTACTTGTTGGTAAGACCTTATTTACGAGCGCGCAACCTTGCCGGACTTGAGGCAGGTGGAGCAAACGTTCATCTTGCGACGGTGACCATCGACGACGACGTAAACGCGCTGGATGTTGGGGCGGAACTTACGGTTGGTGACGCGGTGAGAGTGGCTGATGGAGCGACCGGCAACGGGGTGCTTACCGCAAACTTCGCAAACTTTGGACATAACTGACCCTCCTTGGGCGACAAACGAACATGTCGCGTTAACAAACAAGCCTGAACTATAGCACAGAAGTCGCTCCCTGTGCGCAATCTACACAGAGATATTCCTCTTTTGGCGATAGTGCTCACGCCACGGCCCTGGACGTAGATCCGATTTGCGTGCAGCAGAGGGGATTATGCCAGCTCGTGCGTGCGTTTTCAAGCTCGTCCCACAAATATATAGGTTTATTGAGCTTTGGGCTCCGTTTACGGATTGCTCTGTATTTATGCTCGCAATTAAGCTCGAGGTTGGCTACACTATCCCATGACCATTAAAGGGGTACGAGATACCCACATGGAATTACATAGCTGCCCAAAGAGCAGCCCTTCCTGTGGGTGTCTGGTCCGCTTTAAGCGGTCGGGCATCTATTTTTTTGACTGTGTCAGCTGTCAAGACATGTGAGGAAGGAGATCGATGGGCACGACTTCCCCCAAGGCGGTCATCATGGACGAGACCGCCGTCAATCGAGCGATGACCCGCATCGCGCACGAGATTCTCGAGCGCAACGAGGGCTGTGAAGACCTCGCTCTGGTCGGCATCGTCACGCGCGGCGACCTTCTGGCAAAGAAGCTCGCCGAGGAGATCAAGGAGATCGAGGGCGTCGACGTTCCGCTCGGCAGCCTCGACATCAGCTTCTACCGCGATGACTATGCGACCAATTTCGCTCCCGCGATCCACGCCACCAACATTCCCTTTAGCGTCGACGGCAAGCGCGTCGTGCTGGTGGACGACATCCTGTACACGGGTCGTACCATTCGCGCCGCTCTCGACGCCGTCATGGACCTGGGCCGTCCGAACCGCATTGAGCTGGCTGTCCTCGTTGACCGCGGCCACCGCGAGCTCCCCATCTCGCCGGACTTTGTCGGCAAGAACGTTCCCTCGTCGCATGAGGAGAACGTGCACCTATATATGAAGGAAGTCGACGGCCACACCGCCGTCGAGATTAACGACGTCGCGCCGGGTTCCCACGTGGGCTCCGCGCCGCTGGGAGGTGAGTAGTACCGTGGCGTTCAACCATAAGCACCTGATCGACATTACCGAGTACTCCGAAGAGGACATCAAGCTCATCCTCGAGACCGCCAAGGCGTTCTCCGAGGTTAACGAGCGTGCGATCAAGAAGGTCCCCACGCTCAAGGGCAAGACCATCGTCAACATGTTCAACGAGCCCTCGACGCGCACCCGCAGCTCCTTCGAGCTCGCCGAGAAGCGTCTTTCGGCCGACAGCCTTAACTTTGGCGGCTCCTCGACCTCCACGGTCAAGGGTGAGAGCCTCGTCGACACCGTCGAGACCCTCAATGCCTACAAGATCGACTGCATCGTCGTGCGCGACAAGCACGCCGGTGCTCCCTACATCGTCACGCAGAACTCGCCCGCGAGCGTCATCTGCGCCGGCGACGGCAAGCACAACCACCCCACGCAGGCCCTGCTCGACCTGTACACCATCTGGGAGCACAAGGGTGACTTCCACGGTCTGAAGGTCGCCGTCGTCGGCGATATCGCGCACTCCCGTGTGTGCGGCTCGCTGATCCCCGCCCTTAAGATCATGGGCTGCGAGACCTACGCCGTCGCCCCCGGCACGCTGCTGCCGCCGTCGCCCGAGGTCCTGGGTTGCGACCACGTGACGAGCGACCTCGATTCCGTCCTGCCCGAGCTGGACGTCGTCTACATGCTGCGCGTGCAGCAGGAGCGTCTCGAGGGTGCCCCGTTCCCGACCATTCGCGAGTACCACAAGCTCTTCGGCCTGACTAAGGACCGCGAGAAGCTCATGAAGCCCGACGCGATCATCTGCCACCCGGGCCCCATCAACCGCGGCGTCGAGTTCGACTCCTATATGGCCGACCACCCGCAACGCTCCGTCATCCTGGAGCAGGTCTACGCCGGTATCTGCGTGCGTATGGCTATCCTGTATCTGCTGCTTGGAGGTGCCGATAATGGCCTTGCTTCTTAAGAATGCCCACGTCGTCGACCCGTCCGTCGAGCTTGACGGTGTCGTTGACGTCCTGATTGACGGCGACAAGATCGCCGAGGTCGGCGAGAATCTCGCCGTCGAGGGAGCCGAGGTCCGCGACCTTTCCGGCAAGTACCTCGTCCCCGGCCTGGTGGATATGCACGTTCACCTTCGCGAGCCCGGCTACGAGGTCAAAGAGGACATCGAGAGCGGCACCCGCGCAGCTGCCAAGGGCGGCTTTACCGGCGTGTGCGCCATGCCCAACACCGATCCCGTCACCGATAACGGCACCGTCGTGGAGTTCGTCAAGTCCCGTGCTGCCGAGGTCGGTCACTGCCGCGTCTATCCGTCGGGCGCCATGACCCGCGGTCTTAAGGGCGAGGCCATGTCCGAGATGGGCGATATGGTCGCCCACGGCGCCGTCGCCTTCACCGACGATGGTCGCGGCGTGCAGGGCGCGGGCATGCTCCGTCGCTGCATGGACTACGGCAAGATGTTCGGCAAGGTCTTTATGAGCCACTGCCAGGACGAGGATCTGGTCGGCCACGGCCAGATCAACGAGGGCAAGGTTTCGACCCGTCTGGCTCTCGAGGGCTGGCCGGCTGCCGGCGAGGAGCTCCAGATCGCCCGCGACATCGAGATCGCCAAGCTGACCGGTGCCAAGCTGCACATCCAGCACATCTCCACTGCCCATGGCCTGGAGCTCGTGCGTGCCGGCAAGGCCGCGGGCGTTCAGGTTACCTGCGAGGCCACCCCGCACCACATGTTCCTGACCGAGAACGACCTGGACGAGACCTACAACACCTCGCTCAAGGTCAATCCGCCGTTGCGTACCGAGGAGGATGCCGAGGCCATCCGTCAGGGCGTCATCGACGGCACCGTCGACGCTATCGTCACCGATCACGCTCCCCACACCCCGTGGGAGAAGGCCCGCGAGTTCGAGCTTGCGCCCTTTGGCATGATCGGCCTCGAGACCTCGCTGTCGCTCGTACTCACCGAGCTGGTCAACACGGGCAAGATGAGCATGGGCCGTATGGTCGAGCTCATGGCCATCAAGCCGCGTGAGATCCTGGGCCTCGACCAGGTTCAGGTCAAGGCGGGCTCCGTTGCCGACCTGACCGTGTTCGACCCCTCTGCCACCTGGACGGTTGGCGAGGACGGTTACGAGTCGCGCGCCGAGAACTCCGGTTTTGCCGGCCGCACGCTCACCGGTCGTGCCACCGATGTGTTTGTCGGCGGTAAGCAGACGCTTGCCGACGGCTGCATCTGCTAGCATAGCCTTATCGCTTTTGTGCGCGGCGCCCTTGCGGTGCCGCGCTTTCTATTAGTTTGGACCATGCAACCGCATGGGGGATTGGAGCGTCTATGCCCACACCTTCCACTGCACGCATGCACGACTTCGAGGTCGTCTCGAACCGGGAGATTGCCGACGGCATCTTCTCGCTCGTCATCTCGGCCCCCAAGCTTGCAAGTGCGCTCAAGCCCGGTCAGTTTGTGAACATCGCCGTACCCGGCGATGCGTCCTCGCTGCTTCGCGTGCCCCTGAGCTACTACCGCGCCGACGCCGAGGCCGGCACCGTCGAGCTGTGGTACGCCGTCGTGGGCGACGATACCCGTCGTTTGTCCCAGATGGGCCCTGGCTCCACCTCTAACCTGCTGGGCCCCGGTGGCCGTGGCTGGATGGTACCCGAGGGCACCAGGAAGGCCCTGCTCGTCGCCGGTGGCATCGGTGTTCCGCCCGTGCTGTGCCTTGCCGACAAGCTTTCCGAGCAGGGTGTGGCCGTCGACGTGTGCCTGGGCTTTGGCACCGCGTCCAAGGCCGTGGGTGTCGATGAGTTCCGCGCGCTGGGCGCCACGGTCAACGTTTGCACCGATGATGGCACGCTGGGCACGCACGGTTTTTGCACCGACCCGGCAGCCGAGCTGCTCGGCGAGGGCGGCTACGACTATGTGGCCAGCTGCGGCCCCGCTGTCATGATGAAGAAAGTCGCCGCCGCTGCCGCCGAGGCCGGTGCGTACTGCGAGGTGTCGCTTGAGCGCATGATGAGCTGTGGCTTTGGCGCCTGCAACACCTGCAATGTCGAGACGGTCGACGGTATGAAGGGCGCTTGCATGTGCGGCCCCGTGTTCGATGCTTCCAAGGTGGTGGTCTTCTAGTGGGTACCGTGAACATGGCCGTCGATTTCGGCGGCGTCAAGATGCAAAACCCCATCAACACCGCAGCCGGTACCTTTGGCTACGGTTGGCAGTTCCAGAACTTCTTTGATGTTTCCCAACTGGGCGCCATCACCACCAAGGGTTGCGCAGCCGAGCCCTGGCCCGGTAACCCCGCGCCCCGCATGGCCGAGATCCCCGGCGGTATGATCAACTCCGTGGGCCTTCAGAACCCCGGCGTGGCCGCCTTTGCTCGCGAGTCCGGTCCGTGGCTCGAGCAGCTCTCCAAGGACGGCTGCCAGGTCATCTGTCAGGTTGCCGGCCACTCCGTTGACGAGTTTGTCCGCGCACTCGAGATGTATGTCGAGCTGTGCCCCTGGGCTGCCGGCTACGAGATCAACGTGAGCTGCCCCAATATCGCCGCCGGCGGTGCCGCCATGGGCTCCACGCCCGAGGGCGCCTCTTCCGTTATGGCTGCCTGCCGCAAGGTGACCGATAAGCCGCTGTTCGTAAAGATGGCTCCGGTCAACGTTGCCGAGATTGCCAAGGCCCTCGAGGCTGCCGGTGCCGACGGTCTTTCAGTCATCAACTCCATCCAGGGCATGGCCATCGACGTCCATACCCGCAAGTCCCGCGTGGCCAAGCCCAAGGGCGGCCTTTCGGGCCCGCTGTGCCACCACATCGCCGTGCGCATGGTCTGGGAGGTTGCCCAGGCCGTCGATATCCCCATCAACGGTGTCGGCGGTGTCATGACGGGCGAGGATGCGGCTGAGTTTATCCTGGCCGGTGCCACCTGCGTGTCGGTCGGCATGGCCAACTTCGTCGATCCGTGCGCTTCGCTCAAGATCGCGCATGAGCTCGAGGCCTGGGCCGAGTCCCAGGGCGTAAAGGACATCAACGAGCTGGTAGGTGCTTTCGAATGCTAGAGACCGATGCCCGCGACCGCGTAATCGTCGCCCTCGACTGCGATCGTGAACGTTCGCTCGAGCTCGCCCACGAGCTTTCGGGCCATGCCGCCTGGCTCAAGGTTGGCATGACGCTCTATTACGCTGAGGGCCCCGAGATCGTCAAGACCTTTAAGGACCTGGGCTTTAAGGTCTTCCTTGACCTTAAGTTCCATGATATTCCGCATCAGGTTCGCGGTGCCGCCCGTTCGGCCTCGCTTGCCGGTGCCGACCTGCTCTCGGTTCACGGCTTGGGTTCGGGCGCCATGCTCGCTGCCTGCCGCGAGGGTGCCGAGGAGGCGCGCGAGGACCGCGCCAAGCTCGTCGCCATCACCGTGCTCACGAGCATGAATCAGGATGCCTTGAGCGAGATCGGCGTCGAGTCGCCCGTGGCCGAGGAAGCCGCCCGCCTGGCAAAGCTCGCTCAGGCCAACGGCATCGATGGCATCGTGTGCTCGCCGATGGAGGCTCACGACATGCGTGAGCTGCTGGGCCCTGATGCCCTGATCGTGACTCCGGGTGTGCGTCCGGTGGGTGCCGCCTTAGGTGACCAGTCCCGCGTGGCGACGCCTTCCCAGGCTATCGAGCGTGGCGCAAGCCACATTGTGGTGGGCCGTCCCATCACCGGTGCCGACGATCCGGTTGCCGCCTTTGACGCCATCGTCGCTGAGCTGGTCGAAAACGTCGCGTAAAAGATTCCCCTAAGTCACCACTTTTGGGTTTCATTAGCACAAAATAGCCCCTGTGCCTGCGTAAACTTTCCCATCCTTTGTGTGGAATCGCAGGTCAGGGGCTTAACTTTGGGCGCAGTATATTGCACTTTTTGCGGGTATCGTCTAACCTATGGAGCCGCGATTGGGCATTTTGTACGTTCTACGTGCTAAAATGCCAATTATTGAATCAGATATAACCCAACTACTTGGAGGTACGAATGGCACTCCCTCAGCTTACCGATGAGCAGCGCAAGCAGGCTCTTGAGAAGGCTGCTGCCGCACGTCACGCCCGCGCTGAGCTTCGCGAGCAGATCAAGAAGGGCGAGAAGTCCCTTGAGTCCGTGCTCAACTCCGATGACCCCATCGCTTCCCGCATGAAGGTTTCCACCCTCATCGAGTCTCTCCCTGGTTATGGCAAGGCCAAGGCCGCCAAGATCATGGAGGAGCTCGGTATCTCCGCTACCCGTCGCGTCCAGGGCCTCGGCGTCCGTCAGCGCGAGCAGCTCCTCGAGCAGCTGACCAAATAAGTGAGCGCTCAGGATTCCAAGCTCTTTGTGATTTCTGGACCGTCAGGCGCAGGCAAGGGTACGCTCGTCACTCGTGTGCGCGAGCGCCGCTCGAACCTGGGCCTGACGGTTTCGGCTACCACGCGAGCACCACGCAAAGGTGAGGTCGACGGCGTCAACTACTTTTTTCTGACGCGCGAGGAGTTCGACCGCCGCGTGGCAAACGGCGAGTTTGTTGAGTGGGCCGAGGTCCACGGTAACTGCTACGGCACGTTGGTGAGCGAGGTCACATCCAAGCTCGCCTCGGGCGCGTCTCTGATTTTGGAGATCGATGTCCAGGGCGCCCTGCAGGTGAAGGAGCGTTTCCCCGAGGCCGTGCTGATCTTTATCAAGCCGCCTTCGCTTGAGGTGCTCCGCGAGCGTCTAGTCGGTCGCGGTACCGAGACGCCCGAGACGATTGAGCTGCGTATGGCAAACGCCGCCGATGAGCTTGCCCTTGCCGACCGCTACGACGACGTCGTGGTTAATGACGATCTCGACCGCGCGACCGATGAACTCGTTCGCGTTCTCGATATGCATGAAAGGAACTGAGGTCCGTGTCCGTTGTAAAGCCTTGCATTGACGATCTTCTGGAGAAGACCGATCACAACCGCTTCCTGCTCGCTTCGCTTGCCTCCAAGCGCGCCTGCGACATCAATAGCATGCTGCGTGGCCAGCACAACCGCGTGCTTGCCGTCCAGGATGTCGATGACATCACCATCGGGCTTTCCGGTGCCGATACCATCTCGATGGCTATGGACGAGATTGTCGACGGCGACATCTCTTACGACGAGGCCCGTTACGAGAAGGCGCTCGGCCACAAGGTTGCTGAAGCCTAAATGGCGGCTCGCGTCTGCCTGGTCCACTATCACGAGGTTGGACTGAAGGGTAAGAACCGCGCACATTTTGAGCATATCCTCATGGATAACATCAAGGCGGCCTTGGCCGCCTTTTCCGTGAATGCCGTGTCTCGAATTTCCGGTTATATCCTCGTGACCTTTAACGAGCATCAGGCCGATGAGGCGGCGCGTGTCATTCGCACCGTTCCCGGCGTTGCTCGTGTGTCTTTGGCGTATCACACTAACCGCGACCCGCAGGAGTACTGTGCCGCCGCCGTCAAGGCGCTGCGCGAGTTTGGTCCTTTCGATTCGTTTAAGGTGCACGCCAAGCGCTCCAATACCGACTATGAGCTCACCTCGATTGATATCAATCGTCAGGTGGGCGAGGTACTGTGCGAGGCCTTCCCCGATAAAAAGGTTCAAATGCACGACCCCGATGCGATGGTGCACGTACTGGTGGTCCAGGGTAGCGTCTACGTGTATGCGCGCTCCGAGCGTGGCGTGGGCGGTCTGCCGGTGGGTTCTGCCGGCAAGGTCGTGACGCTGTTGTCGTCGGGTATCGATTCTCCGGTGGCGACCTGGATGCTCGCGCGTCGCGGCGCGGTGTGCGTGCCGGTACATTTCTCCGGTCGTCCGCAGACGCCCGATACGAGCGAGTATTTGGTGCAGGACATCATCCGTGCGCTTGAGCCGGGTGTCCAGATCGGCCGCCTGTACGTGGTGCCGTTTGGCGACTGCCAGCGTGAGATTTCGGTCACCTGTCCCAGCAACCTGCGCGTGATTATGTATCGCCGCATTATGTATTCGGTTGCCGAGCGCATTGCACACATCGAGGGTGCCAAGGCTATCGTTACGGGCGAATCACTTGGGCAGGTTGCCTCCCAAACGCTTGAGAACATCATGGCCGTCAACGAGGCCGTGAAGATCCCCGTGTTCCGTCCTCTCATCGGTTCGGACAAGCAGGAGATCATCGCGCGCGCCGAGGAGATCGGCACGTTCGATATCTCGACTGAGGCCGCTCCCGACTGCTGCACGCTATTTATGCCGCGCCGTCCCGAGACGCACGCTAAACTCGATGCCGTGCATGAGGCCTGGGAGTTGTTCGATCACGAGGAGATGATCGAGCGCCTGCTCAAACAGACCGAGTACATCGACTTCGAGAGCAACACGTATAAGGCCCCCAAGACCTTAAAACGCAAACATTCGGAGCTTGCTCCGCGTGAGATTTACCAAGATCACGAGTAAATTTGTGCATAGACCGACGATGCGCCTGCATCGTCGGTCTTTTGCTATCTGGGCATTTTGCGGCTAAGTGTTCATTTGCTGACGTGTGCCTGAATAAATGGACAGATTTGTGCAAGGTTTTGGTCGGTTTTTGGTTTGACCGCTAAAACCGGTTTTGGAGCGTAGCTGTTGCGGAGTTCCTTTCCTGACACGATGGTGTTGGGAGGTTTTGCTATGGCGCAGCGCGAACAACACGAACGGGTCAAAAAGATGGACCGCTTGGCGGACAAGCTGTTCGGTCATAAGGCGGTGGTCGTGGCGATACTGGTCGTCATTGCGATGGCGAGCGGCTTGGCGATGGCGAACCTTGGCGACGGTGCCGGCGGCGTGTCGTTTGAGCGCACTGACGGTTCAGACTCGTTGGTGGAGCCGGGATCCGGCGATGCCTCGAGCGGAAAGACATCCGAAGGCTCTTCGTCTAAGGCGTCTGCCGCGGCAGAAGTCTATGTCGATGTTGATGGCGCTGTTGTGTCGCCCGGTGTATACAGGCTCAAAGACGGCGCGCGGGTGGCTCAGGCGATTGATGCCGCCGGCGGGCTGGCGCCTGAGGCAGACGTTACGGGGCTCAATCGGGCATCTAAGGTCGTCGATGGACAGAAGATTCACGTTCCAACGGTAGGGGAGCAGCAGACGTCCATTGCGGAAGCCGGTGTTGATGGTGGGGCTTTCGCATCATCGGGCGTGAGTGGCGCAACAGGCCTAGTAAATATCAATACGGCAAGCGCGGCAGAACTGCAGACGCTCTCGGGCATCGGTCCCTCCATGGCACAGTCGATTATCGATGAGCGGACAAAGAACGGTGCTTTTGCCTCGGTTGACGATCTGATGCGTGTATCGGGAATCGGCGAGAAGAAGCTTGCCAAAATCAAAGATTGCATCTGCGTATGAGTGCGACCGAGCGCGAGCATGTGATGCCTCCGCGGCCCCTGATGCCGTGGACGATGGCCCTGTGTGCCGGCATGTGCATGAGCTGCGCCTCGGTGCTCAACGTGGCCGCTGATGCGCTGCTGAGGGAGCAGGCGCCGGCGGTCGGGCTGCTATGGGCTATTCCCGTTGCGACGACGGTATTCGTTGTGCTGGCTCAATCTTGTGCGCGGCTTGCCCCTTTGAAGCGGTGGTTGTATGCCGCGTCCGTCGGTCTCGTGGCGGGAGCGGTCGTCTCGGCGTGGTGGGCTGTGGGTGCGCTCAGCGCCTCGAAGGCGCTCGACGGTCGAGCGGCAAGCGGCCTCGAGTTTATCGTGCAGGGCGATCCATCCATAAACGACGACGTGTATTCCTATACCTGCGAGGCACGCGCGGACGGTAAGAACTTGGCAACGGTTCGCCTATCGTGCGACCGCGAGCTCAAGGTCGGGGCGTACGTGCGTGTTATCGGTCGCGTTTCACGTTTTGAGAACGATGCGTATGGACGATCGCGCGTGCTCCGAGGCGAGGTGCGCAAGGTTAAAGTCGTTCGGATTGTGTCGGCCGATGAGGGCTCTCCGGGACCGCTGCTTCGGCTGCGAAATGGGCTGCTTGCGTCCATCGCGCCTGCGACCGACCCGGCGCGTGCACTCATAGCCGGTGTCGTCTGCGGTCGTTCGGCCGAACTGCGCGCCCAGCCGGCGGGCGACTGGTTTTCGGTAACGGGAACGGCGCATCTTATCGCCGTCTCGGGCAGCCATTTGGCTATCGTGGGATTTGTAATCGAGGGTGTATTGCAAAAGACTCGCTGCTCACGTGGTGTTCAGCGGGCGATATTGGCGATGGCGCTTGTGGGCTACACTGCCTTTACGGGCGCGTCTCCCTCGGCCGTGCGCGCGTGCTGCATGGTGTTCGCGACGCTTGTCGTAAACGGCGCGGGGCGTCGCCGGCACGGCGCATCGGCACTCTTCGTAACCATGTCCATCTTTGTGCTACTGCGGCCGACGGTGCTGTTCGAGATGGGCTTTCAGCTCTCGTGTGCCAGCGTCTTAGCCATTCTGTGCTTTTGCCCCTATGCGACCTACGCTTTGGGTGAGCTGGGTGTGCCATCGGGCGTTGCCAACATACTTTCCGTCACGCTGTGCTCGCAACTGGCAACACTTCCCATTACCATTCCTGCCTTCGGTACGTTCTCGCTCATTGCTCCGCTGGCAAATGCAGTCATCGGTCCGGTGGTGAGCGTACTGCTTGCTGTGTCGATCGTGCTGGTTCCCTTTTCGCTCGTGGAACCGTTGCGGATTTGGGCGCTCGTTGTGCCCATGGTTGCCGCCCGTTGCGCACTGTTCTTCGAGCAACTGTTTGCCGCCGTGCCTGGTGTATCTGTGAGTGTGCCGCCCGATAGCATGTGGATTTACCTAGTGCCGTGTTTGCTGGCGGTTCTGTTGGTCTGGTGGCCGCGTCCCCGTGCACGTCCTATGGCGGTGGGGCTTTCATGCCTGGTGCTCTTGGCTGCGATTCCGTACGTCTACTGGGATCGATTCGCTCCGCCTTCGGTGACGGTGCTCGATGTGGGCCAGGCGGATGCGATTCTTATCCGCCAGGGCGACGCATTAGCACTCGTCGACTGCGGGCTCGATGAGCGCGTGGTAGCGGCGTTGGTTCGCAATAACGTGCACCATATCGATGCCGTCTTTGTGACGCATTGGGATGAGGATCACTGGGGTGGTCTACCTGCCGTGCTCGAACAGTTTTCGGTCGGAACGATTGCCGTGGCGGCGGATGCGTTGGAGGATGCTCCTGCCGAGGTATTGAATCGACCTGGCGTTGAGTATCGGCAGGTGCGCCGTGGGGATACGGTCGACATCGGCTCATTTTGTGCCCGCGTGATGTGGCCGTTCGAGTCCGTAGATGGCGAGGGAAATGAGGACTCGCTTGTCCTGCTACTCTCTTATGTTCAGGAAGGCAAGAGCCTGCGTATGCTCCTCACTGGTGATGCCGAGCTCGACCAAGAACGGGAATTCGTGCAGGAGGTGGGGGATATCGATGTCCTTAAACTTGGGCATCACGGCTCCAAGGTTTCAGTCGATGGTGAGTTGCTGGATGTCCTGAGACCCGAGCTTTCCCTCGCGAGCGCCGGCAAGGGGAATCGATACGGTCATCCGTCGGATGCCTGCATCGATGCCGTTCAGGAAGCGGGCGGTGCGTTCGCATGCACCATCGAACATGGTGATATCACCATCAGCCCGACCGCAAAGGGCTTTGCGATGCGATGCCAGCGACCGTGACGACGTCGATGGCGTGTGGTGGGCCCCTGGGCTAGAATGGCACGGAACGAATACGAAGGCCTGCGGGAGGGGAGCGTAATGTCCGAAACCGGTCTGCTGCCGGCATATCTGATCGTCGGTACCGACGGCGTCAAGCGCGATCACGCCGTCTCGCGTATGAAGGCGCGTCTGGAAAAGTCGGGAATGGTCGAGTTCAACCTCGACGAGCGCGACATGACCAAGGACCCCGATATCGAGTCCATTATCGGATCGCTTAACACCTTTCCGATGGGCAGCGAGTTTCGCTTGGTAATCCTTGATGGCTGCTCAAAGCTCGCTAAGGCGGTCTCGGAGTCGCTTGTCGACTATCTGGCGAGTCCCAGCCCCACGACGGTCTGCCTCATCATCGCCGACTCGCTTGCCAAGAACACGCGCCTGTATAAGGCGATCGCCAAAATCGACAAGAAGGCCGTGATCGATTGCTCCGGCACCAAGCGCTGGGAGTTACCGCGCCGCGTGCAACAGATGGCGACGCAGCACGGCAAGTCGATCTCGACGGCGGCCGCCGAGGAGCTCGTTTCGCGTTCGGGTGAAAACACTCGCATGCTCGATAACGACTTGGCTAAGCTTGCCCAGATGGTCGAGGCGCCCCAGATTGAGCTTGCCGACGTTGAGCGCTGGATTGTACGAACGGCCGAGGTTCAACCCTGGGACTTTCTCAATGCGATCTCGGCCCGTGACATGCGCCGTTCGCTCGAGCTCTTCAATCTAATGCCCGCCAAGAGCTACGTGTGGACGTACACATTGCTCTGCGGCCGCATTCGCGAGCTTATCGTTGCCAAGGCGCTCGATGCGCGCGGACAGGGTCGTGAGCTGGCCGCAACGCTCAAACTCCAGTCCTGGCAGGTCAAGAATCACCTGACCTGGGCACGTCGCTTTTCGATGGCAGAGCTCGTCGCAGCGCTCGAGGGTGCCGTTGATGTGGAGCTCGCGCTCAAGGGTTCGGCCGATTCTCAGACCGCGCTTTTGCTCTGGATTACGAACATCTTGAGAAAATCGTGATGATACCTGCCTATTTGACAAATTCGTTCTATCCCTTTGAGGGGGAGCGTGCTATAGTAGGCGCTTGCATGACCTCACCGTGTCTCAGAGGTGTCATACATTTTTTGCAAGGAACTCGAAAGGAACTCCAGAAGTGGCAAACATCAAGTCTCAGAAGAAGCGTATCCGCACCAATGAGGCAGCTCGCATGCGTAACAAGGCTGTCAAGTCCGAGCTCAAGACGCTGACCAAGCACGTCCAGTCCGCCGTCGCCGAGGGCGACGCCGAGAAGGCCCAGGCTGCCCTCAAGACCGTCACCAAGCGTCTCGACATGGCTGCCGCCAAGCATGTTATCCACAAGAACCAGGCTTCCAACCGCAAGTCCGGTCTTGCCAAGCTCGTGAACAGCATCAACGCCTAAGTTGTAAATTTCACACCACACAGATTACGCGCATAAATGGAGCCTGTTTTATGGAACAGGCTCCATTTTTTGTACCGCTCGGGTAAGATAGTCCGCATGAATACTTCAATTGACATTTCCCACATCCGCAACTTCTCAATCGTTGCGCACATCGACCATGGCAAGTCCACGATCAGCGATCGCATCCTCGAGCTCACCCATACCGTCGACGAACGCGACATGGAGTCGCAGCTGCTCGACACCATGGATATCGAGCGCGAGCGCGGCATCACGATCAAGTCCAATGCCGTTCGCGTGTCCTATGACGCCGACGATGGCGAGACGTATCAGTTCAATCTGATCGATACGCCG
Organism: Collinsella sp.; assembly: GCA_018376265.1. Classification (GTDB taxonomy): domain Bacteria; phylum Actinomycetota; class Coriobacteriia; order Coriobacteriales; family Coriobacteriaceae; genus Collinsella. The sequence continues at coordinate 87,943 of JAHABQ010000006.1, forward strand.
GGCCACGTGGACTTTACCTATGAGGTCTCGCGCTCGCTGGCAGCCTGTGAGGGCGCGGTGCTCGTTGTCGACGCCACACAGGGCGTCGAGGCACAGACCGTCTCCAACGCGACGCTTGCCATGAACGCCAATCTGGACATTGTGCCGGCCATCAACAAGATCGACCTGCCCTCGGCTCATCCCGACGAGGTTAAGACCGAGATCGAGGATGACCTGGCGATTCCTGCCGATGATGCCGTGTGTGTCTCGGGCAAGACCGGCGAGGGCATCCACGATCTGCTGGAGTCCATTGTCTTTTTGATCTCTCCGCCCAAGGGCGATGCGAACGCGCCGCTCAAGGCACTCATCCTGGATTCGTACTTCGACGAGTATCGTGGCGTCGTCGCCACGGTGCGCATCTTTGACGGCTCCATCAAAAAGGGCGATACCCTGCGCATGATGCAGGCAAAGGGCGACTTTTTGGTCGATGGCGTGGGCGTCAAGCGTCCCGCCGAGACCCCGGTCGATGCGCTGACGGTCGGCGAGGTGGGCTACGTGGTCACGGGCCTGAAGGACCCCGAGGCCGTTCGCGTGGGCGATACCCTCACGTGGGCGTCGAATCCCTGCCCCGAGCCGCTTCCCGGTTACCGCGAGGCCAAGCCCATGGTCTATACGGGCCTGTTCCCGATCGATAACAAGGACTACGAGAACCTGCGTGACGCGCTCGATAAGCTGCACGTCAACGACCCGTCGTTGGTGTGGGAGCCCGAGACCTCGGTGGCGCTCGGCTTTGGCTTCCGCGTGGGCTTCTTGGGCCTGCTGCACATGGAAGTCGTCAAGGAACGCCTGGAGCGCGAGTTCAATCTTGACCTCATTGCCACGAGTCCATCGGTCGACTATCACGTCTATAAGACTGACGGCGAGATGATTGATGTCCGCAGCCCGCAGGATCTGCCCGAGGCTACGCGCATCGAGCGCATTGAGGAGCCCTACCTCAAGGCCAAGATTATCTGCCCGCCCGAGTATACGGGTGCCGTCATGCAGCTCGCTATCGAGCACCGCGGCATTACTACCGACATGATCCATCTCACGAGCAAGTCGGTCGAGATGCGCTTCGATATGCCGCTTGCCGAGCTCATCTTGGATTTCTTTGACCAGCTCAAGAGCCGAACCAAGGGCTATGCCTCGCTCGACTACGAGTTCAACGAGTATCGTCCCTCCGAGCTCGTGAAGCTCGATATCTTGCTTTCGGGCGACGAGGTGGACGCGCTGTCGTTTATCGTCCACAAGGACAAGGCCTACGGTCTTGCCCGCGGTCTATGCGACAAGCTCAAGGAAATCATTCCGCGTCAGCTGTTCGAGGTTCCCATCCAGGGTGCTATCGGCAACAAGATCATTGCCCGCTCCACCGTCAAGGCGCGTCGCAAGGACGTGCTTGCCAAGTGCTACGGCGGCGATATCTCGCGTAAGCGCAAACTGCTCGAGAAGCAGAAAGAGGGCAAGAAACGCATGAAGGCCATCGGTTCTGTCGAGGTTCCGCAGGAGGCCTTTATGGCGATCCTCAAGGTGGACGAGTAGGTCTATGGCGCTTTCCGAATATAGTCTGCGGCTGCTGGGCGCCTATGCCGAGCAGCCGTTCCTTATGGCTCCCATGGCGGGCGTGACCGACCCCGCCTACCGCATCATGTGCCGTCGCCGCGGTGCCAATCTCGCCTATAGCGAGATGGTGAGCGTGGCGGGCCTTGCCTATGCTAGCAACAAAACGTGGCGCCTGGTGCTGCCGGCCGACGAGGAGCAGCAGATTTGCGTGCAGCTCTTTGGCTCCAAGCCCGAGCAGTTTGCGAGCGCCGTCGCCGCCGTCGAGGATCGTGTGGGCGATCGTCTGTCGCTCATCGATATCAATATGGCATGCCCCGCCCGCAAGGTCGTTACCAAGGGCGAGGGCTCGGCGCTTATGCGCACACCCGATCTGGCCGAGAAGATTGTTGAGGCAGCTGTGGGCGCGGCTCATGTTCCCGTGACCGTGAAGATCCGCAAGGGTTTTTATGCCGAGGACCGCAACGCCGCAACGTTTGCCCAGATGCTCGAAGGGGCGGGCGCCTCCGCAGTTGCCGTGCACGGTCGTTGTGCCACGCAGCTCTATACGGGGCAGGCCGATTGGTCTGTCGTCGATGAGGTCGCAGATGCCGTCGAGATTCCCGTGATTGGTTCGGGCGATGTGTTCTGCGCCGAGGATGCCGCGGAGCATCTGCGCAGTTCTGGTGCCAGCGCGGTGTTTATCGCGCGCGGCATCTATGGTAATCCCTGGGTGTTCGGCGATGCTCGCGCCCTTGCACTCGATGGCATACCGGTGCCGGCACGCAGCTCCGTCGAGCGCCTGGACGCCCTGCGTGAGCACCTTACGCTGACGCATGAACTCTTACCGCTCATGTCGCGTGCCCGCACGTACGCAAGCTGGTACTTAAAAGGCATGCCCCATGCCGCCGCTTGGCGTGCCCATGTGGTGCGCTGTTCCACTTACGAGGAGTTTATGGCGCTGGTCGATGAGATCGAGCGCGATGTGGTGGCCTGCGAGGCCGCCCTTGCCGCTGGCAAGTCGGTGCCTGCTCATCCGCTGGGGGCCTAATAGTGGCCGTTACCGCGCTGTACGTGCACGTGCCGTTTTGCGCCCAAAAGTGCCGGTACTGCGACTTTGACTCGCGCAGTTTTGCTCCGTGCGACCTGAGCGCTGCGCTCGATGCCTATTTTGAGCAGTTGTTCGCGCGCCTCGATGCTTTTGGCAAAGCTGGGGCCTTTGACCAGATCCGCACCGTCTATGTTGGCGGCGGTACGCCGTCGCTGGCGGGGGAGCGCTTGGTGGAGCTGGCGCGGCGTATTCGTGCGTCGTGTGCCCCCGTTGAGTTTACCTGCGAGGCCAATCCCGAATCGCTGACCGCCGAGCTTGCCGCTGCGCTTGCCAAGGTTGGTGTCACACGCATTTCTCTGGGCGTGCAAACGCTCGATAACACCGAACTTACCGCCATCGGCCGTATTCACGATGCCGATCGGGCGTTTGCCGCCATCGCGACGGTCAAGAACTCTGGGCTTGACGTGTCGTGCGACCTTATGTGCGGACTTCCCGGGCAGACCGCAGCGAGTTGGAAGCGCACGCTCGATGGCGTGCTGGCGGCGGCTCCGCATCATGTGTCGGTCTACCCGCTCACGCTTGAGGAGGGGACTCCCCTTTATCGCATGGCGTGCCGCGACGAGTCGGTCGAGCCCGACGAGGATTTTCAAGCTTCGTGCATGGATGTGGCGCGTGAGCGTCTGGGTGCGGCCGGCTATCACCCGTATGAGGTGGCAAGCTATGCGCTCGACGGACATGAGTGCGCCCATAACATTGCCTACTGGACCGGCCAGGGCTATTTGGGCCTGGGTCGTTCCGCCGCGGGCATGCTCGACGCCGAGGATTTCGACCGTCTTGCAGGTTTGTTCCCCGGCGTGTCTTCTCGAGGCGATTCGTACCGCGTGCGTCTGGTGCAACGTGACGATGACGCGACGGCGTTTGAGGCCGAATATCTGTCGCAGCGTGAGGCTGCGGCTGAAGACCTGATGCTGTCTTGTCGCATGACGGGCGGTGTTGCGTCCGACCTGTTGGTTCGTGCAGCTTGCGTCATCCCGGCCGATGAGCTGGCAGCTGTCTGCGATCGCGCGCTCGAATTGGGTCTTGCCACTTGGGTGCCCGAGACGCTCGGGGTCCATGAGGGACCTTTCACTTCGGCAGATGTCGTCGCGGGCTATGTTCGAGCTCGTCTGGCGCCGACACACTTGGGCTGGCTCGATGGAAATGTTCTGTTCGAGCTGTTTTGGGATCTAGCTTAGGCCGCTCGGGTAGAATTACCGGAATATATACGCTGCTGTGAGCAGGAGGTTGCCGCGCATGGCGACGATGAACGAAAAAGATTACTACGAGATTCTGGGTGTCTCCAAGGACGCCACCTCGCGTGATATTCAAAAGGCCTTTCAGCAAAAGGCCCGCAAGCTCCATCCGGACGTCAACAAAGAGCCGGATGCCGAGGAAAAGTTTAAAGAGGTTTCCGAGGCCTACGCCGTGCTTTCGGATGAGCAAAAACGTGCGCGCTACGACGCCATGCGCTCGGGCAATCCCTTTGCCGGTGCTCCTACGGCTTCGCCCTATGGTGGCGGCTACGCCGGCAACACAGGCTATGGCAATCCCTTTGAGGGCGGTTTTCCCTTTGGCGGCGCTTGGGGCCAGCAGCGTCGTGGGCAGGCTGCTTACAATCCCGAGAACGGCGCCAATGTGGTCGTCGATATCAAACTCGACGCCAAGGAGGCCAAGGGCGGTGCCCGCAAGACCGTCCGCTATACGCGCTTCGATACCTGTGGTCACTGCGGTGGTTCGGGCTCTGTTTCGTCCGAGCATGCACATACCTGTCCGAGCTGCGGCGGTCGCGGTCACATCGATGTCGACCTGTCCTTTCTGTTTGGTGCCGGCACGTTCCAGTCGGTCTGCCCTGAGTGCGGTGGCTCCGGTAAGGTCGTCGCCGACCCCTGTCCCGATTGCGGCGGCAGCGGGCGGACCCGTGTGACCTCCGAGCAGACGATTGAGTTTCCCGCCGGCACGCACGATGGCGACGAGGTCCGTATTGGCGGCATGGGTCACGCCGGCACCAACGGCGCCTCTGGCGGTGATCTGGTCGGTCGCGCCCATGTTGAGGCCGAGCGCCTGGAAGGCAAGGCCCGTACCGGTTTTTACCTGATGGGCATCGTGGCGCCGTTTTTGGTGCTATCGGCCATCTCGGGCGTGTTCTCGGCCTTTGCCGTGATGTGCTTTATTCCGTTTGCCATGGGCCTGTTCATGGTGCTCTCGGACGGCGTGCTGCACCGCAGCCTGCTGTGGTGGAAGCGCGGCGCGATGCAGTTTGCCAACGGTTTTGCCAATGGCTTCATGTTCGCGCTCGTGTCGGTTTGGTTCGCGAGCTGCTCGCAACGGGCCATGCTTTCGCCGTACCAAATGCAATAACATCAAACCCTCTGTTTGCGGTCGGCCCTGCTTGGGTATAGGACGCACTGTGACAATAATGAAAGTCGGAAGGATTCGGTTGTGTCGGAAAATAGGGATTACTACGAGGTGCTTGGCGTCGACAGGGATGCCGACGCGCGGACGATTAAGCGTGCGTTTCTAAAGAAGGCCCGTACCGTACATCCGGATGTTTCGGACGACCCCGAGGCCGAGGCCAAGTTCAAGGAGCTCAACGAGGCCTATTCCGTTCTTTCCGATGAGCAGAAGCGTGCTTACTACGACCGTTACGGCACTGTCGACGGCCCTGGTGGTTCGGGCTACGTCGATATCAACGATATCTTTGGTGGCATGGGCATGGACGACTTGTTCTCGTCGTTCTTTGGCGGCGGTGCCGGCGGTGGCGCCCGCAGCCGTCGTGAGCGTCGTCGCGGACGTGATATGGCCATCTCGCTTTCGGTGACGCTCGAGGAGGCGGCGCTCGGCTGCAAAAAGACGATCAGCTATGACCGCCTTGCTCCTTGCGAGGACTGCAACGGCACCGGTAGGGCAGAGGGCGCACAGGAAAAGCAGTGCGGCCGCTGCCACGGCACGGGCTATGTCACGACGGTTCAGCGATCGTTTTTGGGCCAGGTTCAGTCCTCTTCGCCCTGTCCCGACTGCCACGGCGAAGGCACGGTCATCGATCATCCCTGCGAGACCTGTGACGGCCAGGGCCGCACGCCTTCACACGAAAAGATTGACATCGATATTCCCGCCGGTGTTTCGACCGGTCGCCAGCTGCGCGTGAGTGGTTTTGGCGAGGCCGGCCTTCGTGGCGAGCCGTCGGGCGACCTGATCGTCAACGTGCGTGTCGCCGACCACGAGCGTTTTAAGCGTAATGGCGATGACCTCTATCTGGTGAGCGATATCTCGATTGCGCAGGCCGCGCTCGGTTGCGAGATTGAGGTCGAGGGCATTATGCCTGACGAGGTCGTTAAAGTGACGGTTCCCGCCGGCACACAGTACGGTGACACCGTGAGCGTCAACAACTACGGCATGCCGCGTATCGGCGGTGGCGGCTCGCGCGGTCGTCTGATTGTGCAGCTGCGCGTGGTCGTTCCCACCAATCTCTCCAACAAGCAGCGCGAGCTGCTTCGCGCCTTTGCCGACGAGATGGGCGATGACGTCGCATCCGGTAAGAAGTCGGTGACCGACCGTATCAAGAGTGCCCTCGACGACATCCTCGATTAAGGAGCCCGTGTGCTCGCACCCCATATTTCCGTCGTCAACCTCGGTTGTCGTGTCAACCGGGTTGAGTCCGACCGTATCACTGCCGATCTTATGCGCCTGGGCTTTGCGATGGTGGAGCCCCGGGACGCCGAACTGATCGTTATCAATACCTGTGCCGTGACGGGGGAGGCCGAGGCCAAGACCCGCAAGGCCGTCCGTCACGCCCTGGCCTATCCCGGCGAGCCTTACGTGGTCGTAACCGGCTGCGTCGTCAACCTGCATCCCGAGGAGCTGCTGGAGCTTTCCGATCGCGTGATCGCCGAACCGTCCAAGATTGACGTCGCCGAACGCGTCTGCGAGGTGCTGGGCGTCGAATCCGATAGCGTGCCCGCCTGCAGCGATGGCGACGTGGTCGATGCGCTCGGTCGTTCGCGGCTGGGCGTGAAGATCCAGGATGGCTGCAACCACCGCTGTACCTATTGCATCGTGTGGAAGGCCCGCGGCCCCGAGCGTTCCGTGCCCGTTGAGTCCGTGCTCGAACAGGTGCGTGAAGCTCAGGAGGCCGGCGTGCCCGAGGTCGTGCTGACCGGCGTGAATCTGGGCGCCTATGACGGCAAGAGCGCGACCGATGAACATGTCGAGATCGATGAGCTGCTCCAGGCCATCATGGAGCGCACCGAGATCGCCCATGTGCGTATCTCCTCGGTGGAGCCCATGGATATTTCCGAGCGCTTGCTCAAGGTGATGGCTCGCTATCCGAAGCGTATCGCGCCGTTTTTGCACCTTCCCGTGCAGTCTGGCTGCACGGCGACGCTGCATCGTATGGGTCGTCCCTATAGTGCCGAGGCCTTTGAGGATACGGTGCGCATGATTCGCGCTAATCTGCCCCAGGCGTCTCTTTCGTGCGATGTCATCGTCGGTTTTCCTGGCGAGACGGACGAGGAGTTCGAGGAGTCGCTGGCGCTGTGCCGTCGCGTGGGCTTTTCGCGCATGCACGTGTTCCGCTATAGCAAGCGCCCCGGCACCCTCGCCGCCGACATGCCCGACCAGGTACCCCCTGAGGTCATGGCCGAACGCAGCCGTCGCATGCGCGCCGCCGCACAGGAGCTTGCGATCGCCGATGCCCGCCGCCGCGTGGGCACGGTCGAGCGTGCGGTGCTCGAGTATGGCGACAATTTGACGCTCGGCTCGTTCCATCATGCCCGGCTCGATGATACCTGTGGACTCACAGCCCCGTGCCTGCTCGATGTTGCTATCATCGGAGTCGATGATTCCGGCTTGGTCCATGCACGCAGGGAGGTTCATGGAAGCCTCGAAGATTAGACTTACCGTTCCCGAGGGTATCGACCCCTCGCGCGTTTTGGGCGCCGGCGACGGCGTCCTTCGTGCACTCGAGAACTTGGTGCGCGCCCATGTGGTTGCCCGCGGTGACAGCGTTGCCGTGAGCGGCGATCCGGACGAGGTTGAGCTGGTCGCGCGTTTTTTCGAACATGCCTTTCGTGAGGCTGCTGCGGGGCGCACGCTTTCTGCCGATGATGTCTCGCGCTGTCTGGCCGTTCTGCGCGACGGCGAGCATGATGCCTCATCGCTGCGCGATGACGTGCTGCTATCGTATCGCGGTCGCGTCATCCGCCCCAAGACGCTCGGTCAAAAGCGCTATGTGGATGCCATCCGCTCTTCTACCATCACGTTTGGCCTCGGTCCCGCCGGTACCGGTAAAACCTATCTGGCTATGGCGCTCGCCGTCGCCGCGCTCAAGCGCCATGAGGTAGGCCGCCTGATCCTGACGCGCCCGGTTGTCGAGGCGGGGGAGAACCTGGGCTTTTTGCCCGGCACCCTCGAGGAAAAGATCGACCCGTATATGCGCCCGCTCTATGATGCTCTCTTTGACATGATGGATCGCGAACGCACCGATGGGCTTATGGAGCGTGGTGTGATCGAGATCGCACCGCTCGCCTACATGCGCGGTCGAACGCTAAGTGATGCCTTTGTGGTGCTCGATGAGGCACAAAACACGACGCCCGAGCAGATGAAGATGTTCCTGACGCGCCTGGGTTTTAATTCCAAGTTCGTGATTACCGGCGACCTGAGCCAGCGTGACCTGGTAGGTCGTCGCGGCGGTCTTGCCGACGTTGAGAAGATTTTGGGCCGTGTCGACGATGTGACGTTTTCTCACCTGGAGCGCGCCGATGTGGTGCGCCATGCCCTGGTGGGCCGTATCGTTGAGGCCTATGATGCATACGACGATGCGCGCGAGCGGCGCGCACACGATCGAAAGGAGTCCCGTTGAGTGTATTGATCAGCAACGATGCCGAGCTCGATACGCTGCTCGATGCCCAGGAGGTGGAGCACATCTGCGGAGTTGTGCTTGCCGCCGAGGGTGTTGAGCGTGAGGTCGAGATTTCCCTTTCGTATGTCGATGAGGACGAGATGCACGAGCTTAATCTTGAGTGGCGTGGCATCGATCGCACGACCGACGTGCTCTCGTTTGAATGTGACTCGGCCTTTGACGAGGACATTCCCGCCGACGAGACGCTCGAGCTCGGCGATATTATCCTGGCCCCGCAGGTCATTGCCCGCCAGGCGCCCGGCTTTGGCAACAGCCCCGCCGATGAGTGCCGACTGATGCTCGTGCACGGAATGTTGCACCTGCTGGGTTACGACCATATCGAGGACGATGAGGCCGAGGTCATGGAGGCACGCGAGGATGCCATCCTGCGCGACCTGGCGCTTGAGCGCGGCGAGGACCCCAAGCTGGTCCATGTCGGCCCCATAACCAATCATGCCCACGACTAGGAGCCGTCTATGATTCCCGGATCGAACAAGGACCATCCGTCCTTTTTAAAGTCGTTCTCATACGCCATGGAGGGCTTCGTTACCGCCGTCAAGACCGAGCGCAATATCAAGGTCATGCTCGTGGCGGGCGTGTGTACCGTCATTGCCGGCTGCATCGTGGGGCTCGATATTGCCGAGTGGGCTACGGTCATCATCTGCTGCGGCCTGGTGATTCACGGCGAGTTGTGCAATACCGCCATGGAGGCGATTGTCGACCTGGCGACCCAGGAGCTGCATCCGCTGGCCAAGCGCGCGAAGGATATTGCTGCTGCCTCTGTATACGTTCTTTCCATTACCGCCGCGATCGTGGGCTTGCTTGTCTTTGCCCACGCGCTCGACTTTATTTAGAAAGGGATTCCCATGTCCGACAATATGCAGCCTACCAATGAAGTTTTGGATGACGAGGTCCTGGACGAGGCTGAAGGTGCCGATTCGTTTGACGAGGTCGAGGAGTTCGACCCGTTTGAGGGTATGAGCGACGGGGAACTCGATGCCCTGTGTGACGAGGATGAGAGCCTCGCGGGTTTTGGCGACGTGGAACCCGGTTTTCGCAGTGGCTTTGTGGCCCTGGTCGGTCGCCCCAACGCCGGCAAGTCCACGCTGCTCAACGCCTGTTACGGTAAAAAGGTCGCCATCACCTCTCCGGTGGCCCAGACGACCCGCCGCCGCATGCGCGCCGTCGTCAACCGTCCCGGCTATCAGCTGGTCTTCGTTGACACGCCGGGTATCCACAAGCCCAAGGACGGCCTTGGCTCCGAGCTTAATAAGAGCGCCCTGTTTGAGCTCAATGACGTAGACGTTGTCGCGTTTCTGATCGATGCTACCAAGCCGATCGGCAGGGGAGACGCCTGGGTCGCCGAGCGCGTCAAAAACGCCCGTTCCAAGAAGGTCCTGGTGCTCACCAAGGCCGATGAGGCCGACCCCGCACAGGTCATGGAGCAGCTTAAGGCAGCCCACGAGCTCATGGAATATGACGACGAGATCGTGACGTCGTCGGTCAAGAACTTCAACGTCGATGCGTTCATCGAGACCGTCGCTCGCTTTTTGCCCGAGGGCCCGCGCTGGTTCCCCGAGGACATGGGCACCGACGCGTCCGACGAAACCCTCGTGGCCGAGTTTGTGCGCGAGAAGGTCCTGCGTCGCACTCGCGACGAGATCCCTCACTCCGTGGGCGTCATCTGTGACGCGCTCGAGCAGACTAAGAAGGTCCTGCGCGTGCACGCCACGATTTACGTCGAGCGCGAAGGGCAGAAGGGCATCATCATCGGAAAGGGCGGCGAGATGATTAAACATATCGGCATCGACGCCCGTCGCGATCTTGAGCGCATCTTTGGCACCCAGGTCTTTTTGGAGCTCGACGTGAAGGTCAAGGCCGGCTGGCGCGATGACGAGGCACAGATCCGCCGCTTTGGCTATAACGCCGAAGATTAAGCCTCGGCATTCATGGCAGGCTCTCGCACATATCGCACAAAGGTGCTCGTCCTCGATAAGACGAAGCTCAAGGAAACCGACCTGATCTTGACGATGCTCGACGAACGGGGGCGGCAGGTGCGTGCCGTGGCTAAGGGCGCACGTAAGCCTGGCTGTCGCCTTGCGGCCCGCTGCGAGCTCTTCTGCACCGTTGATATGCTGTTGGCGCATGGTCGCTCGCTCGACGTGGTTTCTCAGGCGGAGCTTATGGAGGCGCCGCTCGGTGCTGCTCCTGACTACGAGACGACCTGTGCCGCCAGCGCGATTGCCGAGGTTGCGCGCGTGTGCTCGTTCGAGGATGCCGAGGATCCATTTACCTTTGCCATCACGCAGCGGGCGCTCACACTTGTCGGCAGCGGGCTCGACTCGGCACATATGGACCTGCTCGTGGCGGCCTTTGTCTTTAAGCTGCTGTCGCACGTTGGTTACCGCCCCGATTTCTCGGCTTGCGTGCTGTGCGGAGACCCCATGCTGTCGTATTTTTCGCCTCAGGCGGGCGGCCTCATGTGCGGCTCATGCGCGTCGAGCGTTCCGGGCGCCGAGCTGGTGTCGACCGGCGAGGTCGCATGGCTGCGTGCCCTCATGTCTATGACGTTCGATGGCCTTGTGGACGAGCGAATCGATCCGCATACGGCTGCTTTTTTGCTGGGGCTTTCGCATGTTTGGGCCGCCACGCACACCGATCAGCGGCTCCGTGCGATGGAATTCATGTTGGGTCGGTGATGATGCGCAGGCGCGGGCTGCTTGTGGTAACATACCGACCTGTTGGTACCTCGACCTTGGTTGCTCGCTCCACCGGCGGCTTCCCAGTCCGAGGCGAATCGAGTCGCCCGATGGCGACGTAAAACGAAAGGTGAAACAATGACTGTTTCCAAAGAGCGCAAGGCGGAGCTGACTGCCCAGTTCGGTAACACCCCGGTCGACACCGGCAACCCCAAGGTTCAGGTCGCCATCCTGTCCGAGCGCATCAAGGAGCTGACCGAGCACATGAAGTCCCACCAGAAGGACTTCCACACCCGTCGTGGCCTGCTTATGCTCGTTGGCCGCCGCCGTCGTCTTCTCTCCTACATCAAGAAGAACGACATCGTCGAGTACCGTGAGCTCATCAAGGCTCTGGGCATCCGCGACAACATCCAGTAAGGATTTGTACATGCTAAGAGCGTCCTGCGCAGCGGGGCGCTCTTTTTGTGTAAGAGCGTGAACAATCACGCTCTGAAGCGTGGCGGGGGCAGGGGGCCCGCGTCACATGAGAAGCCCGCAGGCAAGGGGCCTGTGGGGTGAAGGAGAACAATGACACTCGTATCCAAGACCTTTGAGCTGTACGGCAAGACCTACACCTTCGAGTCCGGCGAGCTTGCCAAGCAGGCCACCGGCGCTTGTCTGGTCAAGCAGGGTGACACCACGATGCTCGACACCGTGGTCGTCTCCAAGGAGCGCAAGAATTACGACTTCTTCCCGCTGACCGTCGACTTCAACGAGAAGATGTACGCTGCCGGCCGTATTCCGGGTGGCTACCTCAAGCGCGAGGGCCGTCCCAGCGAGAAGGCCACGCTCACGGCTCGTATGATCGACCGCCCGATCCGCCCGAGCTTCCCGGACGGCTTCCGCAACGAGGTGCATATCGTCGCCACCTCGCTCGTCGCCGACCAGGTTAACCCCTTCGACGTCATCAACGTCATGGGCGCCTCTTTGGCTATGACGCTCGGCGGCGTGCCCTTCGAGGGTCCGCTTGCCTGTGTACGCATCGGCCGCAACGTGGAGACCGGCGAGTTTATCGTCAACCCCACTTATGAGGAGCGCGAGAACTCCGACCTGGACCTGGAGCTGGGCGGCTCTGCCGACTTCATCTCGATGGTCGAGGCCGGCGCCGAGGAGATCTCCGAGGACGACATGCTCGCCGCTATGAAGTTTGGCCAGGAGGCCCTCGCTGCCTTCTGCCAGGCTCAGGACGAGTTCGTCGCCGAGTGGGAGCAGGTCAACGGCGCTATCGTCAAGAAGGAGTACCCGCTTGACCAGCCCGTCGAGGAGGTCCAGGAGCGCATCTTCGCCCACTACGACGAGATGGCCGCTGCCCTGCGCGACGCCGACAAGCTTTCCCGCATCGGTAAGGTCGAGGCTCTGAAGGAGTCCATCCGCGCCGAGTTCACCGACGAGGAGCAGGCCGCCTGGGAGCGCGAGATTCCCGTGGCGCTCAAGAAGCTCGAGAAGAAGGCCATGCGCACCATGGTCGTCGAGACCGGCGAGCGCGTCGACGGCCGTGCCGCCGACGAGATCCGTCCCATCATGGTGAAGGACAACTACCTGCCGCTCGTTCACGGCTCCGGCCTGTTCCAGCGTGGTCAGACCCAGGTGCTCTCCGTCCTGTCGCTCGGTATGCTCAACGAGGGCCAGCGTCTGGATACCATCGAGCCCACCGAGGGCAAGCGCTATATGCACCACTACAACTTCCCGCCGTTCTGCACCGGCGAGACCGGCCGCATGGGCAGCCCCAAGCGCCGCGAGATCGGTCACGGCAACCTGGCCGAGCGCGCTCTGCTTCCGGTGCTCCCCGACGAGAACGAGTTCCCCTACGCCATCCGCGTGGTCTCCGAGGTCATGGAGTCCAACGGCTCCTCTTCGATGGCTTCGACCTGCGGCTCCACGCTCGCCCTTATGGACGGCGGCGTGCCCATTAAGCGCCCGGTCTCCGGTATCGCCATGGGCCTGATCCAGGAGGAGGGCAAGACCGTGGTCCTGTCCGACATTCAGGGTCTCGAGGACTTCCTGGGCGACATGGACTTTAAGGTCACCGGCACCACCGAGGGCATCACCGCCCTGCAGATGGACAACAAGGCCACCGGCCTCACCTTCGACATCCTGGCCCGCGCCCTGCAGCAGGCCAAGGAGGGTCGCGCCTTCATCCTGCAGAAGATGCTCGATGTGATCCCTGAGCCGCGTCATACCACGCGCAGCACCGCTCCGCGTATCGTCTCCATCCAGGTTCCGACCGATAAGATCCGCGACGTCATCGGTTCCGGCGGCAAGGTCATCCGCGGCATCCAGGACGAGACCGGAGCTTCGGTCGACATCCAGGAGGACGGCACCGTCTTTGTCGGCGGCACCGGCGAGTCCGTCGATCAGGCCGTCGAGCGCATCAAGCTCATCATCAAGGTTCCCGAGCCGGGCGAGGAGTACACCGGTCGCGTGGTCTCCATCCAGCCGTTCGGCGCCTTCGTGAACCTGCTGCCCGGTAAGGACGGCCTGCTGCATATCTCCCGCGTCGCCAAGGGTCGTGTGGAGAAGGTCGAGGACGTCCTCAACGTGGGCGACGAGGTCAAGGTCGTCGTTATCGAGGTTGACGATCGCGGCAAGATCTCGCTCGATCGTCTCGACAAGCCCGAGGCCCCGGCTCGCGCCGAGGGTGCCTCCGAGGGCGACGGTGAGCACTTCCAGCGTCGTGAGCGTCCGCGTCGCGAGCGCTCCGAGCGCGGCGACCGTCCGCGCCGTCCCGGCGACAACGGAGGCCGCAAGCCCCGCCGTCACCACGACGCCGAGTAACAGCCGCACATAAGCAGCTCAACAAGGGCGACTCCCTAGGGGGCCGCCCTTTTGCTATTCCCGGCGGGGGCCGCGGGTAAAGTTTCCTGCTCTACAGTCCTGCTCACGACGGAGGCCACATTAAGTGGCCTCCTGTTCGTGCGGAACTCGCGATAAACTT
>JAHABQ010000038.1:0-11875 GCA_018376265.1 Collinsella sp.
CCGATGGTGAAGGCCTGCGCCAGGCCGTCCGGACTCGGCTGCTCTGCGTAGGAGAGGTTCACGCCGTAGCGCGAGCCGTCCCCGAGCAGGCGCTCGAAGTTGGGCAGGTCGGTCGGCGTGGAGATGACCAGGATGTCCCGGATGCCCGCCAGCATGAGGGTGGACAGCGGGTAGTAGATCATGGGCTTGTCGTAGACCGGCAGCAGCTGCTTGGAGGTCACGAGCGTGAGCGGGTACAGGCGCGTGCCGGACCCGCCGGCGAGGATGATGCCTTTCATTCAATCACTTCCAAAGTCAGTGAACGGAAAAATAAATCCGTTTAGCAATGTTCCTGATTGAGAGCGACAATTTACGAGCGGTTAAATCAACCGACGATATATTGATACCATCGAGTGAACAGATTGCTCGCACAAAATCAAACTCATCGCGTTTCAATTGCTCTTTTTTATCCTTAAAAAGTGAGTTCGTAGTAGATTCGTTGCACACTCTAAAATAGGAATAAATTGAGTCTAGATAGCAGACATCACTATTAAGTGATAGACGAATCCAATACTCCCAATCAGGGGAGTAACACAAAGAATCATTAAAGGGTCCAACCTTTTGCCAGCAATCTCTACGAAACATGACATTAGAAGGCTCTCCATAGATATTATGAGTTCGAAATGTCTTGCGGGCAAAATCAGAGCCTTTTAAAACCATATCCCGCTTAAAAGGTCTCCTCTTCATTGTAATGGCACCATTCGAGTCAATAACACATGAAGCGCTGAAGCAGAGGGAGCACTTTGGATTAGCATCCAGTGCTGCAACCTCAGACTCAAGAGCCCCGGGTAACAAAATATCATCCTGAAAGAGGAAATGAATATACTCGCCAGAAGATTTCTCAATGGCATTATTCCAGTTTCCAACAAGACCGAGATTACTGGCGTTTCTAAATACCTTAATTCGAGAATCCGTAAGCTTGGAAACAATCTCAAATGTTCCATCAGTTGACTGATCATCGAAAATTAATAATTCGAAATCGCGGAAAGACTGGCTTAACACCGAATCAATTGCCTTCAAAATGTACTTAACACCATTAAAACAAGGCATCAACACACTAACTTTAGGCATCCTTGTCCTCCTTATCGGACAAAAATTCCTCAATAAAATAGCGAGGACGATGCTTCGTCTCCATATAAGTCTTTCCAACGTACTCGCCGATGACACCCAAAGCCAAAAGTTGAAGTCCGCCAAGACACCAAATTGACATAATAATGCTTGTCCAGCCAACTTGTACATCGCCAATAAAATGACCAATTAAAAGATATACAAGTGCAAATAAACTAAAAATAGAAATGATTAAACCGGTGAGAGTAATTATCCTAATCGGTTTAGTACTAAAAGACGTTATACCTTCAAAAGCAAATGACAGCATTTTACCGAGCGTGTATTTAGATTCGCCGGCAAACCGTTTCCCTCGCGAATAATACACGCAGCAAGATTTGAAACCAACTAAAGGAACCAAACCACGAAGAAATAGATTAACCTCACGGAATTGAGACAATGCAAGAACAGCACGCTTGGACATCAATCTATAGTCAGCATGGTTATAAACAGCATCGACACCCAACGAAGACTGTAAGCGATAAAAAGACTGTGCGGTAAAACGTTTTAGAAAGGAATCGCTAGAACGATCATTTCGTACACCATATACAACTTCATAGCCTTCGCGAGCTCTTGAAACCATTTCATCAAGCGCATTGATATCATCTTGTAAATCAGCGTCCATCGATGCTATTAAATCAGCAAACTCCGCTGCCTTGTGTAACCCAGAAAGTAAAGCCTTCTGATGGCCACAATTCCTAGAGAGCTTAAGTCCACAGAATAAGGAATTAGACTGATGAAGACTTTCGATGATCTCCCAAGTCTTATCGGATGACCCATCGTCAACTAACAAAACCTTACTGTTCGCATTAATCTGAGACAATTTTACTAAAGTGGAAAACTTCTCAAAAAGCCTTTTAGAGGTTTCCCGCAAAACGCTCTCCTCGTTATAACAAGGAACCACGAGATAGAGAATCGGCAATATGTCCATCTTTGTCATGCAAGCACCTATCACTTAAATGCCCAATACTTACTTAAAATATAATTAAGAGGATAAGTTACAAACAAGTTAAGCAGTGGACCAAGAATAGAAGAAATTCCAAGCACACTAACCCAAAAGTACAAAAGGATGTTGTTGATAATCAATCCAGTAAAAGCACTCGAAGCAAGTAGCTTGGAAAAACTTGAAATAAGTGAACTCAAATCAGATCTCTCATTATCAAAAACATATTTATTGTTCCAATAGAAGGAATTGATGACACCAGCAAAATATGAAACTATATTGGCGACAATATAGTTCACTCCAATAAAAAGGAGTGCCGCGTAGACTAAGTAAGAAACGATTGTATTTGAAAGTCCAACAATCGAAAACTTCAGAAATTGAATCACCGAATCTCGTTTCATTAAAGACCCTTTTCCTACTGTTATCTATAAAGGACATAAACAAAACAAGAGGTTCCATCATCGATTTGAGTATATCCAGGCAGTTTTTTAAAACCACTATATCCTAGTTCATCTTTCAGTTGAGAAAGAACCTCTTCTTCGCAGTCGTGATTATTCATGTAAACAACCAGATCATCAGAATCAATATAATTTCTATCGCAAAAACTGCTAATAGCTTTCTGATCAGGAATCAGCGCATGAATGCGAGACAATTTGGCAACTTCTAGTAGCTTCGCAGTGAGCTGATAGTAATCATAAGAGACAAAGAGTCCCGTTGAACCCGCGTACTTCTCTACTGCGGCTTCATTGTCAGCAGATTTCGGATATAAATACAAAGCATTGGAAGAAAAGAAAACAGAATCTGCAGCAATAATTGCGCAAACAAATACAACAGAAACTAAAATAGTGCCCCGAAAATTGAAATCAGTATTATTTCTATAGCGAATTTGCAAATATCTAAATAGATACAAGAACATTCCAAATCCAAATAACAGTAATCCTGGATATGCCAAGCATATGTATCTTGACGAAGTAAAAGGAGATACATAGCAAGCTGTGACGTAAAAAACAAGGGATGAATTAAATAATAAAACTATATAAATCGACTCAGGATGCTCACGATTAATTTTTTTATTCCATAGCAAGTAGAAACAAAGGGCAATTGACAAACAGAAGCAGGCAATCAAAAGAAGCCTTGATCCGAAGAACAAATCAACGGACGACGACCCTAGAAATTGCCAAATTCGTCTAAGCAATACCATTACCCCTGATTGCGATGAGGCCGATTCGACATAGTGATTCCCAAACATGTTGCTTAATGCTGGAGGAAATATGATAAATGACAGACAAACCGATAAGACAATCGTGACTCCATATTTAAAGGAGAACCTCCACCCTTTTCTTGCCCAAAAATAAATAGTAAAAAAACAGGAAACAAAAAAGAGATAAATATAGAAATAGAAATGAGTTAAAAACCCCAATAAAGAAATAACAAATAGGCGGAAATAAACCGATCGATTGGCGAAGGAAGCATTAAACATATCGAATAACGCATCAAGAAATGCTAGGGCAAGTGTCACCAATAACAGATACATTCGAATGTAGGTCACTAGATTTAACGCTATGGGACAGAAAGCCCAAAGAGCCATTAAAATTAGGGCGACTGGCTTACTCTGAAACACTTTGTAAGAAAGCTTAAATAAAAATACTAAGCTGAGTGAATAGAAACATAGATTAGGAACCAAGCCAAACCATTTGCTAAATTCATTCGGAAACAGTGAGCAAACGGTATGAATAATGAAAAAATAGAGAGGAGGATGTGCGTCATTACTCAGATTATATAAAACCGAATCAAACCGAAACACATGCCCTGTATCAACTGTCAAATAAGACTGAATGAACGTAGGATCCATCCAGTTGGCATCCATATTGTTTTCCCAAAAAATATGTGGAAAATAAAAACTATTCGAGAGACCGAAAGTCCACAGCTCGTCAACATGAAACCCTGTTTTCAAATTGCAATAATAAATTGCGACTAATAGCGCAGCCACAAACATTACAGCAAATAAAACGCCATAAAACTTGCATCGTTTTGCACATGAATTCATAAACGAGTCCCTATAATTAATTAGTAGCTAAACTAAAGGAGTTTACGAAAAATCATAAACTCCTTCAAGATTAAACTAATACAGTTGGACTAAACCACTGAATTACTGCAATAGCGGATAGATGATAGACTTGCATCACTTACTATTTATCAACCAACTTAACCTCAATCGCTTCCATATGTAGGGCCTCTCCAGTTGTACCTGCGCACTCGCCCGATTTAACCCAATCGAGCCAACCCTTACCCTGCACATGCGCCCTATAGACAACGTCATAATGCTTGGCGAGATCACCCGTAAGCTTAATTTCTACAGCTTCAATAGAAAGAGACTTGCCCGTGGTGCCGGCCAGCTTGCCGTTCTTGACCCACTTTTGCCAGCCGATATTCTGAACATGAGCTCGATATTCGATGTTACCGGAATACCCGAGTTCGGGCTTGCTAATAGCCAACGCCTCAACAGCAAGATTTCGACCAGTTGTGCCCGCCGTCATGCCCTCATAAACAGGTTCCTGCCAACCAAGATTTGAAACATGAGCCTTTATTGAAAAAGTTTTCTGAATAGAGGGCTGACTCGTATCCCCTGGTGCAGGCGAACCCTTTTCAACCAAAACGACCTGGTATGCCTCGAGCCTCAAGCCAAACCCAGTCGTTCCGGCAACTTGATCATTGCAGGCCCAGCCAAGCCAGCCCTTGTCCTGAACATGAGCGCGATAGTAAACGTCATAACGATTGGCCATCTCACCAGTAAGTCGAATTTGGATAGCCTGGACAGACTTGCTCTGACCAGTAGTACCGGAGACTTCTCCCTCTTTCACATAGTCTTGCCAACCGTAATCGGAAACATGCGTCCTGTACTCCAAGCTGCCATCGTAGGGAGCATTCTGCAGATTGAGAGTTATAGCCTCGACAGCTTTGGACTGACCAACGGTGCCAGAAACATTTCCGCCCTTGGAAGCCGACTGCCAACCGTCATTCGAAACATGCGAAGTTGCCAAAACATCAAGCGAGCCTCGTGACACCTTGACGACGTCGTAGCCCGACTCGTCCTTCTTGAAATAAGTCAGAGCGCCGCTATTGTGCGAATAAATAGCAAAGTCGTAATTTGCCGAAGCAAGGATGGAATCCGAAAATTCTACGAGATAGCAAGAGTCACCCTGCTTGCAAAGGGATCTGATTGCAGCATCCGTGTCTTCGGTAACCGGAGAAGCAAACCAATCCATAATCGAATAATCGATAACGGCACCCGGCTTCAAGGCCTCGGCCTTCGTTGAATTCCAAAGTCCACCAGCAGCATCGGCGCTGGCCGAGTTATACGTACTAGACCCATATCCAGACAGACCGATCTCCGGATTAAAGAAGAGAATCAGCTCTGCAGCAACGGAAGAATCGACATCGGTAATGCCCAGACGGTCAAGCTGCTCCTGCTTTTGGGGATACATGCCCGTCGGCGTGTTTGGATGTCCCTTGTAATAATACAAATAGTCATCGCCATAGATAACCTCGGTCAAGTTGGCATAGTCATCGAAATTCTGCTCGTAAGTAACATACGTTCCAAGCAGCATCATTACCTTTTTGCCCTGTTGAGTCGCCGCATCAAAATAGCCATCGTTAAAGTTGTACAGGGCCTTAAACGCTTGGACTGTATCCTCTCCCCTATTCTGCAGGCTCGTAAGCATGCTCGAAACGTTCATCTTCTTAACGTTAGGATCGGATGCGATCTTATTCGCAAAGGCATTATCGTCACCGCTCGTAAACAGATTCGTTCGAGTCATCCACCACTGAGTGCCGGGCTCAATACTCAGCACGGCATACATAGAATCCCAGTGATCGTGATAATCGCTATACGACATTGAGACTTCACCGGTTTCGTATTCCTTATTCTTGGCAGCGTTCCATAAAGCAATCAGCTCCGCTTGCTTAGAATCTGGATCCTTAACATCGAAAGCCTCGTTGGTAAAAACATACGTGGCAGATCCATCCGACAACAGCCGAATGGAGTATTGGCCAGTGGGAATCTTATTGGCGTAAATCATCCTATGAATCAACGAACAGGTGATGTCATTGATATACAGATTGAACTTTGCCTTGGGGTTGATTTTATAGAGAGCAGCGACATAATCCGCGAACGCCTGATAGCTCGAACTAGAAGCATTTTCCTCATGAGTCAGATACGGAAGACCATACATCCCGGATGGAAGCGAGTTCCAGTTATAGGCACCTGGACGATCGAGCATTACGATCGACGGAATGGTCGTTCCAGCAGAAGAGGTGCTGATATCCCAGAAAGATAGCGAATAGAGAACAACGGGGAAAGAAGCACTCAAAGGGGCAAGGTTGTACTCGCTCGCAGAAATGCCAATTGACTGATGGTCCTCATGAACGATGTTTCCGTTCTTCAAATACTGCAACGTAACGTCAAACGGACCATAATCGCTAAAGTCAATTTCACTGGAGCTAGAGCCCAGGTCTCCGAATGCAATCGTGCTGGAAACAGATCGGGTAACCTTCCCTCCATACGACATGAAGCCAGACACCTTTACCGAATCAGCAATACCGAGTCGTTTTATATCCTCGACCTGCGGAATATTCAGGGTTACTTTAGTCGTCTCCCCAACCTGAGAAAGAGAGCAATTAAAGACATACGGGACATAGGCTCCAGCAGTATCGCCGGGCGCCGCTTCGCCCTTCTTTACAATGACGATCTGTATTGCTTCAACGGCATAAGACCAACCGGTGGTTCCCGCAGTCGACCCATTTGAGGCCCATCCAAGCCAACCGAAATTAGAAGCATGAACGCGATAATACAGGTCATAAGAAGTTGCTCTTTCACCCGTCAGCTTGAGCTCGACGGCTTCAATCTGAAGGCCCTTTCCCGTTGTGCCGGAGACGGCTCCATTAGAAACCCAATCCTGCCAGCCTTCATTTTGAACATGAGAGCGGTATTCGATACCAAGGTCTTCTGAATTAGGGAGAGTAACCCTGAGCGCCTCAAGCCTACGAGACTGGCCCGTTGTGCCAGAGGTCGAACCATTCGATGTAAACGTCGACTCCCAGCCAATGCCTGAAATGTGAGATTTATAGCTGACGTCCGGGGCCGCCTCTTTGGGCTCCACGGCAACATCAATCGAAGGCGCCGTTTCATCGGCTGCAGCAGCAGTTTGATCCGAGGAGTCGGATTGTGTCTCTGGAACGGATTCATATTCGTTGGCACCAATATTTTGATCCGCCCAACAAGCCAAAGGGCTCAAAAGCAGCATCGACATGAAGCAGGAAATCAGAACAACAAATGCTCTAAATTGCCTTTTCAAGAGAATCGCCTCCTAGATAGACAGCCGTCAATAACCATACTATCGGGAGTTAGCTTCATTAAGGCCACCAATTAGGTGAACGAAGAAATAGAAGCCCCATCCAAAGGCAAGGGCCCTTTCCGTTGCCAAGTCAACGGCAACAGGAAAGGGCCCCTAACAAACTCTCGGCGTTTACAGGAATAACTAGTAGATTACCACCTTGGTAGCAAGAGGCACGTTATCCCAAATCCATTTAGCGCGACCGATGGGCAAACGCACGCAGCCTTGTGAAATATGCATTCCCATCCGGCTGTCCATGGGATTAAAAGTTCCCTGGTAATACGGTATTGAATGGAACAGGTAGTCCCCGTAAAACTGCGTATAGTAGTAGCAAGTATACCCATGTCCAAACGAGTAGCCCTTGCCGGTGACGGTATACTCACCCGTAGGCGTTGGAGTACTAGGGGCACCGGCAGAGCAAGTCCAGTATTGAGCATAACTCCACGACCCGCGCTGTCCACGAAAAACTCCAAGGCGGCATGCTTGCCTGTCAACCATAATGAGCCAGTTTGTATTGCTCGAATATCTATTAGCCCGATTAAGCATGGCCATCATGTCGGCAGGCAGCAAAGGCTGATCGGTATACGGACGCCCAGTTGAACCGGGAGCTCCAGCACCCTTAGGCACAATCGTCACTTGAACCGACTCGATCCTATATCCAATCTTGGATGTGCCCGCAGGTTGCCCATTAGAAGTCCAATCGAGCCATCCAAAGTCTTGGCAATATGCCCGATACCAGACATCAAAGTAGTTCGATAAGCCACCGGTCAGCCTAATCTTAATAGCCTCGATACGCTTTGCGCGGCTTACCGTTCCAGCGATATCCCCGTTGGAAGTCCAGCTTTGCCAACCGACATCCTGCACATGGGCGGAGTACTCTATACCGCCCGATACGCTAGTGGAGACATTTAGCTTCAGAGCCTCAATCGCAAGTGCCCTACCGGTCGTGCCCGCGACATCGCCGTTGCCAACCGGATTCATCCAACCAAGCGTGGCGACATGCGCCTGGAGCGTTAGGGCTGGTGCCGTGATAAACGCGGGCGCAGACGACGCGCCTGGATCCCCGCCTTTCGCAACAAGTTCAATTTGGACAGCTTCTATCTGGATATTAAGCCCGGTAGTTCCAGCGGAATCGCCGTTTTTTGCCCAACCCAACCAACCATAGCCCGCCGAATGAACTCGATAGTAAATGTCATACTGATTCGCGAGGGAACCATTTAAGCGCAGCTCAAGAGCCTGAATGGCCAATCCTTGTCCAACGGTCCCAATATAACCGGAAGATCGCCATTCCTGCCAACCAATATTGGCAACATGTGCTCTTGCCTCAATTTGAGAATCGTCATCCACACCGGACAACGACACATTCAAAGCTTGAAGAGAAAGCGATTGTCCCGTTGTGCCGGTTACCTGCCCATCAAATACAGAAGGAGACCACCCACGGTTAGCCGAATGAGCCTGATATACAACGTGAGCGCAATCGGCGGAAGTATCGGAAACAAATGCTCCGTCCGTTATTCCGGGAGCGCCGCCGCCTTTACTGACAATCCTTACTTCGACAGTCTTAAGGAATGAACCCGATATCGTTGCCCCTGCATCCGCGCCATTGCATGCCCAACCAAGCCATCCTTTTTTGGAGTCAAAGCAGCGATACCAAATGTCATAGGCATTAGACAAATCTCCAGTAAGAGCCAATCTCACCGCCTTTAGAACACGCCCATCGTTTTTAGAGTTAAGCGCAGCACCGTCAGAAACAGCACCGCTCCATCCGCCAAATTCAAAAAAGCCGGAATAGTCAATTGAGCCTAAAATCTCTTGATTATCAAACGAAATGGAGAGCGAGGTTAAAGGTTCAGAGCCGTTCTCGGAGCCCAATAGGATTGATTTGCCTTGTACGGAGCCCAGGCTTTTACCGTTAAGACCAAGCGAGCTCCCGCTTAGAACATCCGTAGCTCCAATGAAATGGTTCAACGTATCGCCGGGAGCAGAGCCGCTTTTTTCGACCAATAAAATCTGAACACCCTGAATGGCGGCACCCTTCCCCACCGAGCCCGCAGGAGACCCGTTAGACGTCCAGCCCAGCCATCCGCCCAATTTGGAAGCATACACACGGTACCAAATGCCATAAGTTGCAGATATCTCGCCGTTCAGCTTAAACTGAACGGCCTCAATGGACCGAGACTGCCCGGTCGTGCCAACAGCACCTGAAGACCAGCTTTGCCAACCAACACCAGACACATGTGCGCGAGAGGAAATGGAGCCTCCGCGGCGATACCAATTAACGCTAAGCGACAGCGCCTCAATTGCATTTCTTGAGTCAATAACCCCCGATGTCTTTCCGTCCGCGACAGCGCCCATCCATCCAACATTAGAGACATGAGATCGATAGGAAACGGTAGGCGGTTCCTGAGAATGATCCCTAAAGGCATCGCCTCGCGTTGGCGCATCTTGAGCATTTTTTGGAAGCACCTTAATCTGAATAGCTTCGATCTGACAAGCATAGCCCTGCGTTCCAGCAGGCTCACCATTTGAGGCCCAGCCAAGCCAACCAACATTTGCAGAATGAACGCGATACCAAATGTCATACGAATCAGAAAGACCGCCCGACAAAGATAGCTTGATCGCCTCGATGGCTCGCGACTGTCCAACTGTTCCAGATGTCTGCCCGTTACCCACCGGCTGAGACTCCCAGCCGATCCCGGAAATGTGAGATTGGACCGAAATGCTATCATTCCCCAGCGGGGTGCCATCCTGTGAAAGCAAATTAATCTTGAGGGCTTCGACGCGCTTAGCACGGCCTGTAGTGCCCGCCGTCATTCCATTTGAAACGAGAGCTTGCCAGCCAATATCCTGTACATGAGTCTGGTATGAAACAGAGCCAAACACAGTGGATGCATCATTTTCGGGTTTCGCCGAATCAGTTGCATTGGAGGCAGGCTCGCTAGAAACGGATGAGGGAGAATCGTTGTCTGACACAGTCGGCTGCTCGACTTCAACCCCCTGCTGTTCGTCATTTAAGACAAAGCTCTCGTCTTCCAAGCTGCTGGCAGAACTATCGATATAATCAGTGGATTCCGGTTGCACAGGTAAAGAATCAGCCCAGACGGAAAGGGGCGTCAGAAGACACTGAAGGATCAGTAATGGCGTCATTGCCGTTGCTAGCAGTCGTTGCGTCTTTTTCATTCGACTCCCCCATCAATCGACCATCTTTAGCATCATTATTTATCGTTTCGGCAATTGCTTAAATACCGAAAACGCGAATGGCACTCAAATAGAAACGAACGGACCGTTGCAAAACGATCCGTTCGTTTTAATCAGAGTATCTGCCAGAACCTGTGTGAAGACATGACCTTCGATCAACTATGCAAGCGGCACGTTGTCATACCAACCCCATTTTGGCTTATATGAGGTGGAATAATAATTCAACCAGTACGCCATATCGAGCGTCCTGATCCGACCGACATTATCCATAACCTGGTTATTACCGATGTAGAGACAAACGTGACCGTAAATGCTGCCCATGCGTGTATGCGTATGCGAAGGAACGGCAATGACCATTCCGACTTTCAAATGAGAATAATCGGTATATTTACAGTAATCCCAGTAGTAATCGCAGGCATCTGTATGGACATTCCTAAATCCGGCACGCTCATAAATGTCTGCAATCCACTCAGAGCACAAACCAGGACCAGGAGACGGCACCTGTCGGGCAAGATCTACAATTTTCTTCTGCATGGGATTTGCAAACGCGGTTGGTTCCCCAAGCAAACACGGCGAAACGGTGCTCCCGGGGGCATTGGCGCCCTTCCTCGTAAGTCGAACTTGGATAGCTTGGACATGGGCCCCATAGCCAGTACTACCGGCAACGGAGCCATTTTTAGTCCAACCAAGCCAGCCGACGTTATCGACATGGACCCTGTACCAAACATCAAAATAGGTTGCCAAGTCACCAGAAAGAGAAATTTTAATAGCCTCAACCGAATTGGATTCAGCGGTAGACGAAAGCTGCACTCCGTTTGACTTACCAGACGTCCAGCCCACATTCGAAAGATGCAGTTGATAATTAATCCCGCCGGCAACAGATGAAGTAGTTTTAGCTGAAAACCCGGTGATGGGAATTCCCTGACCGGTTGTACCGGACACCTCTCCAGCGGGGACAGAATTCTGCCAAGCACCTTTCACCTGAGAGGAATACGTCACCGTAGGTAATTCAAGATGGGAATACCCCGATGTATCAGGATGGGAGGTGCCCTTCTTAATGAGCTTAATCTGAATAGCTTCGAGAGAACACGACATACCGGTGGTGCCGGCCTCCTCGCCGTCCTTGGCCCAGGCCATCCAGCCGATGTTGGAGGCGTGGACGCGGTAGTAGACGTCGTAGCCCTTCGCGAGGGAGCCC
>JAHABQ010000007.1:0-65310 GCA_018376265.1 Collinsella sp.
CGGCCCGCCTCCTGGACTCCAGGTCGTGCTTCACCCTGAGGTCTATACTCATGGAAAACCTCCCATTTCCCGATGTCCAAGAAATGGGAGGCAGTTCACTGTCCCCTTTGCGGTGGTTTTGGTGGTGGTTATTTGGCTCCTTGCATGACCTCGTCAAGGGTAACGTTGACGGCGTGCTGCGTCGGCACCCAGTCGACCTTCAGGAACAGCGCGGCCACCGTGATGGGGATATAGCTGAACATAAAGATCGGGAAGGTAAACAGGTTGGTCACCAGGCGCCACTTTTGCGCGCAGTGAATATGCTTGTACTCAAAGATAGTCGTGAGTAGCGCCAGGATAAAGAAGGTCTGGTACATCATGGCGAAGGTCATAATGAGCGAAGCGGCGCACGCCTGCATCTCGACTTCGGTAGCCAAGAAACCATGCGAAAGGCCACCCACAATCAAGAACGTCGCATTAGCGAGCATCGAGATCAGCGATAGCAGCATACCCGGGGCGATCGTCATGAACATGTCGTAGGCGGCAAAGCGATGATAGCGGAACGTCGACTTGACCAGATGCTTACCGTAGGTAAAGAACACCTGGTAAAAGCCCTTGGTCCAGCGCATACGCTGCTTCCAGGATGCCTTGAACGTCACGGGTTGCTCGTCAAAGAACTCCGCCGGCGCATAGCCAATGCGAATACCGTGAATAGCGCAGAACGTAGTGAACTGAATGTCCTCGGTCAGCGTGTGGAACTGCCAACCGTGCATGCCCTCGATAACGCTTGACGAGATAAGGTAACCCGAACCCGAAACAGCGCAGGACGTCTTGCAGATATTACGCGCGTTGTTGAGGAAGCGCGCCTCGCGTAGATACCACGTGGCATTAGCAGCCGAGATCCACGAGCTGCCGAAGTTCTTGGAATTGCGATAGCTCGTGACCACATGGAAGCCCTGGTCAAAGGCATCATTCATCTTGGAAACGTAATCGCGGGAGATAACGTTATCGGCATCGAAGATAAAGTAGCCCTCAAACGTGTCGGGATACTCGTTGAGAATGCGGTCGAAGCCAAAGTCCATGACCCAGCTCTTGCCCTTGCGGGCCAGGTCATTGCGCTCGTAAACAATGGCACCGGCCTCGCGCGCGAGCTGCGCCGTGTTGTCGGTGCAGGCATCGGCGACCACGAAAACCTCGATGAGCTCGGACGGATAATCCTGGTCCTTGATGGAGCGAACGAGGTTGGCGATCACGGCCTCCTCATTATGCGCCGCGATAAAAAAGGCATAGCGATGGAGTTTTTTGGCCTTGGGAGGCGCGACCTCGCCACGAAGAGCGCCAATGACAAAGAAGACCACCTGGTACAGAAAGCAGACCGTGAGCAGCGTGACGACAATCTGGTTGAAGATCACGATGGGTGTGTTGGTTTGTAAAAAGGCGAGCATGCAGGCTCCCAGCAACGTGTAACGTAAACAATCGTATATCTTACCGCAGGCTTACCGAGTTCAAGAAACCACCTAATACTGGCTAGGCTTCGAGAAGACCGAGCTGCGGAACGATGTCGTCGCCGGCGGCAGTGCGACCAAGCGAACGCGGGGCCAGATCGTCCAGAACCGCGGCAAGATCCCACGGCAGCTCATCACGGCACTCAATGCGCTTCCCCGTTACGGGATGATCGAACGCAACGCGCCAAGAATGCAGGAACTGCCTGGTCAGCCCCTGATCGGCACGCGCATCGCACTTGCCGTAGAGCGGATCGCCCACGCAGGCGTGGTTGATATGGCGCATATGCACGCGAATCTGATGTGTGCGGCCCGTAAACAGGTGGCACTCAACGAGCGTATAGCCGTCGTCAAAACGCGTGGAATCAAAGCGCTCGAGGACCTTAAAGGTCGTAATGGCCTGACGGGCAAAGGGGTCATCCGAAACCGCCATCTTCACGCGGTCGCGCGTGGAACGGGCAATACCGGTGTTGATAGTGCCCTCGTCCATGGCGATGTGACCGTGAACGAGCGTGATATAGCGACGGTCGAGCGTGCGCGTGCGGATGAGATTCTGAAGCGCGCGCTGGGTGTCGTCGTCTTTTGCCGCGAGCATAAGGCCCGAGGTATCGCGATCCAGGCGATGCACGATGCCGGGGCGGTCCTCACCCTGCACAGTACCAAGATGATCGATGCCGCAGTGGAAGACCAGAGCGTTCGCAAGGGTGCCGCTCTCGTGGCCATGGGCGGGATGGCACACCAGGCCCCGCTGCTTGGAGAGCACGATAAGGTAGTCGTCCTCGTAGCGGATATCGAGGGGAATGGCCTCGGGAATCACGTCGGTCGGGTCGTGCGGCTCGGGCAAGTCGACCGAGATGCGATCGCCGGCGCGTACGGCGTACTTTTTAGAGAGACAAGTCTCACCGTTGACGGCAACGGCGCCTCCCTCGATCAGATGCGCGCAGGCAGAGCGCGTGGGACAGCCATCGTTGGCGCCCAGATAAGCGTCAAGACGCTGACCAGCGGCATCGTCGGCAACAAGAATATGGATGTCGGCCATTAGCGCTCGTTCCTTTCGCGAATCTTGCGGGCACGCTCCCCGCGTTGCTGGGCCTTGCGCTTAGCGCGGGCCTCGTCACGGGCGTTAAGCTCGGCGGTCGCATCGACCTCACGGGCCGCGGGACTCAAGAACATGTAGCCGAAGAGGGCGAGCACGACGCCCAAGGTAATGCCGATATCGGCCACATTGAAGACGGGGAAGTCGATGAAGGTGGTTGCAATAAAATCGATCACGAAGCCAAAGGCCAAACGATCGATAGCGTTGCCGATAGCACCGCCCGCAACCATCGCCATGCCCACAACCTCAAGATGGGCGAGCTGGGGTGCACGAACGAGGTACACGGCAATAGCGATAATGACCGCCAACGCCAGCACGGCAAACGCGATGCCATGCCCCTCACCCATACTAAAGGCAGCGCCGATATTGCGGACAAACATAAAGTCGATGACACCGGGGATAACAGTCACATGCAGAGCATCGCCCACGGCACGAACCGCAAGCTTGGTCAGCTGGTCGACAAGCAGCACAACGAGCGCTACCCCACCAGCAACACCCAACCGCCAACGCAAAGGCGGCGTCATATCCCCAGCACGACCCAAAGAAATCCCCAACCCTCAAGAACTCGAAATCCGTTTAACGCAATTAACCATCTTATATTGCCACACGCAGAGCGCACGACATATCCACCAACGCAAGCGAAATAACCAGCTAAAAACGAAAGCGGCATTCCGAAAAACAGAATGCCGCTTGAATGTGACACAGGTAGTCATTAGGGACGTTCTTGTTTGACTAGTCGTTTAAGAACGTCCCCAACAACTAAACAATAGAAACGCCGCATTACCGTCACCAACAGCGAAAACGTCTCTAAGCGAGCAAGGTGACGTGAAAGAGGAGGGAAGCGTACTTTGGTACGCGACCGACGATTGAACGTCAGATTGCCGCTTAGGGGCGTTTGCAGCGTCGGTAGGTTTCGGCGTTCTACGAACGCCGAAACCTACAAAGCGTCGGCGCAGCGCTTACAGATATGCGCATGGCCGTTGTACTCGCCGACGGTGGTGCGGTAGTTCCAGCAACGGTCGCAGCACTCGCCCTCGGCAGCATCAATGCAGACGGAAAGCTCTTCGCCCTGGGTCAGCTCAACATCGGAGACGATGTAGAACTCGGCCAGGTCGACCGCTTTGTCACCAGTCAGCAGCGCGTACATCTCGGCGGGAACGACCGCCTTGACGCGAACCTGCTGGCTCTTGGTGAAGGTGCCGGCAGAACGGGCATCCTCAAGGGCCTTGGTCACGGCGCTACGGAGCTCAAGAGAAGCCTCGAGCACGCCCTCGAACTCATTGGCCTCGTCGACCGTGATGGGCGACTTGTACCAATCGAGCAGCGCGGCGTACTTCTGGTGATCGACGCAGCCAGCGGGCGCATATGCCATGGCCTCGTCAACCGTGTAGGACAGGATCGGCTGCAGGTCGCGCATGAGCATCGAGAAGAGCTCGGCCAGCACGGTCTGGGCGCTGCGACGCTCGAGCGAGCCGGGCTTGTCGCAGTACAGACGGTCCTTCAGGGCGTCGAGGTACACGTTGGAGAGCTCGGTAACCACGAAGTCATAAAGCGCACGGTAGGCGCGCGGGAACTCGTAGCTGGCGTAGGCGTCGTCGACCTCGGCCTGAACCTGAGTCAGGCGGGCAACCATGAGCTTGTCGAGCGGCAGCAGGTCGGCAAAGGCGACGCCGTCGGTCTCGGGCTCAAACTGACCCTCGAGCTCGGAGAGCAGGAAGCGCAGCGTGTTGCGGAAACGACGGTAGGCATCGGACGTACGAGCAAGGATCTCGTGGTCGATGGACACGTCGGAGCTGGTATCGACGGATGCAACCCACAGACGGATGATGTCAGCGCCCATCTCGTCGCAGACCTTATTGGGGTCGATGACGTTGCCGAGCGACTTGGACATCTTACGGCCCTGGCCGTCGAGGGTGAAGCCCTGCGAGACAACCGCCTTGTACGGAGCGTGGCCGTTGGCGCCCACCGAGGTGAGCAGCGAGCTTTGGAACCAACCGCGGTGCTGGTCGGAGCCCTCGAGGTACACATCAGCCGGATACTCCAGCTCGGGACGGTACTCGCAGACGGCCTTCCAAGAGACGCCGGAATCCCACCACACGTCGAGGATGTCCTTATCGGCCTTGAGGTGATGGCCGCCGCACTTGGGGCAGACGCAGGCCTCGCCCAGGTAGCTCTCGGGAGCGTCGGTGAACCAGGCGTCGGAGCCCTTCTCGTGGAAGAGCTTGATGACGGCGTCGAGCGTGGCGTCGTTCATGACCTTCTCACCGCAGTCGGCGCAAGTGTAGCTGGGGATAGGCACGCCCCAGTTGCGCTGACGGCTGATGCACCAGTCGGGACGCTGCTCGACCATGGCGCCGATGCGGTTGGCCGCGTGGGCCGGATACCACTTAACGTTCTCGCGGACCTCTTTGCCAGCCTGCTCACGCAAGCCGGTCTTGTCCATCGAGACAAACCACTGGTCGGTAGCACGGAAGAGCACCGGGTGCTTGCAGCGCCAGCAGTGCGGATAGCTGTGCGTGATCTTCTTCTCGAGGACCAGGGTGCCGCGCTCGCGCAGGAACTCGATGATGTGCGGGTTGGCCTCGTCGGTATCCATGCCGCTGAAGGGGCCGCCGGTGCCAAACTCCTCGCCGGTGTAGAACTTGCCGTCGTCATCGACCGGCATGCAAATGTCGGTGATGCCCTCCTTGAGGCAGGCGAAGTAGTCGTCGACGCCGTGACCGGGCGAGTTGTGGACGATACCGGTACCGTCATCGACACCGACGTAATCGGCCAACAGTGCCACGCCCTCAACACCGTCAAAGATCGGCTGCTTATAGTGAATGTGATGGAAGGTCTCGGCGGGAACCACATAGGGCTTGCCGTCGACCACAACCGGGGTGTACTCCCAGCCAAACTCCTCGCAGCACTTGGGAGCCAGGTCCTCGAGCATGACCTCGGCGCGGCCGTCGTGCTCAACGGCGACGTAGGCGGCACCGGGCTTGAGAGAAACTGCCTGGTCGGAGGGGATGGTCCACGGCGTGGTCGTCCAGATGATAAAGTCAACCGGGCCGTCGAAGTTCTCGAGGCCGACGGGCTTGGAGGTCATCTCAAAGCGCACGAAGATGGACGGGCTCGTCTCGTCGGAGTACTCAATCTCGGCCTCAGCAAGTGCGGTATGGCAGTGCTTGCACCAGTGGACGGGCTTGTGACCGCGATAGATCATGCCCTTGTCGAACATGGCCTTGAAAACCTCGATGTCGGCGGCGTCATGCTGGTGATAGAGCGTCAGATAGGGGTTGTCCCAATCGCCGAGCACGCCCAGGCGACGGAAGCCGGCCTTCTGCAGCTCGATGTTCTCGACAGCGAACTTATTGCAAAGCTCACGGATCTTAGCCGTGGAGGTCTGGTTGAACTTCTCGGTGCCGAGCTTCTCCTCGACCTTATGCTCGATCGGCTGGCCATGGCAGTCCCAACCGGGAACATAGGGAACCTCATAGCCCTGCATCATCCAGTAGCGGTTGATCATGTCCTTGGAGATCTTGTTCATGGCGTGGCCGATGTGGATCGGGCCGTTGGCGTACGGAGGGCCGTCGTGCAGCACGAACTTCTTGTGACCCTCGTTCTTCTTCAGAACCTGCTCGTAGACCTTGTTGTCCTGCCAGTCCTTGAGTCGCTTGGGCTCGGACTTGGAAAGACCGGCACGCATGGGAAAACCGGTTTTGGGCAGATTCATCGTCTGCTTGTACTCGTTTGCCACGGTACCCCTTTCATGTCGTGGGCGCGCACGCCCGTTGGGCACCAAAAAAGCGCCCGTCCCTACAAGCTGGGACGAAGCGCCACAAAAACGGGCTGTATGCCCGCAAAAGCTCTTCGTTTAACCACCCAGCTTAGATGCCCTCGCCCGCGTATTCGCACGCTCGCATCCGTTACTCGGCTGGCCTGTATCGACGACCATCTCGGCGATATCTACTAAGACGTGCCTGCGCGGCACGTCCGTTGGGACCGCAGCTCCGGGGTGATTTTCATCGGTCGCATGCACGGGTTCTCAGCGCTCCCCGCTCTCTGTGGCATGCGGACGGCCGACTACTCGTCCCCATCAACGCTTATGCGGAGTATGCTAGCACGTTCCGCGCCGGCGAAAAACCCTCAACACTGGTTTCATACGTAAGAAATTTCTCGTGGTCGTTAGCCTTCTCTAGGAGCAAAATACCTGAAAGCACTTTAACTAACGAAAGAAGGCTGCCATGCGCACAATCGGAATGAGCGACTACACCGTCGGCGAGGATTGCTTTACCGAGCTGCCCGCCGCACTGGCGGAGTACGGCGCGAAGAAAGTCGCCATCATTGGTGGCAAGCGAGCCCTAGCTGCGGCGCTGCCGGGCATCGAGGCGGCGCTTGAAGGTACCGACGTCGAGATTCTGGAGACGCGCGTCTATGGCACCAACAGTACGCGCGCCAATATCGCCAAGGTCGTGAACTCCCCCGCTTGCCAGCAGGCAGACGTGCTTATCGCCTGTGGCGGCGGCAAGGCACTCGACACCGTCAAGACAGCGGCAATCGAGCTCAAGAAGATTGTCTTTACGGTGCCGACGATTTGCTCTAACTGTTCCGCCGCGACCGCCATTGCCGTCGTCTACAACGACGATGGATCGCTCGAGGGCTATTCGTACCCCAACCGACCGGCGCACATCTTCATCAATCCCAAGATCATCGCCGAGGCTCCGGCGGAGTACTTCTGGGCCGGCGTGGGCGACGCCCTGTCCAAGCAGCCCGAAGTCGAGTACGCCACGAGCGCCGGCGACCTGGAGCACACCGCCGGCCTTGGCCTGGCTCTTGCCCACACCTGTTCCGAGCCGCTGTTTACCTACGGTGTTCAGGGTCTTGAGGACGTTCGTCAGAATCTGTCGAGCGAGGCCGTCAAGCAGATCGCGCTCGACATCGTGGTCAACACGGGCTATGTCTCGAACCTGACCAACCAGAACGATTACTACTACAACTCGAGCGTGGCGCACGCGTTCTACAACGCCACCTGCAGCATTCCGCGTGAGGGCACCTACCTGCACGGCGAAGTCGTAAGCCTGGGCGTGCTGGTGTTGTTCGCCTACACGGGCGACACCGAGAACCTTAAGCGCTATGCTGACTTCAACAAGCAGATGGGGCTGCCCGTAACGCTTGAGCAGGTCGGGCTTTCCGAGACCGATATCCCTGCCCTGTGCGAGCACGCGCACGCCACCAACGAGTGGAAGCAAGGCAACCCGGAACCCTTCACCGACGAAAAATTCGCCGCCGCCATCAAGGCCGCCAACGCCTACGGCCACACGCTCTAGACCCAGGCCAAAACCACCACAAGGGAGCAGCACCTTTGTGGTGGTTTTTTATTGCTCCAGCATGCTGGGGTCGAACTCGCTAGCCGGGATCACGCGATAACCGTGGCGGAGCAGTAAATCAACGAAGACGCCGTTGCCCGCCGTAAGGGTGCCGCTGAATGTTCCGTCGTAGATGCGACCCGCGCCGCACGAGGGACTACGGTCCTGCAGGATGCACGCGGCGATCTCTTCCGGCCCGCCCGCCTGCTCGCACATATCGAGCGCTCGTTGGGCACCCAGGCGAAATTCGCGATCGACCGATATGCCCTCGCAGGTACGAACCTCTCCGTTCACAATCTCGGACGGCTTGCGCGGCGTGGGCAGGCCCCCAAAGACCTCAGGGCACACCAAGAGGACCTCGGTCCCTGTACGCTCGCAGGCCTCGACCAACTCGCGATGGTAGTTGTCTAGCCCGTTATACTTGCAGCTCTCGCCCATCAAGCAGGCGCTCACCACGATCTTCATTTCCATCCCTCTCAAGCAAAACGCCCCATTTGAGAAAGCTGCTCAAATGGGGCGTCGGCGTTTACTGGCTCGGCCGCGGCTTTACTGCTGCTTGGGCATCAGCGGATTCTCGCGCGTGAGGAGGTTCATGAACTCCTCGCCCGTGATGGTCTCCTTCTTATACAGATAACGAGCCAGCTCGTGGAGCTTAAACTTGTTCTCCTTCAGAATCTGCAAAGCGCGGTCGTGCGCATCCTCGATCAGCTTGGCGACAATCGCGTCCACGCGCTCGGCCGTACCGGGGGCGCAGGTGAGCGACGTGTCCTGATTGAGATACGCGTTCTGCACGGTACCGAGCGCCATCATGCCAAACTCGTCGGACATACCAAAGCGCGTCACCATATTACGGGCGAGCTTGGTGGCCTGCTCGATGTCGTTGGCGGCGCCGGTCGTCATCTCTCCAAAGATGAGCTCCTCGGCTGCGCGGCCACCGCAATAGACAGCGAGCTTGTCCAAGACCTCCTGGCGCGTCGTCAGGAAGCGCTCGTCCTCCTCGACCTGCATGGTATAACCAAGAGCACCGCTCGTGCGCGGCACGATGGTGATCTTCGTGACCGGCGCAGAGCCCTTCTGGCGAGCGGCAACGATGGCATGGCCGATCTCGTGATAAGAAACGACCTGCTTCTCGTGGTCGGACAGCACCGTGGACTTACGCTGTTGGCCGGCAATGACGACCTCCACCGACTCCTCGAAGTCGTCCTGGGTTGCACGCTTGCGACCCTCGCGAACGGCGCGCAGGGCGCCCTCGTTGATGATATTGGCCAGGTCGGCGCCCGAGGCACCGGGCGTGGCGCGGGCAATCGCGGTCAGGTCGATCGGCGGCTCGGTCTTCACGCTCTTGGCATGCAGCTCGAGGATGTTCTTGCGGCCGGTCAGATCGGGCAGCTCGACGGGGATGCGGCGGTCAAAACGACCGGGGCGCAGTAGAGCGGGATCGAGACTGTCGGGGCGGTTGGTTGCGGCAAGGACAACGATACCCTTGTGGTTATCGAAGCCATCCATCTCGGTCAGCAACTGATTGAGCGTCTGCTCGCGCTCGTCGTTGCCGCTAAAGCCGCCGCCATCGCGCTTCTTACCGATGGTATCGATCTCATCGATAAAGACGATACACGGTGCCTTTTCCTTGGCCTGCTTAAACAGGTCACGAACCTTAGCAGCGCCGCGACCGACAAACATCTCAACGAACTCAGAGCCCGAAATGCTAAAGAACGGAACACCGGCCTCGCCGGCAACAGCCTTGGCAAGCAGGGTCTTACCGGTACCCGGAGGGCCAACAAGGAGAGCACCACGCGGCAGCTTGGCGCCGATCTCCTCGTAGCGCTGCGGCTTCTCCAGAAAGTCGACGACCTCCTTGAGAGACTCCTTGGCCTCTTCCTGACCGGCGACGTCCTTAAAGGTCACGCCCACGTCCTTGGAGGCGATCACGCGCGCGCCGGACTTACCCAGTCCGCCGCCGCCAAAACCGCCGCCGCCAAAGTTCATCGACGGGCCGTCATCGCCCATAGCCTTCTTCATGCGGCGGTTGAGCCACCAACCGATGAGGAAGAAAATCGCCATGGGAAGAATGAGTGTGAGCAGGTAGTAGGTCATCAAACCCGAGTTTTTATCGGGAACGACCGACTCCAGCGAAGCGCCAGACTCAAGCACGCGATCGGTAAAGCCCGCGTCATTCGGCACACCGGTCGTCTTGTAGGCGATGTTCTCGTCCTCGCCCTTCTTGGTGTAATAAATCGAGTAATCGTCCGTGTTGTACTCGACCTTGTCGACGCTCTTCTTATCGAGCGCTTTGACAAACGTCGAGTAATCGGTCTTCGTAATCTGCTGCGTGTGACCGATGTTGGGAAACAGAACGGTCGAGAGCACGAGGTAGACGACGAAGGCGATGAGCACGTAGAGAATCATATTCCGTCTACGTTTGTTGTCATCCATCTCCATCTGCTTGAACTCCATCTACTGGGGTTGATAATGCTTTCTAGAATACCCAACCCGGACGGCGATAAACCGACGCCGGGCACGAAAGGACAGAGATGGCATCACTGTAAGTCGGCAAGGTTCAAATCTATACAGGCGACGGCAAGGGCAAGACGACGGCTGCGCTGGGGCTCGCGCTGCGCGCGACGGGCTACGGGCTCGACGTTCTTAGGCTGCAGTTTGCCAAGAAACTGCACTGCGCCGAACACGATGCCGCGCCGCGCCTGGGGCTGCGCATCGTACAAGCTGACCGCGACACGCCCGAGGCTTGCGCCGCACAGATCATGGAGCTCGCATGCGAGCAGATATCACAGGTCGACGTTCTGATTTTGGACGAACTCGGCGAGGCCATGCGCCGCGGCTTCGTGACACGCGAGGATGTCGAAGCGCTGATCGCGATAAAGCCCGCCACCACGGAACTCGTGCTCACCGGCCGCGGGCTGCTGCCGTTGGCCGACCTCGCGGACTTAGTCACCGAAATGCGTCCCATCAAACACTACTTCGACGAAGGCCTCCTAGCCCGCCAAGGCATCGAATACTAATTGATTCGTTTTCCGCCAACACCTACAGCTCATAAGGAAGTTGCGGTGGAATAGTACTTGTTTGACGGTCCGCAAGGGCTTTTCAGGAACTATTTCACCGCAACTTATCAGGGGTATCTGACGGATGAGCTAGGCGGTGGCGCGACCTAGCCAGTTGCCGCTGTGGTGGTAGATGGTGAACATGGTTGCGGTGATGAGCCAGGTTACGGGGTAAACCAGCAGTAGATGCTCGAGCGACGGATCGAAGGGCATGATCGCAAACACCCAGATCACCCTCAAGACAACGGTGCCAAAGATGGTGAGCATCATAGGCTGCAAACTCACGCCGGCGCCGCGGATGGAACCCGAGGCGTTCTCGATAATCGAGAAAATCGCATAGAACGGCGCAATGAAATGGAGGATAGTCGTGGTGTACGCCGAAATCGAAGCATCGTCGACAAACAAACGCGACAGCGGGCCCGAGAACACCAGCAGCACGGCAGACAGGCCACCAATGAGCATAAACGACAGCACGAGCGACGTATGGTAGCCCTTGCGCATGCGCTCGTAGTTGCGCGCGCCAAAGTTCTGCGCCGAGAACGTAGTGATCGATACGCCGAGCGCCTCGGTCACCATCCAGATAATGCCATCCAGGCGCCCAGATAGACCCCAAGCAGTCGTGACATCGGCGCCAAACGAATTAACCGACACCTGGATCAGCACGTTCGAGATCGAATAGGCAGCCGATTGAAAACCGAGTGGCAGACCACACGAGATCATACTCTTGCAAATACCGCGATCGATACCGAGCTTAGACAGCGAAAGACGCCATGCACCCGGAGCGCGCATCATGCGCAACACGATCATCGTTGCATTGGAGCAAATGGTCAGCGCCACTGCGATGCCGCAGCCCAGCGCCTCCATATGCAACACAGCGACAAAGATGATATCCAGCACCACGTTAACAAGGCAGCCAGAGGCAATGATCACGGCGGGCCCGCGCGTGTCGCCCACGGCACGCAGCAGTGCGGTTCCCATATTCAGCAGCAGTGCCGCAACCATCGCGGCAAAATAACAGCGAGCATAGGCCTCACCCTCGGCCAATAGTTCATGCGGCGTGTTCATAAGCACCAGCATGGGCTCAACGAACACTATGCCAAGAATCGAGAAAGCGA
The DNA here is from genome assembly GCA_018376265.1 of Collinsella sp. Classification (GTDB taxonomy): domain Bacteria; phylum Actinomycetota; class Coriobacteriia; order Coriobacteriales; family Coriobacteriaceae; genus Collinsella. Next base: position 12,097 of record JAHABQ010000007.1, read on the forward strand.
TACCGCCCACCAGCGCGAGCGTCATGGCTGTATGGACCGAACGACTCAGTCGCTCATCATCGTGCTGGCCAAAATACTGACCGGTAATGACCGCGCAGCCGGCGCCGACGCCAACGCAAAAGCCAATGCAGAGCTCGGTGAGGACCATCGTGGCCTGAATGCCGCCCAGCGCGAGCTTGCCGCCAAACTGGCCAACGATATACGTACCGATAAGCGTGTAGGCCTGCTGAAAAAACGAACTAAAGAAGATGGGGACGCACAGCGACAGCAGCTGTTGCCAAATGACACCCTGCGTTACATCGATAGCCGTAGATTTCTTAGCCACACGCCCTCCCCGCCAACGTATGTTAAACAACAAAACGGCAATTTAAGACCAAAGCCAATGTCAGCTTAGCACCGACTGGCGTCGACCGAAACACCCCGAATCAGAGCCAGGTGCGAAATATCTGCCTAGTGATACAAACCCGGCTGGTAGTGATACTCATTGCTCACATGCGGGCACAGCTGCCAAAAGGCGACGGCACTCGCCGCGGCCACGTTGAGCGAATCGACCCCGTGCGCCATCGGAATGCGCACCGCGTGGTCACAGCCGGCAATGGTCTTGGCGAGCAAGCCGGCACCCTCGGTGCCCATAAAAATCGCCAAGCGATCAATCTTCTGCAGTACAGGATCATCAAGCGAAACAGAGTCGTCCGTCAACGCCATAGCGGCACACGAAAAACCGGCATCGTGCAACGCGCTCAGACCATCATGCGGCCACACACGAGCCTCGCTGCCAATGCGCGTCCACGGCACCTGAAACACGGTGCCCATGCTCACGCGGGCCGAGCGACGGTACAGCGGGTCGCAGCACGTCGGGCTGACCAAAATACCGTCAACGTTCAATGCGGCAGCCGAGCGGAAAATCGCGCCAACATTGGTGTGATCAACAATACCCTCAAGCACGCACACGCGCACCGGACGATCCCCCGCCGCCTCGACGACGCCGCCCAAGAACTCATCAACCGGAATCTGACGCGGGCGACGGAACGCCGCCAGCGCGCCGCGCGTCACGTTAAAGCCCGTCAACTGCTCCATGAGCTCCATGGAGGCCACGAACACGGGGACCGGACCCGCTCCCTCGCGCACGACAAGCTGGTCAAACAGCGGCATCATCTGGTCGAGCCAGCGCTCGCCCAGAAGAAAGCTCACCGGCTCATATCCGGCGCGCACGGCACGCTCGATGACCTTGGCGCTCTCCGCAATAAAGATGCCCTTTTGCGGCTCCAGCACGCAGCGAAGCTCACGCTCGGTCAGTCGCACGTAGGCATCGAGCCGCTCGTCCTCGAGCGAATCAATTCGCAGAACCTCAACGGCATCAGTCATAGCAGCCAGCCCGCACCCTTCTTTACAGCACATCTATACCAAACGAGGCGACGCTAAGCGCCGCCCCATGCATTCAATCAACCCGATGATACCGTTCACGCCAGACGATTTACGCCTCGATGCGACGATACGTCACGAACTCATAATTGACGCCCTCGTCACCCTCACCGGCGGCAATCGTCGCGACCCCGCTACGCTGCGCAATCTCCCACGCGGGATCGACGTCCAAGTCGGGAAAGTACGTGTCCACGGGATGGACGCAGTGGTCATGAGTGACCTCGGCCTCCACGCAGTACGGCAAAAACTGCCGATAGACATCGCCGCCACCGATCACCCAGGCAACGAGCTCATCGGCAACCGCAGAGAGCGCTTCGTCAACGCTATGCACCACGTCGACGCCCTCGTGGGTAAAGCCCATATCGCGCGTAAGCACGATATTGCGGCGGTTCTTGAGAGGACGCCCGCCGGGAAAACTCAGCAGCGTCTTGCGTCCCATGATAACCGGGCAGCCCTTGGTGCAGGCCACAAAATGGCGCATATCGGCGCGATTGGACACCACCATGTCGCCCTCGCACCCAATGCCCCAATCGTCACACACGGCGACGATAGCAGATAGCTTACACGTCATGAGCACCACCTACACCGCAATGGGAATGTTCTTGACCTGCGGGCCGTGCTCGTAGCCCTCGACGATCAGGTCATCGGTCGTAAACGCATAGAAGTCATGCACATCGGGGTTGAGCGTTACCTTGGGTGCCGCAAACTGCGGACGCTCGATAAGCTCGCGGACGATATCGACATGACGATCATAGATATGGGCGTCGGCGATCACGTGCAGCAGCTCACCGGGAATCATATCGACCGACTGCGCGACCATCATCAGCAAAATGGCGTACTGGCACACGTTCCAGTTGTTCGCGGCCAAAATGTCCTGGCTGCGCTGGTTGAGAATCATGTTGAGCGTCGGCTTGTCGTCCTGAGGACGCTGCGTCACGTTATAGGTCACGCTATAGGCGCACGGATAAAGGTGCATCTCGGACAGATCGCTAAACACGTACGTATTGGTCATAATGCGACGACTATACGGCGTGTGCTTAAGGTCGTACAGCACACGGTCCATCTGGTCGAAGTCGCCCTCGGCGTAATGGCTCTTCTGACCAATCTGATAGCCGTAGGCTTTACCGATGGAACCGGTCTCATCGGCCCACTCATCCCAGATATGGCTGTTGAGATCATGCACGTTATTGGACTTCTTTTGATAGATCCACAGAATCTCGTCCATGGCAGACTTAAGCGCTGTACGACGCAGGGTGAGCGCGGGGAACTCCTCGCGCAGATCATAGCGCGCCGTGACACCAAAGTTTTTAATGGTATAGGCAGGGGTGCCGTCCTCCCACACCGGACGGACCTTTTGGCCCTCGGTGGTGGTGCCATGGTCCAAGATATCGCGGCACATGGTTACAAACTGCTGATCAGCTTTGCTCATTGACCCTCCTGTCAGTCGCCTATAAGCGAGATTTATTGTAGCCCAGGCGCACGCGGCCCCACAGCCCAAACATAAGCCCTCATTTTCTGACATATGCCAGAAATTCCTTGCGCAAATCCGCACGTTCGCTATTCTATTGTTGACATATGTCAGATTTGGAGAGTGTATGGCTGGAAGACGCGAAAAACTGCGCCGCGTTGGGATCATCCCCGAATATCGCGGTTTTACCCCCGATGGCCTGGCGAGCGGCGATGCCATCGATATGACAGTCGACGAGCTCGAGGTGCTGCGCCTGTGCGACTTGGAAGGCCTTAACCAAGAGGCAGTCGCCCAGCACATGGGCATTGCCCGCGCCACGGTGACGGCAATCTGCAGCCGCGCGCATCGCAAGGTGGCCGATGCGCTGGTCAACGGACGGGCGCTCGTTATCGAGGGCGGCAATATCGCATACTCCCCCATCACCACGACAACGGCCGCATGGCCAGCAAAGGAGGTCGACACCATGAGGGTGGCAACGACGTACGACAACGGCAACATCTTTATGCACTTTGGCCGCAGCGAGCAGTTCAAGATCTACGACATCCAGGATGGCAAGGTGCTCAACGAGCAGGTCGTAGGCACCGGCGGCACCGGCCACGGCGCCTTGGCGGGCCTGCTTGCCAACGGTGGCGTTGACACGCTCATTTGCGGCGGTATCGGCGGCGGCGCTATCAACGCGCTTGCCCAAGCCGGCATCACGGTCTATGCGGGCGCCCAGGGCAGCTGCGATGCCTGCGTCGAGGCCCTCATTGCCGGCACGCTCGCACAGAACGGCGAGGCCACCTGCGACTGCCATGGACATGATCACGAGCACATCCACGAGCATGGCGAGTCCTGCGGCTGCCACGGTCACCACGACCATGACGGGCACGAAGGCTGCGGCTGCCACTAGCGGCAAGCACCTCGTCGAGAACGCGCTTCCACGCGTGCGACAACCAGCGAACAAACGGCGAAGGCCGCCTGGAATACCATCCAGGCGGCCTTCGCCATACACGACTCAACTAGTCGTTACTTCTTGTTGCGCATCTGCGCTTCCATCTGGCGCAGCAGGTCCATATCGGACTTGGGGCCGCCCGTTCCCAGGCCGCCCATGCCGCCCAGCCCCATGGCATCCAGACCGGGAATATTGGGCATGCGCATCTTCTTGCCCTTCTTACCCTTCTTGCCCTTCTTGCCGCCGGCCTGCGCCTGATTGGCCATCGTGCGCATGCGGCCCATCATCTTATTCATCTCGCCCCACTGCTTCATAAGGCTATTGACCTCGGTGGGGGTCACGCCGGCGCCCTTGGCAATGCGGGCACGGCGCTGGCCGTTGATGATGGAGGGGCGAAGGCGCTCCTCCTTGGTCATCGACATGATGATGGCCTCGTTCTTATCGAAGATACCTTCGTCCAGGTTACCACCCATCTGGTTAAGCGCACGCTGGCCACCGGGGAGCATGCCCAGAATGCCCTTCATGCCGCCCATCTTCTTGACGGCCTTCATCTGGTCGAGCATGTCGTTCATGGTAAAGCCCTCGCGCAGCATGCGCTCGGCGGCCTCGAGCTGCTCGGCGTCGGCCGCCTCTTGGGCCTTCTCGATAATGCCGACAACGTCGCCCATACCCAGAATGCGCTTGGCCATACGATCGGGGTAGAACGGCTCCAGCGAATCGGGCTTCTCGCCCATGCTCACAAACTTGATGGGCTTGCCGGTCACCTGGCGCACGGAAAGCGCGCCGCCGCCACGAGCGTCGCCGTCGAGCTTAGAGATGATCACGCCGTCAAAGTCGGTGCGCTCGGCGAAGGTCGAGACGACGTTGACGATATCCTGACCGGTCATGGCATCGACGACCATCAGCACCTGATCGGGCTTGACGGCCTTCTTGATGTCCACGGCCTCCTGCATCATCTGCTCATCGATCTGAAGACGTCCGGCGGTATCGACGATGACCACGTCGCGCAGGTGGTCGACGGCCTCCTGGATGGCGCCCTTGGCGATATCGACCGGGTGCGCACCGTCGCCGCGGAAGACCGGTACGCCGATCTCGCCACCGAGCGTGGCCAGCTGGTCGGCAGCAGCGGGACGGTAGACGTCGCACGCGGCGAGCAACGGCGAGCGGCCCTGCTTCTTGAGCAGGTAGGCCAGCTTTACGGCAGCCGTGGTCTTACCGGAGCCCTGCAGACCCACAAGCATGATGACATTGGGAATGCGGTTGCTAAAGACGAGCTTGCTCTCGGTTGAGCCAAGCATCTCGGTGAGCTCGTCGAGCACAATCTTGACGACGTTTTGCGCCGGCGACAGCGACTCCATAACCTCGGCGGTCATGCAGCGCTCCTTGGTCTTGGCGACGAACTCCTTGACGACCTTAAAGTTGACGTCGGCCTCGAGCAGCGCCATGCGAATATCGCGCATGGCCGAGGTGATATCGGCCTCGGTCAGCTTGCCCTTGCCGCGCAGGCGGTCAAATGTGTCGTTGAGGCGATCGCTCAGGGAATCAAACACTAGTCACTCCTTAATTGGACTCGCCCACTAGGGCGCGGCAGAAATCTTTGGCATTGAACTCCTGCAGATCATCGACCTGCTCGCCCACGCCCACGCGCAGGATCGGGAGCTTGAGTTTCTCGGCGACGGCCATGGCGATACCGCCCTTAGCCGTGCCGTCGAGCTTAGTCATGATAATACCGTCCAGGCCCAGCGCCTCGTTAAACTCGAGCGCCTGGTTCAGACCGTTTTGGCCCGTCGCGGCGTCGATCACAAGCACGACCGAAACCGGCATGGGACCGGCGGCCATATTTGCGGCGCGCTTACGGGTCACATTGACCACCTTGGCAAGCTCGCGCATGAGCTCAGGGCTCGTGTGCAGACGGCCGGCGGTATCGATAAGCACCAGGTCGCTGCCGCGCTTGTCGGCCTCGTCGAGCACGTCGTAGCAAACACTTGCCGGGTCGGAGCCGCGGTCGCGCTTGATGACGGGGACGCCAGCGCGCTGGCCCCACACATCGAGCTGCTCGATAGCGGCAGCACGGAAGGTATCGGCCGAACCGATCACGACGTTCTTGCCGCGGGCGGCCATGGCGCTCGCGATCTTACCGACCGTCGTGGTCTTGCCGGCACCGTTAATGCCCACAAACAGCACGCAGCTCGGCGTATCGGAAAACGGATCGCGCTCGATGGGCACAAAGTGCTGCTCGAGCTGCTCGGCCAGGGCACGGCGAAGCTGAGGAGCGGTCTTGAGGTTCTTCTTGGCCGCGGCATCGCGTAGGTCATCGGAGACCTGAATGGCGACCTCGGCACCCATGTCACCCATAACGAGGGTGTCCTCCAAGTCCTCCCAAAAATCCTCGTCGACCTCGCCGCCAAAGTAAAAGACCTCGTTGAGGGCCTCGCGACTGCGCTCAAGTCCGCGCGAGAGAGCGTCAAAGAATCCCATTATGCATTCACGACCTTTCCGGTTTCGCGATCGAGTTTTTGCGAGACGACGCGACTGACGCCGTCGGCTTGCATCGAGACGCCATAGAGGACGTCAGCGTCCTCCATAGTACGGCGCTGATGCGAAATGACCAAGAGCTGCGTATCGGAACGCAGTACATCAAGGGCGCCGATGAGCTTGGACAAGTTGGCGTCGTCGAGCGCCGCCTCGACCTCGTCCAGCACATAGAACGGCACCGTACGCGTGCGGTACACGGCAAAGAGCAGGGCGAGCGCCGTCAGGCTCTTCTCGCCACCCGACATGAGCATCATCTTGGTGATGCGCTTGCCGCGCGGCTGCGCCACGACCTCGATACCCGTATCAGCCGGGTGCTCGGGGTCGGTCATCTCCAGATGCGCCTGTCCACCCGGGAACAGCATGGCGAAGATCTCGCGGAAGTTCGCGTCGACCTTCTCAAACGTCACCAGGAAGGCCTTCCGCATCTTGCGATCAATGGCCACCGTGATCTTGGTGAGCGCCTTGCGCGCGCTCTCCAGATCGGCCAGCTGCTCCTCGATGTAGTCGGCGCGGCGCTTGAGCTGCTCGTACTCCTCCATGGCAACTTGGTTAACGGGACCAAGGTTGTTGATCTGGCGCACAAGCTGGTTGAGCTCGCGCTCGGCGGCGTCGCGGTCGGTGGGCGCGGGAAGCATGAGCGCTTCCTCGAGTACCGTGGTGCCATCGGCGGTGATGGCCTTGATGGCCGCCTCCACCTGCACCTCGAGCTTGCCGCGTGCGACCTTGAACTCGTTTTGCGTGGCAGAGGCGGTATCGACTCGCTCCTTAGCGCGGGCAACCTCTGCCTTGGCATCCTCGATGGTCTTCTTGAGCGAAGCGGAGTCCGCCTCCTCCAGAGAGGCCTGGTCACGCAGGCGCGCTGCCCAATCCGACGCGCGTTCCAACAGGGCAGAATAGCGTTCGTGCATGGGATCGACGCGCAGGCGCAGCAGCTCGAGCGAGCGCGAGGCCTGGCGTGTTCCGCGGATACGACGGTCGATGCCCTCAAGACGATGCTCCAGGTCGGGCACGCGGCCCTTCAGCGAACGCAGGCGTTCACTCGTCTGGGCTAGGCGAACCTTGGCGTCGGCGAGCTTGCCGGCAGCCTCGGAATCGTCACGGCGAACGCGGTCGAGTTCGTCGTTGGCCTCGGCAATCTGCAAGCCCAGATCGCTTGCCTGCGCACGGGCCTCGTCACGCGAACGGGTGAGCTCGTCCACGCGCGGGCGCGCGGCGCGAACGGCCTCGGCAGCCTGCTCACGGCGCTTGGAGATACGCACGCGCTCGACCTCGGCATTGTTGGCGCTTTGCTCCAGACGGCCGATCTCGGACAACAGGGAGCGGCGCTCGCCCTCAAGGCGGGCAATCTCACCGGCGGCATCGCCCTCAGCGGCACGCGCTTCCTCAACGGCCGCATTGGCCTCGACGACCTGATCCGACACATGCTCAAACACAGCGGCCAAATCGGGCTCAAGCCCCTCCAGCTCGCGAATGCGACGCTTACGCTCCAGAGCACCCGACGCCTCGCCGGCATCGAGGCCCACACGCACCAGGCCGCCGCAGGCGACGCGGGCGCCATCGGGGGTCACGTAAGTCACGCCGTCAACGACCGGCGCCGAAAGCGCGGCAGAAAGATCGTCCACTACGTAATAGCCGCCGAGCAGCGCCTCGACGACGGGTCCGTAGCCTGCGCGCACGGACAGACGATCAACCAGGCGGGTACCGGCAGCGCCCTCAGCGGCGGTAGAGCCGCTCACGCCGCGCGCCACCAGCAGTGCCTCGCCCGAGGCCTTCTTTTGGTCCAGAGCCGCACGACCGGCACGCTCAAGCGTGGCGGCGTCATCAAACAGCAGCGCATCGATATCGCCGGCGAGCAATTGCTCAACCAGGCCCTCAAGCTCGCGCGGGGCTTCGAGCACGTCACCCAGGCGGCCCGAAACATCATCGCCCAGCGCACCCACCAGACGGCTCACGAGCGGCGAGCTGTCGGCCATGCGGGCATCGAGTTTCTTTTGGCTGGCAAGCTCCGAGCGCACCTCGGACAGCTTGTTGCGCGCCTCACTCTCACGATTACGCAAGTCCTTCAGGGCTGCACGGGCGACCTCGGTGGCCTCACGCGCATCGGCCTGGGCCTGGCGCGCTTCCTCAAGAGCGCCCTCAAGCTCCTCGGCGCGGTCGCGACGGCTCTCGAGCGAGGCCGTGACCTCCTCGAGCTGTTCATCGATCTGCTCCAGGCGCGAGGCATACATGTTGTCCTCGACCTCGGCATTGCTCAAGGAATCCTTCACCTTGGCGAGCTCGAGCGCGGCGTTATCGGCTACGCGCTGCACATCGCGTTGTTCGCGCGTAAGCTTCGAAATCTGATTGTCGAGCGCCACGCGCCGCTCGTGGAGCTCGGCGGCGGCAGGACCAGCGGCGTCAACGTCCTCCTGGGCCTGCATATGCGCACCGGTCACTTCCTCAAGCTGCGCACGCGCGTCCTCAAGCTCCTCGACCACGCGACGACGCTGATGCTCGGAGCTCGAAATCTGACCGCGCATGTCAGACAGGCGCGACACCATGTTGTGGCCCTTTTCTTCGAGCAGGCGCATGTCGGAGTTAATGCGGCCGACCACATCTTGCATATGGCGGCGTTGCTCGCCCAGGTCGCCCACAAACAGGCCCTTTTCCTCGAGCATGACCTGGAGCTTCTCGAGCTCGCGCTCCTTTTCGCCCAAGCGGTACTGCGCAAGCTCAAGCTCGGCCGCGCCCTCCTTGGAGCGGCTCTCCAGGTCGTTCCACTGCGACTGCAGCGAACGCAGCTCATCGACGGCCAGCATCTGCGTAAGCTCGTTCGCGCGCGAGGACAACTCTTTGTACTTGCGCGCACGATCGACCTGACGCTCCAGCGGTCGCAGCTGACGGGCGATTTCCTTATTGATGTCGCGGGCACGCGTCAGGTGCTCGTCCATCGACTTAATCTTTTTGAGCGCACGCTCCTTGCGGCGCTTGTGCTTGGAGATGCCGGCGGCCTCCTCGATGAGGGCGCGGCGCTCCTCGGGGCGGCTCTGCAAAATGGCGTCGAGCTTGCCCTGGCTGATGATGGAATGCGTATCCTTGCCCAGGCCCGAATCGTGCAGGATGTCCTGAATGTCCATCAGGCGGCACGGACTCGAGTTGATGAGGTACTCGCTTTCGCCCGAGCGATACATGCGACGGGTGATGGCGACTTCGTCAAAATCGACGGGCAGCATATGGTCCGAGTTATCGAGCACCAGCGTGACCTCGGCGACACCCACCGGCTTGCGCGCTGACGAGCCCGAGAAGATGACGTCCTCCATGGCCTGGCCGCGCAGCTGCTTGGCGCTCTGCTCGCCCAGGACCCACAGAATTGAGTCGGAGATGTTCGATTTTCCCGAGCCGTTGGGACCGACGATGACGGTCAGGCCCGGCTCAAACGTCATATGGGCGCGGTCGGCAAACGACTTGAACCCTTTGAGCGTGAGGGACTTGAGATACACGGTTCCTCGCTTACACGTGCTTCTTGTTCAGAATCACGCCGTTGGTGGTGTAACCCATGCGGTCGAGCGCTTCGAGCGCGGCGGCTCCCTCGGCTTCCTTCTTAGAGGAACCGGTGCCGCGACCCTGGCGAATGCCATCGATGAGCACCACGGCGGTAAAGGTGGGCGCATGCGCCGGGCCCTCGGAGCCAACGAGCTTATACGCCGGGGGCTCGTGACCGTCGGCTTGCACGCACTCCTGCAAAAACGACTTGGGGTTTGCAGGATGCTCGGCACGCTCGGAAGCCAAATGCGGCTTAAGCGTACGATGGATAAACTCCGCTGCGGCATCCCAGCCGGCATCCAGGTACAGTGCGCCCACGAGCGACTCGTAGACGTTCTCGAGGGCCGAATGCAGGCCGCGCGCACCGGTACCGGTCTCGGAGGCACCAAAGATGATGATGTCGTCAATGCCCAGCTCGTGAGAAACCTCGGACAGCGTAGCGCCCGAGACAAGCGACACCTTCAGGCGTGTGAGCTTGCCCTCGTCAAACTCCGGATAGGACTCAAACAGGGAGCGTGCGACCACAGCGCCCAAAATGGAATCGCCCAAGAACTCAAGGCGCTCATAGCTGGCAGAAACCGGCTGGCCCTCGACTGCCGAGGGATGCGTAAGGGCCGCACGCAGCAGCACCTTATTATTGAACTCGTGGCCCAGAATTTCCTGGGCGCGCGTAAGTCGTTCAGACAAAGCCAAGACCTAAGCCTCCCTGGCGTTTTCGATCGCGTCGACGGCGTCGGCGACAGAGTTAAGCGAGAGCAGAGTCTCGTCATCGATCTCGAGGTTGAACTCGTCCTCGATGGCCGTAACCAGCTGCAAACGCTCGAGCGAGTTGGCATCGAGGTCGTCAAAGGTGGTCTCATCGCTAATTTCGGCAACATCGACGCCCAGAACGTCAGCAGCGACCTCGGCGATCTTGTCGAAGATTTCGGAGCGGTCCATAGCGCTTCCTCTCATAGTGCATGAATACCAAAAGAATGGTACCGCCCGGGCGGTACCAAGACACGGTTCTGATTCTACCCCACGACGTGCGCCCCAAGACGCATAACGCCGCTGTTATAAAACGATACCGTCCATAGAGTTGGCGACATTCTCGACCAGCCCGGCGCGCACGGCTTCGGCCGCCGCGAGCGTACCGTTTTTAACAGCCTCGACCGAGGTGGCGCCATGGCCGATCAGGACCACGCCGCGCAGGCCCAGAAGAATCGCGCCGCCCTTGGCGTCGCCAGAGAGCTTGGCCTTAATCTCGCGCATTTGCTTTTTGATGAGCAGCGCGGCAATCTTGGTGCCGAGCGAAGACATAAAGACACCCTTGAGCTCCTGCAGCAAAAACTTGGCAGCGCCCTCGGTGGCCTTGAGCGCAATATTGCCCGACATGCCATCGGCAACGACGACATCGAAGTTACCTGAGGTGATGTCCGTTCCCTCGCAGTTACCAACAAAGCCGGGAACGGCGGCTTTCATGGCCGGGAAGCAGGCCTTGGTAAAGTTGGAGCCCTTCTCGTCCTCGGTGCCGTTGGCAAGCAGGCCCACGCGGGGATGCTCGATTCCCAGGACGACGCGGGCATAGGCGCTACCCATCTGGGCAAAACGCACCATATCATCGACCTCGACATCGGGGTTGGCGCCCATATCGCACAGCACCGTCAGACCGCCGGCGCGATTGGGCAGCGCATTGGTCAGACAGGGGCGCACCGGCTGCTTTTTGCCTTCGGCCTGATACCTAAACGGCGTCACGTAGGCGGTGGCAGCGGCGGTCATGGCACCGGTCGAACCGGCAGAGAAGAACGCGTCCGCATTTCCCTTCTTGATGGCGCGGCACGACAGCACGATCGAAGACTTGCGTTTGGTCATCACGGCGCGAATGGGATCGTCATCCATGGCGATAACGTCGGGTGCCTCCAGGGCCTCGACGCGCGCATGGGAGGCGGCAAAGGGATTGACGATTTCGGCGGGGCCAGCTGCCAAGACCTCGATATCGGGATCGGCGGCAAGCGCAGCCTCGATACCATCGAGAACAACCTGAGGTTTCTCGTCTCCGCCCACAACGTCTACACAAACGCGAACGTTACTCATATACATGCTCCTTATACAAAAATGGCCGACTCATTGAGCCGGCCATTGTGGTTCCATTTGGAACGGCATCGCATCCAGAGTATACCGTTACTCGGTAACGATAACCTCGCGGTCCTTGTAGAAACCGCAGCTGGGGCACACGTGGTGCGGAAGCTTGACAGCGCCGCAACGGGGGCACGTGGACTGAGCCGCAGCCGAGATCTTCATGTTGGCGGAACGACGGGTGTGAGTGCGGATACGACCCTGCTTTTGTTTAGGTACGGGCATAGTGACCTTCCTTATGAACTATCCAGTGTGGCGATTACGCGCAAGTAGCGATACTACCACAGTTTTACTCATCGAGCTTGAGATTCTTCAATGCTGCAAATGGATTTTCCGTGGCAGCGGCCCATTCTGCCTCTGCCTGGACGGCGCAATCGCATTGCTCGACGTTGAGATTGCGACCGCAAGTGGGGCACAGACCGCGGCAATCGGGCTTGCAGAGCACCACAAACGGCGTGTCCATAACGACCGCGTCATTGATGGGCTCACCCAGATCGATGATGCGGTCCTCACCCAGAAGCTCATAGCCGTCCTCGTAGGCCTCGGGATCCTCGGGCACCTCAAAGAGATAAAACTCCTCGATCTCGCCGGCGATATCAAACGAGGCGGGCTCCAGGCAACGGTCGCACTCGCCGGTGGCGTGCGCGCGAACCATGCCCGTGAGCAAGACACCGGTACCGGCATTGGTAAAGACAACGTCGTAGTCGATGCCGTCCTGTAGCTGGTACTCCTTCTCGCCCACCGTGTAGGTGGCGACATCGACCTTACCGGTCAGCGGATACGAATCTCCAGGAAACTCGAGCTGCTCGGAAAGATCGACGGTAACGCTCGGGAACTCAGCCATTACCACTGACCATTCTGCTGGGCGGCACCCTCGTTGAGCTGCTGACGGCAACGGGTAACGGTGCCGGTCAGGCTCTTGAGGTTCTCCTCCAAGTGCGTAAAGACCTGCTCTGCGTAGTCCTCGGCAGCATAACGCGTCTCGCGCTCGTACTGCTGGGCACGATCACGGATGTCGTCGGCCTGCTGCTGCGCAAGGCGGACGATCTCCTGCTCACCGGCAATGGTGAGGGCCTGCTGCTGAGCGTCGGCGATGATGGAATCGGCCTGAGCGGCGGCGGAAGCCATAAGCTCCTCGCGCTCCTTAAGGATACGGCGGGACTTCTGCCACTCCTCGGGATAGCTCATGCGGATCTCGTCGAGGATGTTGAAGAACACGTCGGCGTCGATGACCTTGAACTGAGCGTTCTTGCCGAAAGGCGGCTTGGCTTCCTCGATCAGCCCTTCGAGCTCATCGACCAAGCTGACGATCCTATCGCCAGGAAAATTCTCGCCCGGCATCCGGTCTCCTTTCATAGGTAACATATCATCGTGCTAGTTTACCACATGCCACCAGGCAATAAGAAACGTCACGAAAAGCGATGTTTGAGCGCTTCGACCACGTTGGACGGGACAAACGTCGATACGTCACTGCCGAGCGAGGCGATCTGGCGAACGACCGAGCTCGAGATATAGCCGTACTGCGGCGCACTCATGACAAAGATGGACTCCAGCTCGCTATCCAGGCGATAGTTAAGGTCGGCCTGCTGCAGCTCATACTCAAAGTCGGTCATGGCGCGCAGACCCTTGACCACGGCCCCCGCCCCCTGCTCACGAGCGAAGTCGACCAAGAGGCCGGTAAAGGGCAGGACCTCGACGCCGTCGATATCACCGAGCGCCTCGCGGGCCAGCGCCACGCGCTCATCGAGCATAAACGTGGTGCCCACACCGTTTTTACCCTGCGACTCGGCAACAGCGACGATCACGCTGGGAAAGATGCGGCGGGCGCGGCGGATCACATCGATATGGCCAAACGTGATGGGATCGAAGGTGCCCGGGACGATCACGCGATTAATCGTGTCACTCATGGGCGTCCTCCGGGGATACTGCCTCGTCATTTTCGTTAGCATCAGTGCCGCCGTCCTTGCTATCGCCGACCCAACGGAGCAGGTCGACCGAGGTAATGCCGTAGCGCTTCTCACGTACAGTCTCAAAGTCTGCCGGATGCGCGCCCGCATCGGCGGCGGCATGCTCAAACAGGGCGTAAGCGCCAGACGCAAGCAGACCCTGCTGGGCCAGATTCTGCAGCAGTTCCTCGACCGGCTCGGCACCAAAAGCATAGGGCGGGTCGAGCAGGACCAGATCAAAGGGGCCGCCCGGTACACGACCGCGTGAGGCACTCGTCAGCATGTCGCCCGTGACCACGCGCCAACGCGCACGGTCACGGCAGAGCGACTCGATATTCTTGGTAATGAGCCGCGCGGCGTTGCGATCGATCTCAAACGTCGTGAGCGAGCGGGCCCCACGAGAGAGCATCTCTAACCCTAAGGCACCGGAGCCGCCAAAGGCATCCAACACACGAACCTCGTCCAAATCGAAATCGAATGCCGACATGACCATAGATGCGCACGCCTCGCGCACGCGATCAGTCGTGGGGCGGGTGACATCGCGACCACGGGGCTCCTCGATCTTACGACCGCGCCATTCGCCGCCGATGATTCTCATCCTCCGCTGACCTCCTTAAAGATATGTCGATAACGCATGGCGACCGCGTCGCGCAAGGGACGCGTCGCCACAGAGTCAAGGTTGCAAGCATACCGCAAGAGCTCGACCGCGTCCAAATGGGCCCACTCGATCAGCTCCTCGTCGGCGTCCAGGTCGACAAAGCGCAGGGTCACACCACCATGCTGGCGATAACCCAGGATCTCGCCTTCATGGCGCAGGCGCAGGTCCATCTGGGCGAGCGTAAAGCCGTCCGAGGTCTTTTCGAGCGACTGGAGACGGTCTTGTGCCGCCGATGCGCCGCCGTTGCCCTTGGAGTGTGTCATGACCAGGCACGTGCCCGACACGCTGCCACGGCCCACGCGACCGCGCAGCTGGTGCAGGGCAGCCAAACCAAAGCGCTCGCCGTTCTCGATGACCATGACGGTGGCGTTGGGCACGTCGACGCCCACCTCGACCACCGTAGTCGAGACGAGCACGTCAATCTCGCCACGCTTAAAGGCATCGATAACCTGGTCCTTCTCCCCCGCTGGCATACGGCCGTGAAGGCGCTCGATGGCAAGACCCGGCAACGCCAAACGCAGGCGATCGAGCTCGGTCGCCGTATCGTGCAGCGGCACGGGGACGGTTACGCGGCCCTCATCGTCGCGGGCAATACCGGGCACGTCTTCCAGCTCATCGGCCGAGTCACTCGGCTCCACGAGCGGGCAAATCACGTAGGCCTGCTGACCCTTGTCATGTGCCTCGCGGATGACTCCATAGGCGAGGTCACGGCTCGACTCGGTGAGAACACACGTCGTCACACCGGCACCCGGAACAGGCCGGTGGCGGATGATGCTCGTATCCAGATCGCCGTAGACCGAAAGCGCCAGCGTACGCGGGATGGGCGTTGCCGTCATAACGAGCAGATCGGCACCGGGGCCCTTCGCGCGCAGGGCGTTGCGTTGGCCGACGCCAAACCGGTGCTGCTCATCGATGACCACGAGCGACAGATGCTTGAACGTAACGTCATCCGAAAGGACCGCGTGGGTGCCAAAGAGCACATCAAGCTCGCCCGATTCCAGCTGTGCATGGATGCGCTCGCGCTCTGCGGCCGGCGTGGCACCTGTCAGAAGCGCCCAGGACATGCCGGCCTGCGAGAGCAGAGGGCCGGTCTTATCGGCATATTGGCGCGCCAACACGCCCGTGGGCGCCATAACGCAGGCCTGCGTGCCGCTATCGGCAGCCACAGCCAGCGCGCAGGCGGCAACGGCGGTCTTGCCGGTACCGACATCGCCCAGCAGCAGACGGTTCATCACGCGCCCGCCATCGCACATGTCGTGCAGAATGTCTTGGAACGCGGCCTCCTGCTCGTCGCTCAGCGAAAACGGCAAGGCTTGCTTGAGCGCGGCCAGGTGCTCGCCCGCGGTGTGGGCATAGGGAACCACATCGACCAGACCGCCGTCGTTGCGCAGACGCAGCGCGAGCTGCAGGTACAGGCACTCCTCGTAGGCCAAACGGCGGCGCGCAATGTCGCGCTCGGCCATACTCGAGGGAAAGTGAATCGAACGAAGCGCACGGGCACTGCTCATGAGTTTGCGCTTTGCGCGCAGTGGTGCCGGGATGGGATCGAAGGGATTGCCGACGAGCTCAAGAGCACCGCTCACGATGCGACGCATCCATGCCTGGCTCACGCCGTCACTTACGTAGTGGACCGGCAAAATGGTACCCGCGGCACGACCGTCCTCAAGCTTTTCAAAATGCGGCGAGGCCATCTGCTTAAAGCCGTAGGCAAACTCGACCTTGCCCATCACGGCCAGGCGGTCGCCCTGCTTAAGCTGCTGGGCAATCCAGGGCTGGCGGAAAAAGGCGACCTGAAGCACACCCGTCTCGTCAACGAGTGAGACTTCGGTAACCTGCATGCGCGGACGCGGCTGCTTTTGGACGATACGGTCGACCGTGGCGACAATCGTGCAAACGGTGCCGATGGGCGCCATCTCGATGGACCACGAGCGGGTAAAGTCGAGGTATCGATGAGGGATATGGAGAAGGAGATCCCCCACCGTCCGAATTCCCAGACGGCGAAGGGCCTCCTCACGTTTACCCGAAACATATTTGAGTCGCGCGATATCCTCGTCGAGCGCATTGCTCTGGGCAAAGCGCTCCGAGACGCGCGGCACGGAGCACAGCTCGGACATGGGCAGTTGCCTACTCGATCGAGAAGATCACGGGATAGAGCGGCTGCTCGCCACGATGGGCGTCGACCTCCAGATCGGGCTGAGCCTCCTCAATGGCGTTGACGATCTCCTGGAAGGCCTCATCGGACAGTTCCTCGCCGGCCAGAATCGTCAGCGCGTCGCCCTCCTCTTCCTCCTGCATACGGTTGATGCAATCGAGCGTGACCTGCTTCACGTCAGAGCCGACCACATCGATGGAGCCGGCAATGATGCCCATGACGTCACCGGAGTGAATCGGCGAGCCGTCGGAGGCACTGGAGTCGCGCACGGCGCGGGTGACCTCGCCATCGCGGACCTCGCTGATGGCGTCGACCATAGCGGCAACAGCATCCTCGAGCTCGGAATCGGGCAGGACCGCGAACAGCGCAGAGAAGGCCTGCGGGACGGTCTTGGTGGGAACGACTGCAACCTTTTTATCAGTGCAGGCAGAGGCTGCGGCCTCGGCAGCCATGCGGATGTTGCCGTTATTGGGCAGGATGATGACCGAGGTCGCGTTGACCTGGTCAACGGCGCCCAGCAGGTCTGCAGTCGAGGGGTTCATGGTCTGACCACCCGACACGATCACGTCGACGCCGAGGGACTTGAGGATGTCGGCCTCGCCGGAACCGGCGGCAACGGCGACAAAGCCCAGCGCCTTGGCGGGCTCGGAGGCCTTTTCCTGGTCCTCGTGAATCTTGGCGGTACGGTCGTGGGCCTCCATCTCCATGTTGTGGATAAAGACCTCATAGATCTGACCGAGCTGCAGCATGTGCTCGAGCACCAGGTTGGGGGTGTTGGAGTGCACATGGATCTTGTAGTCGGGATAGGCGCCCACGAGTAGCTCGCAGTCGCCCATGGAACCCAGGAACTTAAGGCACTCGTCCTCGTCAAACGGGGTGTCGGCCTTAAACAGGAACTCGTTGCAGTAGCGGAACTCCGAGCCCTCCCAATCGTCGTTGGCCTCGATCTCAACGCGACCAAGGGCCGCGTCGCGGGCAGAGCCAGCGGAATCAAACGTGGCGGAGAAATCCTCGACAACGGTGCTGCGGCCAAGCGCGGCGGCAACAAAGTTCTCAAGGAAAATAGCAAAGCCGAAGGCGCCGGAGTCAACCACGCCGTTCTCCTTGAGGACGGGCAGCAGGTCGGGCGTGCGAGCAACGGACTGATATGCCTCGACGACGATGGCGTCGAGCGCGTCCTCGGCCGAGAACTTCTTCTTCTCGCACTCGTCGGCCTTGGTCGAGACATCGCGCAGCACCGTGAGAATCGTGCCCTCGATGGGCTTGCGGACGGCCTGGAAGGCGACCTTGACGGCACGACGGAACGCAAAGGCGATGTTGGCGGACGTGATGGGCTCATCGGCAGAGACGAGACCCTCGGCCACGCCGCGCAAGATCTGCGAGGTGATGACACCGGAGTTGCCGCGGGCACCCATCAGGGAGCCGTGGGTGATGGCGGCGGCGATGGCTTCCATGTCGGCGTCGGCAGGAAGGGCGGAGAGCTCCTTGGTCACCGAAGCGAGCGTGAGCGACATGTTGATACCGGTGTCGCCGTCGGGTACGGGGAAGACGTTGAGCTTGTTGATCTCCTCGGCCTTGTCGGAAACAGCAGCCGCAGCGATCGGAAAACAGGTGCGAATGGTCTTTGCAATCATGGGTATTTGAATCTCCGTTTTCGGATGCTAGTTCAGACGGCTCTTGAGCGCGTCGATATGGATGCCGATCTTAAGGCTGGCGGGATCGATCTGGGCGATCTCCTGCAGAGTGAAGGCAACGGAGCTCGAAAGATTGTGGCAGACGGACTTCATGTTGACGCCGTTCTCGAGCACGACGTGAAGATCGACCGTAAGGCCGTTCTCGTCGGCGGACACAAGCACGCCCTTACGGAGGCGCTGACCGGCAAGCAGGCGCACGCTCTCGGCGCCCTGGAGCTGCTCAGCCATACCGACAACGCCATAGCACGTCATCGCGGCATAACCGGCAATATCGGCAATAACGTCGTTCGAGACGCTCAGGCTGCCGTTAATGGTCTCAGACACAAGAATCTCCTTTTCTTGGTGCTCGCGGCACCATGTCGTGGGAGCAATCATTGCAATATTCTACAACGACCGCGCCATGTTGAGGTGGCGGGCCTCGGGATTACATCCTCGACACGAAATGTTGATATGGTAACGTTCGCGAACGGCGATCGCGGCATGAAAAAACCCGCCGCATAAGCGACGGGTTTTACAACCTGGCTCCCCGGGTAGGACTCGAACCTACAACAGCGCGGTTAACAGCCGCGTGCTCTACCATTGAGCTACCGAGGAATTTAAAAGCCCAACGAAAAGGGCTGAAAATTCTGGCTCCCCGGGTAGGACTCGAACCTACAACAGCGCGGTTAACAGCCGCGTGCTCTACCATTGAGCTACCGAGGAATAGGTGCGTGCTCTCAAGCAACGAAGTTTATTATACGGACGAATCAGCTCAGGGCAAGAACTTTTTTAAGAAATTTTCCGACCTAGTCATTGGGAACGTTCTTAAACGACCAGTCATTCAAGAACGTCCCCGACAACTACATGAAAGCGCCCTCAAGCGGATGTGCTTGAGGGCGCTTCTTGCTTGCGAGGTTAAGACTCAATATAGTCCTTCAGCTTGCTGCTACGGCTGGGATGGCGGAGCTTGGCCAGGGTCTTGGACTCAATCTGGCGGATGCGCTCGCGCGTGACACCAAACTCGCGGCCGACTTCCTCGAGCGTACGGGGATGTCCGTCGACAAGGCCAAAGCGCAGCTCGATAACCTTGCGCTCACGATCGGCAAGCGAATCGAGCACCTGGGTGAGCTGCTCCTGCAGCATGGAGAAGCTGGCCGCATCGGGCGGAACGATAGCCTGGGAGTCCTCGATGAAGTCGCCCAGCTGAGAATCCTCTTCCTCGCCGATGGGGGTCTCGAGCGACACGGGCTCCTGCGAGATCTTCTGGATCTCGCGGACGCGGTCGGCGCTCATGTCCATCTCGGCACCGATCTCCTCGGGGGTCGGGTCGCGACCCAGGTCCTGAAGGAGCTGGCGCTGCACACGGACGAGCTTGTTGATGGTCTCGACCATGTGCACGGGAATACGGATGGTACGGGCCTGGTCGGCGATAGCGCGCGTGATGGCCTGACGGATCCACCACGTGGCGTACGTGGAGAACTTAAAGCCCTTCTGGTAGTCGAACTTCTCGACGGCGCGAATCAGACCGAGGTTGCCCTCCTGGATCAGGTCCAGGAACAGCATGCCGCGACCGACATAGCGCTTGGCGATGGAGACGACCAGACGCAGGTTTGCGCTGATGAGCGCCTGCTTGGCTTCGAGGCCCACGTTCTCAATGCGCGTAAGACGACGCATCTCGGCACGCGTGAGTTCGAGCTCACCAGCATCGGCAGCCTCGAGCTTCTCGGTGGCCTCAAGACCGGCCTCGATCTTCATGGCCAGATCGACCTCTTCGGAGGCGGTCAGCAGGTCGACCTTGCCGATCTCCTTGAGGTACATACGGACCGGGTCGCCGGTCAGCATCACCGTGGAGGCATCGATGCCGCGCACGCGCGAACGCGAACGGGACGTGCGCACGGTGCGCTTCTTCTTGCTCTTGGAAGAACCCATCTCGGCGTCGGCCTGGCGGGCCATCTTGAGCTCGTGATCGTCGAGCGAGCCGGAATCGTGCTCGTCGTCGTCATCGAAATCGTCGGTATCGGTATCGTTATCGTCATCGTCGACGTCCATGGGGGCGTCGTCGTTACCGCTCGCGGAGATAATCTGGATGCCGCTGTTGCGCAGCGCGGAATACACCGCGGTGAGCTGCTCGTCAGAAACATCGATATCCTTCAGGGCGACCTGAATCTCGTCCTCGGTTACCGAAGTCCTGTTTGAGCCGTTGCCCATGAGCTTTGCAACGTAGGATTCCAGCCCAGTACCCGTGCTCTCAGTCTTTTTTGGCACAGATTCTCCCTTCATAGTCCACAGGACTCAATACTTTAGCACACACATTGACGTCTATACCCAAAAAGAGGACTGGATATAGGCGAGAATACGCTGGTTGACCACAACATCTAGGCTTGTTCGGTGCCCGCGGCCTCCAGGCCGATCAAACGGAACGGGTCCGCCACGCCGCCGATCGACTTTTGCAGCTCGCGTTGACGCTGCGAATCCTGCGCGGCCTGCACGGTCAGCGCGCGACGCGCCTCATCATCGAGCGAACGGTCCTGTCGCAGCTTGGCCTGTGCGGCACGCATGCGGCGTTTGATGGTGTAGAGCTCGAGCGTATCGAGCATAAACACGATGTTCGTCTCGGTGGGGTGCTTGCTCGTCGCCGAGATGCGCCCGGCACTCACAAGCGTTGCCGCATCGGGACACACTGAACGCGCCGCATCCATGCAGGCTGCAGGATCGGTTCCCGGCGGCGTTGCCAGAACGGCCCATGCAATGGACTCGTGACGCGGGTCAACCCACTCGATGGAGCAGATGCGGTCGGCATACGTGCGGAACAGGTCGGGGTAGCTCGTGAGCATCGTCAACAGCTCGCGCTCCCCTGCCAAGGACTTGCGTTCAAGATCGGTAAGAACCATCGGCGCCGCCGCAGCCGGTGCGCCCGAACCGTCAGCCACAGGCACAGCGCCCATACCATCAGGCACATCGATCGGCGGAAGATCGTCGGGGGCCTCCACGGGCGCGGCACCGTAGGCATCGAGCGGGACGTAGTCGTACGGCTCTTCTTCGACCGGCGTCGCTACTGCCGGCGTCGCGCCCGATGCCCAAGCGCCGCGACCGGCATCGCGAGAACCCGACGCCCGACCGCCCGCGCTACCGGACCGCTCAGCCTGTGCCCGCTGGCGCTCATAGTTCTGCTCACGACGTCGTTCAGCATCCTCGCGCTTGGCGACATCGCGAAACACACGGCCCGAGCTCGCGCGCACGGTCTCCAGGTCCAAACCAAGCAGGTCGGCAATCTGGATAAAGTACGTGTCGATCATATAGCTATCGCGCAGCGGATAGATAAGCGTCAGCGCATCTTCCAGCGCCTTGGCGCGACCGCCCGGCGTGCTAATATCGCTCGACTCCTGCAGCGAACGGTACACAAAGTCCATAAGCGGCTCGGCCGCGTCGATGCGCGCCTGCAGCTCCTGGCCGCCGTGCGCCGAAATAAACTCCATAGGGTCGTTGCCGTCGGGCAGCACCACGCAGCGCAGGTCCATAGAATCCTGCTCGATAAACTGAATCGCACGGCGAGCGGCCTTTTGGCCGGCGGCGTCACCATCGAACATGTACACGATGCGCTTGGCAAAGCGGGTGAGCGTCTTGACATGATGCTCCGTGAGCGCGGTGCCCAGCGTGGCGACAACGTTTTTAATCCCCGCCTCCCAGCAGGCGATGCAATCGGTATAGCCCTCCACCACAATGGCGGTATCCTGCGCGACGATAAACTCCTTGGCCCAATTAAAACCGTAGAGGTTTCGCTTTTTATGGAACACGCTCGTCTCGGCGGTGTTGAGATACTTAGGCTGACCGTCGCCCATAATGCGACCGCCAAAGGCAATGTTGTGACCCTGCTCGTCAAAGATGGGGAACATCACGCGGTCGTAAAAGCGGTCGGCAAGCTGCCCGCGCCCGCGGCTCACGGCAACGTTGGCGTCGATCATCTCCTGCGGGGTAAAACCCGCCTGGGACAGGTGCGACACCAGTGCGTTACGGCCCGGTGCAAAGCCCAGGCAGTAGCGGCGGCAGACGTCGCCACCCATGCCGCGGCTGGCAAAGTACTCGCGCGGACGGCCGTCCTTACCGCGCATGAGCATGGTGTGGTAGAACTGGGCGGTCTCGGCGCACAGATCGTAGATGCGGGCACGCTTGGTACCGCGCTCGCGGCGATCTCCAGTGTCATGCAGCTCAATACCCGCGCGATCGGCCAAATAACGGATTGACTCGGGAAAGCTCAGGTTCTCGCGCTTCATGATATAGGTGAAGACGTCGCCACCCTCGCCGCAGCCAAAGCAATGCCACACCTGCGTGGCGGGAATAATGTGGAAGGACGGCGTCTTTTCGCCATGAAAGGGGCAGCAGCCCCAAAACTCATGGCCGCGAGGCTTGAGCTCAACCGTTTCCTGCACGATGGCGACTAGGTCGGACGCAGCGCGTACCTGGTCTTTCTCCTCATCGCTAATCACGGATGCTCACCCCCTGCTCGCCCAAGTTGCGACGAATGTCCTCGATATTACCCTCGACGGTCGCGATCAACTCATCCAGCGAATCGAACACGCGCGAGGGACGCAGCCAGCGTGTAAACGCCAGCGAAACGGAAGCGCCGTACAGGTCGCCCGTATAACCAATTAAGTTAGCCTCGAGATGCGCAGATGCCGCATCGTCAGCATACGTTGGCGGCAGGCCGACGTTCACGGCAGCGGGCCACGCGGTGTCATCGACCAGCACCAGACCCTCATACACGCCATCGGCTGGCACCTGAATGCCGTCGGGAACCTGCAAGTTTGCCGTGGGAAAGCCCATACCAGAACCCTCGTGACGGCCACGAATAACACCGCCACGCACCATATACGGACGGCCGAGCAACTCAGCAGCCAGCTCCACATGGCCCTGTCCCAACTCATGACGAATGCGGGTGGCGCAAATGGCCTCACCGCCCTCGCAAAGCAGGTCGTGACCATACACGTCAACGGCGTGCTCGGAACCCCAGGCGCACATCTCGGCAACACCAGATGCACCGCCGCGACCCAGCCTAAAGTCGCTGCCAACGCGAATCGAACGAATGTCGACCAGACGCGACACCAGCGAGAGAAAACCAACATGGTCGAGTGCCGCAACCTCAGGCGTAAAGGGAACGGCCACCACCGCGTCGACCCCGGTCTGAGCCAAGGCATGCAGACGGTCGTCCGTCGTCATCAATTTTTGAGCGGGCGATGGGCTCACCACGACGTCCGGGTCGGGATCGAAGGTGACCACGACCGCCTTGCAGCCATGGGCACGGGCATCACGGACAAGCGCCGCAATGAGCTCCTGGTGTCCAAGGTGAACGCCGTCGAACACGCCGATGGCAATCGATGCGGCACCCAAGTGCTCACACTCATCAAACGTATCGGCAGCAACGATGCGAGCCTCGTCCGACTCGCCCGCGAAAAAGACACGCGCGAGCTCGTGAGCGGACAACATCATCGAACACCGCCGATTGCCTGCGGAAACACGTGCTCCATAACAAAGCGGCCACTCTCAATGCGGGCGAGCGCCTTGAGTCCCCCATCGAGCACCAGCGCAAACAGCGCCTTCGAGACATCGAAATCGGCAAGCGCACGCTCAACGGGAATGCGACGGCCGCAGAGCAGGTCGTCGGCAAGATTGCCCGGCAAGTCAACACGCGTGGCGCCCAGGGCTGCAATGGGATCCAGGGCAAAGCCAGCCACGGACTCGGGAGAAAGCTCCTCCAACGCATGACAAGCGCCAATGGAAACAGCACCGGATGCGGTGCGACGAAGCGCGGAAATATGCGCGGCGCTATCACAAGCACGGCCCAGGTCGCGAGCGAGCGCACGGATATAGGTACCCTTGCTCACCGAGAACGCCACGGTCCACACACATGTATCACCCTCGCCGCCCACGGCAATCAGGTCGGCGGCATAGACCTCGACGGGACGCGGAGGTAGGTCCACCGCATTGCCCTCGCGAGCAGACTTGTAGGCGCGAACGCCATTGACCGAGATAGCCGAAAACGCCGGCGGCACCTGCATCTGCGGGCCCAACATAGCGGCCAAGTGCTCACGGGCATAGGCAGGATCGCGGAGCTCGTTGGCAACAGCCACTATGCGGACCGCCTCGCCCTCCGCATCATCGGTATTGGTCTCGGCACCAAACGAGATGTCGGCGACATAGCTTTTGGTATCGAGAGTTAGCATGCCCAGCAGACGAGTAGCCTGGCCCACGCCCACCACCATGACGCCGGATGCCATGGGGTCGAGCGTGCCGGCATGGCCGACGCGCCGCTCATGGAGGGCGCGTCGGCATTGCGAAACCACGTCATGGGACGTGCAGCCCACCGGCTTATCGACGGCGAGTAGCATATTCAAATGAGAAGGCGTTCGACGAGCCATGTACCATCCAATTAGTTAGAGCTCGACGGTCACCGAAGCGGGATCCTCCCCCACCAGCTCGGCCAGCATGGGAAGTGCCACGGCGAGCGTCTCGCGAATCGTTCCGTTGTTGGAGAAACCGGCGGCAGCATGATGCCCGCCACCGCCAAAGTTGGCAGCAATCTCGGACACATCGAGGTCGCCCTTGGAGCGCAGGTTGCCACGCACCTTGGTATCGCCCTCAATGCCCTTTAAGAACATGCAGACCTCGACGCCCATCACCGAACGCACCACATCGACCAGGCCGTCGCACTCGTCCGAGGTGACGCCGCAGGCCTCAAGGTCGCTCTGGTAGGCATAGCTATACGCCACGCGCCCATGCGCGACCGTCTTAATGCGACCCATAACGATGGACTTGAGGTGCAAAAACTCAACGCGCATGCTCTGATATACCTCGAGCGCAACGCGCGCCGGATCGGCACCGTGGGCAACCAGACGCGAGGCCGCATGGAACGCGGCGGCATCGGCGTTTTGGTACTGGAAACGACCGGTATCGGTAACCAAGCCACACAGCAGGCAAGTCGCGACGCCATCACGGGCGACAATGCCACAATTGTCCAAGAAGCGGTCGATGATCATAGCGCAGGCTGCAGCTTCAACGCGCCTCAGGCTGAGCTCGGCAAACTCCTCGCGCGCCGGATGGTGATCGAAGCACACCACATGCTTGGAGCGACGGAGCACCTCGGCGGAATTATTGAGGCGCTCGACAACCGGCACGTCCACCGAGATGAACAGGTCCGGATTGCCGGTGTACGCAGATGCCGGCACCAGGCGATCGGAGCCTTCCATAAAGCGGTAGATGCGCGGAACCGGGTCATCGTCTGCCAGCAGCAACGCAATGTTCTTGTTGGGGAAAAACTTCATAAGCGAGAGACCCAGACCCAGCACTGAGCCCAGAGCGTCGCCGTCGGGAGAAGTGTGTCCCGAAATCGCAATGGAGGACGCACCCTCGATGAGCTCGAGGATGCGTCGCTGAATATCTGCAGACTCGCACGAGGCGAGGACGGCGGAATTAGTCATCTAAAGCTGCCTCCTGGGCGGCATCCACTATCGGATAGCCGTCCTCGTCCTTTTCGATCGCAAGCGTGGCGGGAACATTTTCCAGCGCACGCGTGATGCGCTCGGCCTCATCGGTCGAGCGATCGATGCGAAAATCGAGCTCGGGCGTGACACGCCAATCGAGCGAGCGAGCCAACAGGCTGCGAATACGGCCCTTGGCGCTTGCGAGCGCCTCCATGACCTCGTCGTAGCGGCTCGCATCGCACGACACGTACACGCGCGCGAACGAACGGTCCACCGCGACCTCGACCGCGGTCAAAGTAACCAGGTCGAGACGCGGATCGGAAACCTCAAAGAGCAGGATATAACCAAGCTTCTCGCGAAGCTGCTCGCCCAGACGGCGGGTTGCCTGCGTTTGCTTCATAGCGCTACCCCCTACTCGGTGCGGGCAACCTGGTCGATGCGGTAACCCTCGATCTGGTCGCCGGGCTTGATGTCCTGGAAGTTCTCCAGGCCAATGCCGCCCTCGGAACCGCTCTTGAGGCTCTTGGCCTCGTCCTTGTAGTGGCGCATCGAGGCGATCTTGCCGTTGAAGACCACGATGCCGTCGCGCACCAGACGCACGGAATCGGTCGCGGCGATCTCGCCCTCCTCGACGCGGACACCGGCGGCGATACCGACTTTGGGCACCTTAAAGGTGTCCAGGACGGTCGCGGTACCCGTGGCGACCTCGACCTCGGTGGGCTTGAGCATGCCGATACGGGCGGCGTCGAGCTCCTCGAGGCACTTGTAGATAACGTCGTAGCAACGGATCTCGACGCCCTCGCGCTCGGCAGCGGAGCGGGCCTTACCGTCGGGACGGACGCCAAAGCCGATGATGATGGCGTTGGAGGCGTCGGCCAGGACGACGTCGGTCTCGTTGATGGCGCCGACAGCGGAGTGGATCGTGTTGATGCGAACCTCGGACTGATCCATCTTGTCGAGCGAGTCCTGAAGGGCCTCGATGGAACCCTGGACGTCTGCCTTGATGATCAGGTTGAGCTCCTTGACCTCGGCGTCGGCAATAGTCTCGAAGAGGTTCTCGAGCGTGACGTGCTTGACGCGGCTCTGCTCCTCGATACGGGCCTTGAGCGAACGCTCGTCGGCCAGGGCACGAGCCTCGCGCTCGTCCTCGAACACGCGGAACTCGTCACCGGCGTTGGGCACGGACTGCAGGCCCAGAATCTCGACGGCGTCGGAGGGACCGGCCTCGGTGACGGCGCGGCCCTTGGGGTCGAGCATGGCACGGACGCGACCGTAGGTAAGGCCGGCGACCAGTGTATCGCCCACGTGCAGGGTACCGCGGGTCACGAGCACGGTAGCAACCGAGCCACGGCCCTTGTCGAGCTTGGCCTCGAGGACGTTGCCGGAGGCAAAGGTGTCCGGGTTGGCCTTGAGCTCGAGCACGTCGGCCTGGAGCAGCACGGTCTCCAGAAGGTCGTCGATACCGATCTTCTGCTTAGCCGAGATGTTGACGAACATGTTCTGTCCGCCCCACTCCTCGGGGATGACGCCGTACTCGGTGAGCTCCTGACGCACACGGTCGGGGTTGGCGCCCGGCTTATCGATCTTGTTGACGGCGACGACGATGGGTACGCCGGCGGCCTTGGCGTGGTTGATCGACTCGACGGTCTGAGGCATGACGCCGTCGTCGGCAGCCACGATCAGAATGACGATGTCGGTCACCTTGGCACCACGGGCACGCATAGCCGTAAAGGTGGCGTGACCCGGGGTATCGATAAAGGTGATCTTGCGGTCGTTGATCATGACCTGCGAAGCGCCGATAGCCTGCGTAATGCCGCCCGCCTCGCCGGCAGCAACGCCGGTGTGACGGATGGCGTCGAGCAGCGACGTCTTGCCGTGGTCGACGTGGCCCATGACGGTGACGACCGGGGCGCGCGGCTTAAGGTCGGCGGGATCGTCGTAGAACGAGAAGGTGTTCTCCTCCTCGGGGGTGATGATCTTGATCTGACGACCCAGGTCGTCGGCAACGAGCTCGACGAGGTCGTCGGACATGGACTGCGTCATCGTGAGCGGCGTACCCAGCAGGAACAGGCGTTTGATGATGTCGTTGGCCGGAACGTCGAGCGCCTCGGCAAGCTCCTGGACGGTAACGCCCTGGGAGACTTTGATGGCGTCGAGGTCCTCGGGGTTCACGCCCTGGGCCAGCGCCTCCTCTATCTTGCGCTCCTCCTGAGCCTTGGCGGCCTCGCGCTCGCGCTTCTCCTTGCGCTTCTTGCGGCGACCGGTGGACTCACGAGAGGCCTCCTCGACGGCAGCACGAGCCTCCTCGAGCACCTTCTCGCGGCTGTACTCCTCGGCCTCGCGAGCCATGCGGCTGTAGTGGTCCTCTTCGTTGTTGTGACCGCCCTTGCGCTTCTTGCCCTTGCCCTGCTTATCGGGGTTGGGGAAGTCCATGCCGGCAGCGACGTTGTTGCTGGCGTTGGTGCGATGGCTGTGCGGACGGCTCTCGGAGGCGTTGCGCTCGGAGTTGTTGTCGGAAGCGTTGCGATCGTTACGACGGCCACCGCGGCGGTCGTTGTTGCCGCCACGACGGTTACCGCGCTCTGCGGCGCGCTCGGCCTTGGCCTTGTCCTCGGCGTCCTTCTTCTCCTTGAGCACGGTCTCCTGTGCGGCGATCTGGTCGAGCAGCGAACGGAAGCGCGAACCGGAGTCGGAAGCGGGAACGGCGCGGCGCTGGGCCTCGCGGGCAGCCTCCTCCTTCTCGCGGGCAAGGCGCTCCTGCTCGGCCTTCTTCTTGGCCTCGGCCTCGGCGCGGGCAGCCTCCTCGGCAGCCTGGGCTGCGGCAAACTGGCGGCGCTCCTCCTCGCGGGCCTTCTCGGCGGCGATGCGCTCGCGCTCGGCCTCGGCGGCGCGAGCGGCCTCCTCGGCAGCAGCTGCCTGCTCCTCGGCCTGCTTAGCGGCCTCGACTTCCTGAGCGCGGGCTTCGATCACCGAGGCGAGCTGCTTGCGGACCATAGCGACATAGGCGTCCTCCAAGGTGGAGGAAGCGGACTTAGCGGGAATCTTCATATCGGCGAGATGACCCATCAGTTCCTTGGAGGTCATGCCGAACTCTTTGGCCAGGGTGGACACACGGACTTTTGCCATATGACTTCACCTACCCTTTCTGGCACCTTGGGTGCCTAGAGACTGAACGAGCGTGAGAGACGCGCCAGGACCCACCCGGCGCGACTGCGCGCTAGATCAGGTCCTCCGCATCATCGAAGGCGTCGGTGTCGTGGACACCGCAGAAACGGGAGCCGGGACGAGCCTGGTTGCGGCACTGGATGCCGTCCTCGGACACGTACTCGCAGCGGCGGACGTCCTCGTCCTCCTCGTCACCGATCAGGTCGGCGGCGGGCTCCTCGTGAACGGGAACGTTCTTGAGGATGTCGGCGGCAAGGGTCTCGGACTTAATGTCGATGTGCCAGCCGGTCAGGCGCGCGGCGAGGCGGGCGTTCTGGCCCTCCTTGCCGATGGCGAGGGACAGCTGGTCGTCGGGCACGATGACGCCGGCGTAGGCCTTCTCCTCGTCAATGAGGACGCGAGTGACCTTGGCGGGCGACAGGGCGTTGGCGACGTAGACGGCAGGATCGGCATCCCACAGGATGACGTCGACGCGCTCGCCACGGAGCTCGCCCACGACAGCGCGAACACGGCTGCCCTTGGGGCCGACGCAGGCGCCCACGGGATCCAGACGGTCGTCGAGCGAGTGGACGGCGACCTTGGAGCGCTGGCCGGGCTCGCGGGCGATCGACTTGATCTGGACGGTGCCCTCATAGATCTCGGGCACCTCCTGCTCAAACAGACGACGCATGAGCTCGGGGTGGGTACGGGAGATGACAATCGGCGGACGGCTGTGCTCGCCACGAACCGGCTGCAGGTTGGAGTTGGGGTCGCGAACGTCGATGATCACGGCCTTGATGTGCTGGTTGTGCAGGTAGCGCTCGCCCATCGGACGCTCGTTGCGCTCGTTCTCGTAACGGCGCTGGTCGAAGTGCGGCAGCTCGGCCTCGACGCCCTCGCGGATCTTGACGATCGTGAAGTCGGGCGTGGACTGCAGCACGGTACCGCTGATGAGGTCACCGATGCGGCCGGAGAACTCCTCGTAGATCTGCTCGCGGGCGGAGTTGCGCACGATGGCGTTGATCTCGGCCTTGGCGTGCTGGGCGGCGATGCGGCTCGTGTTCTTGGGGGTGACGTCGATCTCCTCGAACTCGGTGAAGTTGCCTTCCTCGTCCATGGAATCGTCAATCGGCTCCAGACGGTAGACGTAGATCTTGCCGGTGGTGCGGTCGATGGTCACCTTGGCGCCCCACTCAAGATGCAGGATCTCGGCATAGCTCTTGGCGAGCGACTGCTCCAGACGGTCGATCAGGTAGAGCTGGTCGATGTGCTTCTCCTGGCAAAGCTCCATCAGGGCGGACATCATGTCGGATGCTGCCATCTTACTATCCTTCCTTCGCGGGCTTGAAGTCGTAGGTGGGCTTCAACTTGCACTTTTTAACATCAGAGAAATCGAGGGTAACGGACTCGCCGTCCTCAAGCTCGAGGGTCACGTTGGTCTCGGTTGCGGCGGCAATCTTGCCGGCGTACTTGCGACGGCCCTCGGTGGCGGTGGAGGTGAGCTCACAGTTCTCGCCCACAAAGCGGGCAAAGTCGCACGGGCGGCGCAGCGGACGCGCCATACCCGGGCTCGACACCTCGAGCGTATAGCTCGAAGAGATAGGGTCGAGCTCCTCAATCACATCGCCGACCCACTTGGTGTTGGCCGTGACGTCGTTGAGCGACAGGCTCTGACCCTCGGCACCCTCGATACGCACGCGTACGCAGGGGGCCTTGGTGGCACCCACGAGCTCGACGTCGACGATGTCGACATCGTGCTGGGGAGCGACGGCCTCGAGCGCGTCGATGATCGCCTGCTCGGTCTTAGTCTTGACCATTGCGGCACCTCCATCCATACAAAAAAGAAGCGGGGCCGAAACCCCACTTCTTTCAATTACTACTTCATTTACAAGCAAACTATACCAATAGCTGCAGAAACATGCAAGCACAGTACGAATCTGCAGGTCAGCGTGCGCACAGCTTCTCCACAAGAATAGGACAATTGGCCGAAGGCAACTAGGCAGATACATGCAAAACGAGGGACGACCCAACCGGATCGCCCCTCGTCTTTTATGCGTCAGTTAAGCGCGCAGTGCTTACTTGACCACCAGGTTGACCAGCTTGCCGGGCACGCAGATGGCCTTGACGACTGTCTTGCCCTCGAGCCACTTGGCGACGGCGGCCTCGGCGGCAGCCTGCATATCCTCATTGGAGGCATCGCGGGCAACGTCGACGCGGCCGCGGACCTTGCCGAGCACCTGGACCACGATCTGCACCGTGTCCTCAACGGACTCGGCCAGGTCGAACTCGGGCCAGGCGGCGGTGTAGGCATTGCCCTCGCAGCCGAGTGCCTCGTGCCACAGCTCGTCGGCCCAGAACGGGCAGATAGGGGCAAGGACGCTCACGATATCCTTAGCCACGCCGTAGCACAGAGCCTTGTCGCGGTCAGCACCCTCAGTGGCGTTGAGATAGGCGCTCGCCGCGTTGACGAGCTCCATGACGGCCGAGATCGCGGTGTTGAACTGGCCGCGGTCGAAGTCCTCAGTGCACTTGGCGATGGTGCGGTGACGCTCGCGATAGAGCTTCATCGCAACCTCGTCGAGCGCGGACTTGTCGAAGGCCACGTTGGCGTCACCGGACTGGACGAGCTGCCAAACGATACGCCAGGCGCGCTTGATAAAGCGGTTGGCGCCCTCGACGGCCTTGGGATCCCAGTCGAAGTCCTTCTCGGGCGGGGCGATAAACAGGATCGCCAAACGCATGGTGTCGGCACCGTAGGGCTCGATGACCGAGCTCGGGGGCACGACATTGCCCTTGGACTTGGACATGGTGTCGCCGTTCTCGTCCTTGACCATGCCCTGGCACAGCAGGTTGGTGAAGGGCTCGTCCACGCTCAGCAGGCCCAGGTCGCGCAGTGCCTTGGTAAAGAAGCGGCTGTAGAGCAGGTGCAAAATAGCGTGCTCGATGCCGCCGATGTAGTTATCGACGGGCATCCAACGGTCGGCAGCCTCACGGGAGAAGGGCAGCTCAGTGTTGTGCGGATCGGTATAGCGCAGGTAATACCAGCTGGAGCAGGTAAAGGTGTCCATGGTATCGGTCTCGCGCTTGGCCGGGCGGCCGCAGACCGGGCAGGTGGTCTCGTAGAACTCCTTGCACTCGGCAAGGGTCTCGCCAGCGCCCAGGTCCAGGTTCTCGGGCAGCGTCACCGGCAGCTGGTCCTCGGGCACGGGCACGATGCCGCAGTGCTCGCAGTGGATGGCCGGGATGGGGTCGCCCCAATAGCGCTGGCGGCTGATGAGCCAGTCGCGGAGACGGAACTCGACCTTGCGACGACCGCAGCCCATGGCCTCGAGGTCGGCCACGATCGCAGCCTCGCCCTCGGAGTGCTTACCGCCGCGCATGCCGGTGTACTTGCCGGACTGGACGAGCGTGCCCTCGGCAGCGTGGGCGCAATCCCAGTCGACGGTCTCGGCATGGAAGGTATCGATGGTCTCGCCGCTGGCCTCGACGGCAGCGCGATCGTCATCGTCCAGGATGATCGGTACGATCGGCAGGTCGTACTTGCGGGCGAACTCAAAATCGCGCTGGTCACCACAGGGAACGGCCATGACGGCACCGGTACCGTAGTCGGCAACGACATAATCGGCAACCCACACGGGGACCTTCTCGCCGTTGACGGGGTTTACCACATAGCGGCCCGTGAAGGCACCGTGCTTCTCGAGGGTGCCCTGGGCACGCTCGACGGCAGAGATGTGCTTGGAGTCCTCGACGATCTTGGTGACGGCCTCCTCGTACTCCGTGCCCTCGACGAGCTCGTGCAGGCCGGCGTACTCGGGAGCCAGGACAAAGAAGGAGACGCCAAAAAGGGTATCGGCACGCGTGGTGAAGACGGTGATCTTGCCCTCATCGCCCTCGATGGGCTCGCCATCCTGATCGCACAGGGTAAAGTCGACCTCGGCGCCCTCGGAGCGACCGATCCAGTTGGCCTGCATCTGCTTGACGCGCTCGGGCCAACCGGGGAGCTTCTCCAGGTCGTCGAGCAGTTCCTGGGAGTACTCGGTGATCTTGAAGTACCACTGCTCAAGGTCGCGCTTCTCGGGCTCGGTGCCGCAGCGCCAGCACTTGCCCTCGGTCACCTGCTCGTTGGCCAGAACGGTCTTGCAGGTGGGGCACCAGTTGACCGGGTTCTTCTTGCGGTAGACCAGGCCCTTTTCCCACAGCTTCTCAAAGATCCACTGGCCCCAGCGGTAGTAGTCGGGACTGCAGGTCTTGACCATGCGATCCAGATCGTAGGAGAAACCCATGCGCTTCATCGTGGCGAGCGCCTGGTCCATGTTCTTATACGTCCAGGCGGCAGCCTGCGTGTTGTGCTTGATAGCGGCGTTCTCGGCAGGCAGGCCAAAGGCGTCAAAGCCGATGGGGTGCAGCACGTCGTAACCGCGCATGCGGGCCTGACGGGCCATGGCATCGCCGATGGTATAGTTGCGCGCGTGGCCCATATGCAGGTCGCCCGACGGATACGGGAACATCTCGAGCACGTACTTCTTGGGCTTGCTGTCGTCGGTGTCGACGGCAAAGAGGTTGGAGTCCTCCCAGGCCTTCATCCATCGGGACTCAATGGCCTGCGCGTCGTAGGCAGGGATCTCGTCCTTATGATCTGTGCAATCGCACATATCAGCTCCTTTAATCTTAGCTGGGGTCGGTCGGCTTGGCTTTATTCGCTACTGCGGACAGTCCTGCGCAAGACGAAGAGCACATTAAGTGCTCTTCTTTGCGTGCGGAACTTGTAGCGAACAAAGCCAAGCCGACCGACCCTAAGGTTAACTTGACTGATGATAGCAAATACGACAAGCGAGATGCCTGCGACTTGCAGGCATCTCGCTTTATCTTAATAACGTGGTTGCGAATCAACCGCTAATTGTTACCAGCCCAAGCATGGTCGGGTTTTCCAAGTGCCGCAGATTGCCGTGAAAGAGGAGCGACGCGTACTTTGGTACGCGAGCGACGGTTTGAACGGCAAGGTGCGGTGCTTGGGAAAGCCGCTTAGCGGTAGCTGACGCTCTGCTGGGAATCCTTGACGACTACGTCGTGGGCGCCGCCTTCGACGATTGAGGTCGAGCTCACCAGGGTCAGGCGTGCCTTTTCCTGGAGCTCGGGGATCGAGAGGGCACCGCAGTTGCACATCGTGGACTTGACCTTATAGAGCGTGCCGCCCACGCCGTCCTTGAGGGAGCCGGCGTAGGGAACGTAGGAGTCGACGCCCTCGACGAAGCTGAGCTTCGCGGCGCCGCCCAAGTCGTAGCGCTGCCAGTTGCGAGCACGCGCAGAACCCTCGCCCCAGTACTCCTTCATGTACTGGCCGTTGACGTTGACGCGCTCGGTCGGGCTCTCGTCGAAGCGGGCGAAGTAGCGACCCAGCATCATAAAGTCGGCACCCATGGCAAGGGCAAGCGTCATGTGGTAGTCGTAGACAATGCCACCATCGGAGCAAACGGGCACGTAGACACCGGTCTCCTCGTAGTACTCGTCACGGGCGCGGCAGACGTCGATCAGCGCGGTGGCCTGGCCACGGCCGATACCCTTGGTCTCGCGGGTGATGCAGATGGAACCGCCGCCGATACCGACCTTGATGAAGTCGGCACCGCAGTCGGCCAGGAAGCGGAAGCCCTCGGCGTCGACGACGTTACCGGCACCAACCTTGACGTCCTCGCCATAGTTGGCGCGGATCCACTCGATGGTGCGCTTCTGCCACTCGCTGAAGCCCTCGGAGGAGTCGATGCACAGAACGTCGGCACCAGCCTCGATGAGCAGCGGCACGCGCTCGGCATAATCGCGGGTGTTGATACCGGCGCCGACCATGTAGCGCTTGTCGCCGTCAAGCAGCTCGTTGGGGTTGGTCTTGTGGCTATCGTAGTCCTTGCGGAAGACGATGCCCATGAGGTGATCGTTATCGTCGACGATGGGCAGGGCGTTGAGCTTGTTGTCCCAGATGACGTCGTTAGCGACCTTGAGGCTGATGTTCTTGTCGCCCACGATGAGCTGCTCACGCGGGGTCATGAACTCGGAGACCTTCGTCTGGTGGTCATCGCGGCTGGGGCGATAGTCACGGCTGGTGACGATGCCCAGGAGCTTACCCTTGGGAGTGCCGTCGTCGGTGACCGGCATGGTGGAGTGACCGGTCTTCTCCTTGAGCTCGATGACCTGCTCCATGGTCATGTCGGGGGTCAGGGTGGAATCGGACTGAACGAAGCCGGCCTTGTAATCCTTGACGGCCTTGACCATAGCGGCCTCGGACTCGGCGCTCTGGGAACCGTAAATGAAGGACAGGCCACCCTCGGTAGCGAGCGCGACACCCATGTCGACGCCCGAGACAGACTGCATGATGGCGGAAACCATGGGGATGTTCAGGGTGATTGCCGGCTTCTCACCGCGCTTAAAGCGGGTTAGCGGCGTCTTAAGAGAGACGTTGTTGGGGATGCACTGCGAGGACGAGTAACCAGGGACCAGCAGATACTCCGAAAACGTGTGGGACTCACCGGGAAAGAACGTAGCCATGTTTCTCCTTTTTCCATGCGACCGGTCGGCTGCAGGCCTCGTAGGACCCAGCCCAACCTTGGGCGCCCAATACTGGGGAAGTATCTTAACGCACTTTGACTGCTACAATGCATGTTTTAAGAAGAGCACACGAGGGTTTGACGCAGGCTTTGCGTTTGCCCAGCAAACACTTTAGCGGGGAGACGTGGAGCACATGGACTACAAGACGACGGCAAAGTTGGTCATTCAAGCGTGCGACAAGGATCTGCCGGGCGTGTTCGGCCACGGCTGCGTTTTCCTGCTGCAGGGTATTGCCCGCGAGCACTCGCTCAACCGCGCCGCCAAGAGCATGGGCATGGCCTATTCCAAGGCATGGCGCATTGTGAACGAGGCTGAAGGTCAGCTGGGCTGCAAGCTCATCGAGCGCGACGGCGCCCGCGGATCCACCCTCACCCCCGCCGGCGAGCGAGCCATAGCGGTCTACGAGGAGCTGCAGGCCGACATCAACAAGGTCATTGCCACCAAAGCCGACGCCCTCATCGCAAGTATCAAAGAGTAGCCAATTTGGGACGGGGCTTTTTAGCCACACAACCCCTTCTCATAAGTTGCGGTGAAATAGGGACTGTTTATGCGGTTAAAGCCGAAAATCATTCCCTATTTCACCGCAACTTATGTAGTCGAGGATGATTTAGCTAGTTGCGGAGGGCATTATCTAGGGTGGCGGCCACGATCAAGGGGTCGTCGCTGCCGGCGAAGAGGCGGATGGTGCTCCCCTGCTTGCCGCGCGGGGCCGAGAGGCGCGTCGTTGCGCCGCCGGCGGGCGATGTACGAAACTCCCCCGGCAAAGCATCGAAGAAATCACCCGCACTGCGCTCGATAAGGTCAAACTCAACTGCCGGGCCAAAGCCGTGCTCGAGGATTCCTGTCGCAACCGCATGGTCGGGATGCGAGCTCAGTCCGGGATAGCGCACGTTGCACACCATCTCGTTGGCGGCCAGATACTCGGCCAGCGCACGGGCGCGGTCGAAATGCGCCTGCATACGGACGTCGAGCGAGTCCAGTCCCCGCTCCAGCACACCGGCCTCGTCAGCAGTCAATTCAAACTTGGCCAAGCCACAGCCCTCAAGCAGGGCATGCGCGCACTCGGCCGCGGCATCCACACGATGGCGCTTGAGCTGCGAGCGCGCGACCGATACGGCAACCAACTTGCGCGGAGCATCACCGGCGCATACGCGATCGAGCGCCTCGAGCGACAGCGCAGAACCCAGCCGCAGCGAATCGCAGCCAAAAGCTGACGCCACGGTGTTGTCCACAACCAGCAGCGCATGGGCCTCACGCGCCGCCCGACCCAGCGCACGAAGATCAGGCACACGCAGACCAAACCCGCCGATGGAGTTGACGAGCCACCACAGGTGCGGACCCTCAGCGTCAAACGAGCCGGCAAAGCCACCGGACGCCGCAGCAAACGCCTCGACAGACGGCTCCCCCACCATCACAACATCGCAGCCGTCAAATCCGCTCGCAAACGCATCGGCAAAGTCATCCGCAAAGGCCACCAGGCGATCGCCGGGCCGTACAATCCCCAGCAACGACAGCGCTGCCGGCACATGCGACGCCGCAAGCAACCGCGCCTCACGCGCGCTGGCCCTAAAAGCCCAGGCCTCTTCTAGCTGCTGTACGCCCATACGGCACCTTCCCTCCAAAACAAAAACCCACGATGCGGATGTTTCCCGCATCGTAGGCTACGGCTGCAGTATAGCGCCGATATGCGACGAATCGCTTAGATGTTGAGCGCGTGGTAGGTCACATTCGCGCCCGGAGCGTCAACGGTCACGCCATAGGCCTCGGGATAGATGCGCGTCGAGAACACGAGCGCACCATCGTTCACAAACACCTCGACCGAGGAAACATCGCCAACAATGCGCACGTTACTAACCTCGTCGACGGGCTCCCAACGCACGGTACGACCGCAGCCGGCAGAAGCGCGACTCTCATCGGTAAATCGCATCTCAAAGCTCGAGGGCAGTTCGCCCTCGGCGGGAACAAACGCCAGCTTCAGCTCGCCATCAACGGTCACGGTAAACGCGCCGTCGACACCGTCAACGACAACGTCAAAGCAGGTATCGCCGTCAACCTCCAACGAGCCCGCCCCCACACGCACCGAGGCATAATGGCGCTCGATCTCGCGCGCCGGCTGCTGCAGCACCAAGCCGCCAGCACCGGCTGTAAGCTCACGCGGCACCGTCATACAGTGCTGCCAGCCACACGCCACGGTGGGTGCGTTGCCATAGGTCGGCTCATCGGGCATGCCCATCCAGCCGATCAGAATATGTCGACCATCCTCGGACGTAAACTCCTGCGGAGCATAGAAGTCAAAACCGGCGTCCCACAGGCGGAACTCGCCCAGCTCATAGGCACCGTCACCACCGGTGATGTCACCCGTTACAGGCATATAGCCAGCAGCATACACATTACCGCGGTCCCAACGACCACCTTCGAGCCCCTGGGGCGAGAAGGACAGCCACTTCACCGGTACACCGCCATCCGACTCAAGCTCAAGGTATCCCGGGCACTCCCACATAAAGCCAAAGCGCTCGGGCGTAGACACACGGCTCTCGAGCTCCCAGCTCAGCATATCGGCCGAGCCATACACCAAGATCTCGCCCACATCGCGCCCGGCACCCTCGCCGTGCATGGCGCAAAATCGACTATCGACATGCGGCCCGTCCACGCGACGACGCGCGCCCAGCACCATGTGGTAACGTCCATCATCATCGCGCCACACCTTGGGGTCACGCACGTGGCAGGTCAAATCCTCGGGATAATCCTCGGACGCCAGCACCACGCGCTTTTGGCTGAACTCCCGACCGGCAAGGCCATCAACGCTCTCGACATAAACAGTATCGGCGCGGCGGCCGGTATTGACGTAGTCGTACGTGCCGTCCGCATCGGGAAGCTTAACGTTGCCCGTATAGAGCACGCGAATGAGACCGTCCTCGGCAAGCGCGGAGCCCGAATACACACCGTGGCAATCGAACGGCTCGTCGGGCAGCAACGGAGCGCCAACATAGTCCCACGTCATAAGGTCGCGGCTCGTCGCATGGCCCCAGGCCTTAACGCCACCCTCGACATCAAACGGCGCATACTGAAAATAGGCATGGAACACGCCGCCTGCCTGGCAAAGACCGTTGGGGTCGTTGAGCCAGCCCGCCGGCGGCATTATATGGAAGCGCTGGCCATACGCGCCATGGCCGCACTCAGAGGCGGCGGCGTCAACAGCGGCAACCAGCTTTGCAAGGTCGCGGCCAAGTGCATTAGACATATCAAAGTCCTAACGGATCGAAAGTAACAAGGCGCCAGAGATCGGCACCAGATACGGGAAACGCCCGCGAGCATACAACCCGCGGGCATCCCCTCAATCAAAAGCTCTTAGGCCTGCTCGGAAGCCTTGGGCTCGTCCTTGTACAGGACAAACGAGACGGCAAAGGAAACCAGCGCGGCGACCGCAAACATGATCGCGTACTGCACGGGCTGGGCCAGGCACAGCAGGATACCGAAGATACCCGTAACACCCGTGCCGGAGGCAGCCAGCGAAGTGAGCGCGCAGACCAGGGCACCGCAACCGCCGCCGATGCAGCCGGCGATGAAGGGCTTAAAGAAGCGCAGGTTCACACCAAAGATGGCAGGCTCGGTAATGCCCATGAAGGCGGACAGGGCCGAAGGAAGCGCCAGACCCTTGATCTTGGCATCGCGGGTCTTAAAGGCAACGGCGAGTGCGGCGCCACCCTGAGCGATGTTGGCAGCACTGGCGATGGGCAGCCAGTAGGTCACGCCGTACTGGGCAAGCTGGCCCAGGTCGATGGCGGTGTACATCTGGTGGATACCGGTAACGACCGTGGGGGCATAGAACAGGCCGACGATAAAGGAACCGATGCCGAAGGGCAGGGTCAGCAGGGTCTGGATCAGACCGAGGATGGCGTTCTCGGCCCAGACAAAGATGGGGCCGACGGCAACGAGAGTCACGAGCACGGTCACGAACACCGAGACAAGCGGAGTCACAAAGAGATCGAACATCTCGGGAACGATCTTGTGCAGGCGCTTCTCGAGGAAGGCGAGAATGGCACAGGCGATGACGATGGGGATCACATGACCCTGATAGCCGACCCACTCAAAGCTGTACACGCCGGGGATGACGTTGACCATGGTCTGCACGCCCTCGGAGGCAACCGTATAGGCGCTCTGCAGCGAGGAGTTGATGAATGCACCACCGACGACGGCGCCCAGGTACGGGTTGGCGCCAAAGGCCTTAGCCGCGGAGTAACCGATCAGGATCTGCAGAATGCCAAAGGACGTGCCCGAGACCAGGTCGGCAATCTTATAAATAAAGTTATTGGTGTCGAGCGAGATAAAGCCGTTGGAGGCCATAAAGTTGAGGGCGCTCATAATGCCCAGCAGCAGGCCCGAAGCCACGATGGCGGGGATGATGGGGACAAAGACGTCGCCGAGCACCTTAATGGCACGCATAAAGATGTTCTGCTGCTGCGCCGCTGCCTCCTTGACCTCGGCCTTGGTGGCAGCCTCGACGCCGCTGAGCGCAATGAACTCGTCGTAGACCTTGTTGACGGTGCCAGTGCCAAAAATAATCTGGAGCTGGCCCTGGGCCTCAAAGACGCCCTTGGCGCCGTCGATATTCTCGAGGGCCTCCTTGTCGACCTTGGCGTTATCGGCAATCACCAGGCGCAGACGCGTGGCGCAGTGTGCGGCCGAAACAACGTTGCCGGCGCCACCGATGTTGTCGAGCACCTCTTGGGCTGATTTGCGGTAGTCCATGACTTCCCTTTCCTCCAACGGGCGCATCTGCACCCGACCATCTTTGACACTTACACTGTAATCGTTTTCAGTTTCATATGTCTGTAATCGTTTTCACAGTAAGTTGAACGGTAGGAATAAGCCGGCGAAAGGTAGTTTTAAAGTAAAAAGAGGCGGCTCAGAGGCAGGCAGACGTGCCAAAGGCCTAGACATTCATAAGCTGATGGCCGAGCTTGAGCGTCTTTAGACCGCTCTCCCCCTCCACGCCATCGAGCGTGTTGATCAGCATATTGGTCGCCTCGACGCCACTGGTCAGGTAGCCATAATGCACGGTGGGAATGCCGCCCGTCAGCGCGCGCAAAAACGCGTTGTCGCCAAAACCGCTTACGCGGTGTATACCCTCGCCCACGCCGCGAACCTCATCGATGGCACGCAGTGCGCCCGCCGCCATGGTGTCGGTCGCGCAGGCGACAAACGAAACATCGGGAGCGACGGAAAGCAGCTCACGCGCCGCACCATAACCCGAGTCGAGCGTAAACGAGCCGAGGCGAATCAAGGCGGCATCGAGCGGGTTACCCGCGGCGCGCAATCCGGCCTCAAAACCGCGACGGCGGTCATAACCGGCCGCGCGGTCCTCTTCGGTAACTCCAATGTAGGCGATCTTGCCGTCCACGCGGCCTGCAAGCGCATGGCCCAGCTCAAAAGCGGCCTCGTAATCGTCGTGATAGACGCACGCCGCGCCCTCAACATTCTGGCCGATCAGCACGATGGGCACGCGGCACGACTCAATCGCCCGGCGATGCTCGTCGGTAATCATAGTTGCCACCAGCACAATGCCATCGACCGGGTGGTTTTGGAATAAATCGAGGTACTCGAGCTCGCGATCGGCCGCGTTGTCGGTATTGGCAAGCAGCATCTGGTAGCCACGGCGACCGAGCACCTGGCCAATACCGGCGGTAATGCGGCTTACGGATTCCGAGTTAATCTTAGGTACGATGACGCCGATGAGCTTAGTGGAACCGGTGCGCAGCGCGCGAGCCTGGCTGGACCGCACGTATCCTGTCAGCTCAATCGCCTGCTTAATGCGCTCGGCCTTGTCCGTCGATATGTAGCCACCGTTGAGGTAGCGCGAGACGGCGGCGCTCGAAACGCCCGCCAGCTCGGCCACATCTTTCATCTTTACCACGAGCACCCCTGTCATTGAAATCGCTTTCACCATAATACCCAACCCATGCCAGCAAATTGAGCAAATGAGACGGGCCCATGGATCATTTCAACCGCCCAGGCCGAGCAAACGTCAGCGAGCGGGCAGCTGCCGTGACGAGGTGCCGCGAAAGAGGAGCGAAGCGTACTTTATGTACGCGAGCGACGGTTTGAGCGGCAGATCGCCCGGCAGATGTCCGCGCAGCGTCGAGCGGTCCGGCGTTTGTTAAAACGCCGGAACATAGTTAGCCGTGGTACTCGCCGTTGTACTGGATGAGCGTGAGGTCTTCAACGCCGTCGAGCGCGCGAATGGCGTCAGCATAGGGCATATCCACACCATCCGAGAACACCTCGGCGGCCATCTCGACTTTGTCGCCGCGCATCGTCTTGGACTTGACGGTGAACTTGGTGCGCCCAAACGCGCGCACGATATCGTCGCCGGTGGTCTGGCCCGTGTAGTGGATGACCATCATGTACACGCGCGCCTTGTCCTGGTGGCTCGCAAAGCCGGCGATCATCACCACGATCACCACCGCCGTGAGCCCCACGAGCGCATACATGCCGGCACCGGCCGTAATACCCGTGGTAATGGCCCAAAACAGATACAGCAGGTCGAGCGGGTCCTTAACGGCCGTACGGTAGCGGACGATAGACAGAGCACCGACCATACCGAGCGAGATGACCACGTTGGTCGAGATCGCGAGCGTGACCATGCAGGTAAGCACGCACATGCCCACAAGCGTCACAGCAAAGCTACGCGAATACACCACGCCGGTAAAAAAGCGCTTGTAGACGTAATAGATCAGGATGCCCATGGCGAGCGCCACGAGCAGCGAAAGGCCGATCTTGGCAGGGTCGACCTGGCCAAACGCCTCCAAAACGGAGTTCTTAAAAAAGTCCCTGGTGCTCATGGTCTAAATATCCCCTCGGTTCCCAAAATCCGATTCCCAGTAGTTAAATCCGCGCAGGTAGGCGGTCTTTTCGTAACACAGGCAGTACTTAGAGACCGCCGTAAGCTCGGCCGCGCCCGGCGGCACCAAATCGCGCACCGGCTGCGGGCAAAACTCCGTAAACTTGACCTCCATCACCAGCTTGCCGGGCTCCAGGACCGGCAGCGCGGGCAGCGTCACGTCAAAGATATCGAAGCTTCCCACCGCGGCACGCACGTTCATGTCAAACGTAATACGCACGGTGCCCTCATCCATCACCCACGGCTCGCGCTCATAGTCCACGATGGTCCGCGGGCGCATCATGTTGCAGATACACTCGATGTAGAACTCGCGACAGAGCGGATAGGGGCTCCTCAGCAAAAAGCCGTAGTCGCCAGCCAGAATCTGCTCAAACTCGTCGCGCGTAAGTGGCGCATCCTCCTTGTAGATCCAGCTGCCGTACTTCTTTTTGCGCTCGAGCTTAATCACCTTGTCGCTGCCGTTATAAATGCGTACGCGATACTTTTTGCGCATGAGAATGCCGGCGTCTTTTTCCTCGTAGGCCGAGTTGCAGTAGTCGTCAAAGTACAGGCTGCGAATGGTGTAACCGCCCGCCCGCGCATGCTTGTCCAGCTTAAACACCGGCGCCATGCGACAGGCAAGCGCGGCGTGCTCGCCCTCGTTAATGAGATATTTGAGCTCGTGGCGGTAACGCTCCTGCGTGGCACGGCCAGGCGGGGCCGCCAAGCGCTCAAGCAGCGCGCTAGCCCTCCTCATACGTGTCCTCCACGACCTTACCGCCGTCTTGCACGTAAAAACACTTCATGCCGTAGTGCTTGCCGTCGTCGGTCACATAGTAGTCAAACGCATCTTGCGTATAGCCATCGGAGTTGGTGGCACGCACGCGCACAAAATACTGACCGGCATCGGGCGCATCGCAGGTCACCTCGGGAAGCAGCACGTCCTCGGCCTTAAAGACCACGTCGCTTATGGCATAGTCGCGCGCAAGCTCTACGGTGTAGCGAATGTCGCGCGCCTCAAAGTCGTAGGACGCGTCCCAGTTCATGCGCAGTTTACCGTTATCGATCTGCGGCACGCCGATGTAGAACGGCATGGGCTTTTTAAAACTCTCGCGAAAGCTCTTGTAGTTCTCCTCGATCTCGGAGGGAATCGCCGCGACGATCTGCTCGTATTGGTCCTTGGTGACAGGCAGATTGTCGATATCGGGCGAAGCAAAGACCAGGGATTCAGTCACCTCGCGGTAGCGCTTGATCATCTTGGTCAGGCGAGTCTCGGTCAAATACGAGCGCAAGTCCTTGACGGCACGGTCGAGTTCGCTGCGGAACGACTTGCTGCGCAACGCGCGGTTAAACAGCACGTTACCCCAGTAGTTGCTTGCGCCGCGCTCCCAGCTCGCGTAGTCCGAAAACCCGGTAAGAGAAAGCTCCAGCTTACGCAGCATGCCGTCGTTATCCCAATCCAGGATATACCAGACCTTGGAGTTAAGCGGGCTGTACAGATAGCAGTTACGGTTCTGCGTATCGCAGTTGCCCGTCAGGATCTGAAACGCCAACCAATAGACCAGGTTCTCGGTATCAAAGCAGGTGTCGAGCACGTCATCGATCTTTTGCGATTCGTCGTTGAGCGCATCGAGCATCTCGATGAGCTTGGTGTGGTCCGTATCGCCCTTAATCTCGAGCATGCCTT
Source organism: Collinsella sp. (assembly GCA_018376265.1). Taxonomy (GTDB): domain Bacteria; phylum Actinomycetota; class Coriobacteriia; order Coriobacteriales; family Coriobacteriaceae; genus Collinsella. The sequence goes on from JAHABQ010000007.1 coordinate 56,302, forward strand.
CAAAGCTTGCCTGGTTGTAGTCGGGATCATCGGCAAGCTTAATGGTGTCCTCGTAGCGATGGAAATCAAAGCTGTTCACCTTGTACAGGTGCCCGCTCTTGTCCAGGCCATGTGCCTTAAGCGCCGTCTTGTTGAGCTGCTCCACCTGCGTAAACAGGCCGTAGTCCTCAAAGGTATCGTTGGACTTTTCGGTCTGGTCGCACACCCACAGATGCACAAACTGCGTGCGCAGGCCCATCATCTGGGGAATCCCGCGGATAAGGTCATAGGCCATCTTGTTGCGAAAACGCATACCCTCGCCCATGTGCTTGTTGAGCGCAATCGCACGCTGCTGGCGCCAGGTACCTTTTCCTTTTTTGAGCTCCACCTTGTAGTTCTTCTGCGTATAACCGCTCGACGTCTGGCCACGCACCTGCACGGTAGCATTGGGCGCTTCCTCGCCATAGCCAACCTCGCCGGCAACTGGGCCCTCTTCGTCGCCCGGCTGCAGCAGGCCCATAACCTGATAGCGCGTCACACCCATGTCGGCATAGTCATACACCGAGTACGTGTTGATCTCGGCCCAGCTGTGGTCGGTGTTCTCGGAGCTGTTGCCGCGCGAGACCGTCAGGTACATGGTTACAATGCCCGAGTCGTCGTAGACCTCGTACAGCTCGTCCTTATCGCGCAGGTGCTTGGTACCGTCCGAGGACTCGGCCTTTTTAATCTTGTCCTGCTTTTTGACCTTGTTGGTCGAGGAGTCTTCCTGCACCGAGCAGCTCGAAAGCAACAGCGCACCGGCAGCCGCCTCAAACAGGCGACGACGAGACATCATCCTATCGGTCATCAGAACCTCCCCAATGCTTGCGATACACGTGAACTACTGCGCGCTCAAACGCGCCATGTGGCTCACCCTCATGGCGACCTTCCTCATAACGCTGCTCGGCACGGTCGAGCAAGCGGCCCAGCTGTGTAAAGCGACCCGTTTTGACGGTCGCCACAATGGGCTGCTGGCTCAGGATACGATACGGCAAGTTGGCGGTATAGGTATCGAGCCGCAGCAGCGCCACGATAAAAAACACCGCTGCACCCAACAAAAAGCCAAAGCCGTAAAACTGCTGCGGCAAGAGCAGAGAAACGGCAGTCGCCAGCCCGGCCACACCGGCAAACAACCCCGAGGCCAGCACGGCCCCCTTGTAGTCGGTAAAGTAAAGCAAGATGAGCATCACCGTATTGCCCACGGCATACAGGCCATAGCCCACGCACAGCGTGCGAAAATACCCGTGCATAAGGTTGTTAAAGCCCAACGGTAGGGCCGACAGCACCGTGGTCTCGAGCGAGATGACCGCCGCGGTCACAAACAACTGTTTGAGCGCGCAAAAGCGCAGTTCGCTGTTAAGCGTGGAGAGCATCTCCTCCTCTGCCACCACAATGTCGCCCACTACGCCGCCGTCGTTGAACAGGCTGTAGTAGTCGCGGTAGCGCGGATAGAAGTTAACCTCGACCGACACCACAAAGTTGACGGTCGTGACCAGGATCGTCAAAAACGCAATGAGCGCCGGCACATCGTAGTAGGGCGCACCATAAAACAAGCCCTTGACCTGCACGCCAATGGGACCGGCCCAAATAATCACCAGGTGCGCAAAGAGTCCCAGATTGGTTAATAGACCCGTGAGCGCCAGCGGTATAAACTGATCGAGCCACTGCAAAAAGGGCCAGGGGCTGCGGTCGCTCTGAGGAAAATACCGGTACAGCAGTACCAAGTCCCAGGCGAGCATGACGCCGTAGCCCAGAGCAATTGACGCCAACAGGCCCTCGACCGGCGGCAGTCCCAGCGCCAGCGCGGCCAGGGCGCACAGGCACGCCACGCCAATGGCGGCCGCAAAGCTGCACAGAATGCCACGGTAATCCTTGATGGCCGTGAGGTAACTCATGCCGTTCCAGTTGACGATCATAATGTTGAACAGCCACAGGCACAGCAGCCCCTGCAGCAGCGTGGCGCCCGAGAACAGCAAAAAGGCGCCGTAGAGCACCGTGCCCGCAACGAGCATGATGGCGTTGGAGCCCCAAAACGAAGGCAGTATCTCATCCTCGCGCTCGGCAAACAACATATCAGCCAAAAAGCGCGTGACCGGCATGGAGAAAAAGCTCGTGAGCAAAAGTGAGGCCAGCAGTGTGTAGGTCACCATGCACACCAGCAGATCCTGGTTGGCACGGCCCACACCCCACAGACCGCACAGCACCAAGATACCCACCTGGAGCAGCACGCCCAACAGCATGGGACCCGTGCAAACAATGCCGGCGTAGCCGTAAGCGCGCATCGTGGCAAACAGGCCCTTGCGCCTAAACAGGCGCTTGAGCTCAAAACCAATTCCGGCCACCGGCTACTCCCCCTCTCTGGGCAGGTTAAACGCACACGCCGTCTCGTCGTACAGCGCGCGATAGTTGGCGAGCATCTGCTCGTGCAAAAAGTACGTGGCAACGCGACGCTGCCCGCGCTCCCCCATCTCAATGCGACGGGCGCGGCTCACGCACATGCGTTCCATGGCATCGGCCAAGCCCTTGCGATACATAGGCGGCGTCACAAAACCTGCCACGCCAAAGCCATCGCCCGGAGCGCCTTCGAGCAGCTCACGGCAGCAGCCCACCTCGGTCGTCACGCAGGGACGGCGCGATGCAAGCGACTCCAGCACGCTGAGCGGCTGACCTTCGGAGATGCTCGTCAAAATGGTAAAGTCGAGCTTTTCCATGTACTCGACCACGTTGACGCGGCCGGTAAAGATCAGGTCGCGCACGCCCAGGGTTTCGACCAGCGCGTGGCACTCGGCGCCGTACTCCTCGTCGTCCACGCCGCCCATAATGTGCAGGCGCACCTTGGGCAGGCGCTCGTGCAGCTCAAAGAAGGCATAAATCATTGTCTTGACGTCCTTGATGGGCGCCAAGCGCACCACCGCGCCAATGTCCACCCAGCCGTCATCGGGCTTTAAGGGAATATCCTTAAAGCGGTCGAACTGGATGCCGTTGGGGATAACCAGGCATTTGTCCGCATCGCAGCCCATATAGACCTGCGTCTTGCGGGCGTTATGGAACAAACTCGTCACGCGGAAGGCGCGGCGGTAGATTTCCTCCGAAAGCAGGTAGAAAAAGCGGATCCAGCGGTCCTTGAACGACGGCACCACCCAATCGGCGCGAATGATCTCTTCCTCGCGCTCGCGGGTGTAGATGCCATGCTCGGTCAACAGCACCGGCGCATGGTGAACGCTTGAGCCCAGGCAGGCGAGCAGACCACCGTAGCCGGTCGAGATGGCATGGTACACATCGGCCACCGGCACCTCGCTGCCCAACAGGTAGAGCACGGGCAGCAACATGGAGCGCATGGTGTGGAATGCATCGGCAAAGGGCGTGTAGGGATACTCGGCCAGGCACACGTCGCGAAAGATATCCATAAACGTGCGGCTCTGCAAAAACGAGAGCGGATGCACGCGACGGCGGTAGAAGATATCGAATAACACGTCCCAGTCCGGATTGGAGAGCGACACCAGACGGCGTAACGCCTCGCGCTCACGGTCGTTAAAACTGGCTTCATGTTGCTCACCCGAAAGCCGCAGGGCATCGTCCAGGAACACCTCGTGCACCTCGACCACGTTGCCGGGCAGCTCGTAGACAAACTTGCCACGGTCGGCAGCATGCGCGCCGATCACCCACAGCACAAACTCGTGCTCGGGCATGGCCGTAATGTAGCCATGCATCCAGGTAGATACGCCGCCGTGCACATAGGGGTAGCAACCCTCGAGTACCAGACAGATTCTCATTTATCGCCACCCTCCTTGCGCTCGATCGTCACGGTCTTATCATTTGCCTTGAGCAGATACAGATTGCCCGTAAGGTGCGTCAGTTCGCCACCCGTCACCGCACCCGGCTCGCCATTATTGGCGCGGAACATGAGCCACGCCTCGTCGTGGAAATTGCCCAGGCTGAGCGTCCAGGCATCCGCGCTGGTATCCACGCTCACCGTCACGGACGAAAAGCGCTGGATGGCACCGGAGCACTCCGACGCCGTCTGGTGCCGCAGGTCGGGCGCGGATTTGGTAAGCCACTCCAGGTAGTCGACCAGGCCGCCCTTGTAGACCTCCCAGCCCTCCTTGGCACCACGATCGGGATCGAGCAAGTCGTCCGGGTGCATAAAATGCGTGCTCACGTAGTGCATGTTGAGCTCGGACACGGCTGCCAGGCGCATATAGGAATCGTCGACCATGCCGCCCGAGACAATACGTGGCTGCTCCACAATGCCGTCGCTCGCCACGCCAAACTCCTGCACGTAGGGCAGGTCGGTGCCATCCTCAAAATACGTGCTGGCGATGGTCTTAATGCGCGGAACGTCGGTGCCGATGAGCTTGCGCGCTCGGGCCGAAAGGATATTCGACGGCGGTACGTAAACCGAGCCATGAGCGTTGGGCAGAACCTCGTCCTGAAACGCGATAAGTTCGTTGAGCGAAGCGACGAGCGTCTCTTTGTTCTTCCAGGTCTTGTAGACGTACAGCGTGCCGTAGTCGGTGTCCCAGAGCGCGAGCGGCTGATGGTTGTAGCCGTGAAAGCCCAGCTCGCCGCCCATCTGCAGCAGCATGCCGCCAAAATATCGAAACTGCGTGGTATCGGGTTGGCGCGCGGGCTCGGTCTGGTTGACCGCGTCCTCGTAGTTTTCGATCATCACGCCGGTATAGCGAATGCCATATTTTTGCGCGAGCTTTTGCAGATCGGGCCACCAGACCTTGGTGTAAAAATCCGCAATGGAAAGGCCGTAGTCACGCTTGATATAAGTACCATCGCCCGAGGGCACGGGGCTAGGAAAGTCGTCCAAATAGAACACGGCGCTGTTGATGACCGGATAGGCCGTGGCTTCACCCAGCAAGCTTATGGCCGAAGCATAGAACCCACGCATGACCTTGTCGTAGATGCCAATGTTGCACACCACGGTGTGACCACTGCCGCAATCGTTAGACCAAATGAGCGGCGTGCCCGCGTCACCGGTCTTTGCCCAGACGTGCGCCGTTTCGCGCAATGAAACCGAGAGTGAAGAATCGAAGGGATCCGAGAACTCGTAGCGCTCTCCCCCGCCCAGCATAAAGTCCTCACTCGGCACAATGCTTTCGGCTTTTACATAGTCATATCCGGCCGATTCAATGCCAAGCTTGGAGGCAATCACTTGCAGATAGCTCGAGTTATCCGGCGGCATGGCGAGCATAAGAGAACCGCCAGCACTCACCCAACCCATAATGTCGCTCAGGTGCGTACCGAGCCCATCGAGCGACGGCATGAGCAAAATCACGCGATCGAAGGAGGTCAGCGAGGGAATGGCATCCGCACCATCCAGAGCAAGGTCCACGTCGCGGTGCGCGATCTTCATGTCCAGCAAAATCTGGTCGAACTGTTCCTTTACGTCCTCGACGCCAGCTTGATCGGAATCGGTAATGACCAGGCACGTGGGCTTTTGGCCAAAGATTGCCGAGGAGGCCGGCACCGCATCGTTGGCGGCAAGCATCCCCAGCTTATGCTGGCCCGCACTGTACTGCACGCCGGCACGCTCCACTAGCAGCACGGCGGCCATGGCAATAAAGACCGCCCACACCACGAGGAGCCCCATCCAACGAAAGCGGCCTGCACGGTCGCGGATATGTTGCGCCACGCTCATCGGACCTCATCCCCGTCGCGCCAAAACGCCAACTTTTCGCGGTTGTCGGCGCTCAAATACACATGTTGCTTGTCAATCGCATCGATCACACGGTGAACCTCGACACCGTTGTGGCGCATCACGGCCAGCCGCAGGCAAAGCATCCAAACCTCCTGCTCCTCGGGCACGTCGAGCACCAGCTGGTCGGTCACGACCTGCGCCTCGTCGATCTGTCCGACATCGGCCAGCGCCGTCGCGTATCGAATGCGCAGCTCAAAAGTGTCTTCGCGCTCGCAGCGACGCGCAAGCAGGCGCGCGTACTGTTGGCGCTGAATCTGAGCCACGCGCCCCTCAGCCAAACCCGAGCCCAAGTATTCACCAAGAAAATCGCAGTATTCGTTGAGGTTTTGCGCACTCGGGTCCGTCTTAAAGGCACGCTCCAGCTGCTGCAGTTTAAGGTCGGACTCCTTGGAGATCTGCGCCACCGCCGTCGCGGCATAGTGCGCCACCTCAACGTCGTCGTTAAGCTTAGCCGCCTGTAGCTGCGCCAGGTACGCGTCGGGCTCCTCGGTGAGCATGGAAAGCATTAGACGGCGCCGGTATGCCGGGTCGTTGACGATGAGCGCCTCCTCGAGCGGCACTACGCCTGCATCGTCCTCACCACTCGGTACCGACATACTGCGATGGAGCTCGTCGTTGAAGCGCAGCGACTCCAGCGCAGACTCTTTCAGTCCCTCGCCAAACTTCGCGCTGCGGATCGATAACAGAACCACCAGCAACGGGCCCCACAGCGGCACCAGCACTATCACAGCCAGCATGTGCCCGCGCACCGGCAGCAGGCCCAGCTTCATGAGCGTCCACAGCATCAGGCAAACCAGCGCATGAATCAGCAGCAAGACAGCAGCAACGACAAGCGAAATCAAGCGGCACCCCCCTCACCGTCACCGGTGTAAGAAATGTGCTGCAACAGCTCCACAATGTCCTCGCCGTCGACGGGCTCCACCACAATATGCTTTGCGCTCAGGCGCTCGCGGATAATGGGCAGATCGCACGCCTTTGCCTGGCGCATAAGCAGATAGAGCACGTCGCCGTCGACCAAGCCCGCCGCGTCGCTCTCGCGGATTGCCGACCCAATTGCGCCCACCAGCTCGCCGACAGGCTCCACGCCCGGTACCACGCGCAGGAGCAAAAAACTCCCCATCTTGCTATCTGCCAGCGCCTGCTCCGCCGCGAGCTCTTGGCCAAAGGCAGCCTGCTTGAGCACGCAAGTACCGTCAACGCAGCGTTTATCCTGCGCCACCGCCTCATAGTCAAAGGCACGGCCCAGCGCGCTTTCGACCAGCCCGCACAAGATGCGGAACAGGTTTTGATAATAGAGGGTCATTTGGTTTTCGGCCGCACTACGCACAAAGATCAACACGGCGGGTGCCCCGTCGCGCTCGATCGCGTATCCAAACATGGGAAGCCCCGGCGTCAGCTCGCGGTTCACCCACAGGTTCGAACGACCCCCGTCGCCCAAAAGAGGTGCAAGCTGCTCAAGCGTGAGCGAGCGTGCGGCATCTTCGGCAATCGCGGGACTTGCTGCCACCAGGCGTGCAAATGCCCCGCCCGAAACATGGTAGATCGCCACCGAATCGTTCTCGAGGATCTCGCCCAGAAGCTCGCAGCACTTGCGATAAATGTCGCGCGGGTTGAGCACATCGAGCTCCTGCGTCACGGCAAAGATCTTGCCAAAGCTGTCGTGGCGACCCACGATCTGGCGCCTGTACGCGCGCTTGTCCTCGATCGCGTCGTGGTAGAGCTGCGTAAGGAACGTATTGCGGTTGCGCACGAGATCGTTTTGGTCGCGCTCCGCCCTAATGGCTTCGCTGTTGCGCAGCTGCACATAGCCGCACACGGCACCCACCACAAAGTACGCAATAAACGGTAGCCAGTTGGACGGCTCGTAGAACAGACCCTGGAAGGTATAGCCGTACTGAGTAAAGTAGCTGGCTGCCAAACCCACCGACGCCAGCAGCGCCGCAACCAGGCCAAAGTCCAAGCCATACAGCGTGCCGATCAGCACCACGTAGAGCAGACGATAATCGAGCACGTTGAGCTGGACCGATTGTGAGAACAGATGCTCCAGTACCTCGAACAGAACCCAGGCAACGCCCGTCTCCAGGCATTTAATAGGCAGCGCGCGCATCTGGATGCGGTCGATGGCGGCACGCAGCGGGTTGATCTTTTTGATGCGTCCAGCGCCCCAGCGAGCTTGAATGGTCGAGAGATCGCGCAGCAAGTCATAGCGCTGAAACCAGCCATAGCGCACGCGAGCGACGTCGCTGGCGGGCAGGGCGTAGCCGGCAGAATCGCCATAGGCAACGGCAAGGCCGGGGAACAGCGCCTTGAGGGCCTCGCCCACCTCACCCGCCGTGTGATGGAAGGTATCGGCAACGTCGAGCGTCTCAAAGTTACCATCCCAGCTATCGAAGATGCGGCGCACCAGCACCGCAAGCTCCTCGGCACACAGCAGGGGAAACGCCGCATCCTGCGCGCCCTGCAGAGCGACCGATCCGGTTGAGCACGCGTCGAACAGCGGCACCAAAAACGGGTCCTCCAGTGCGGCAGACGCGGTATACAGGAACGGCACGCGCAGGATCTTGGTCTGAACGCCCTCGCGAGCAGCGTAGTAGCGGCACAGGTCGTTGGCTGCGTGCGCGATAATGCCCTTGCCCGTTCGCCCCGCGGCATCGGCGGCACCCTCGGCACCCGCGGGCCCCGCTACATACAGCAGTTGGACCCGGCGACCCGCGCACGCACGAAAGACCGAGCGCAACAGCTCGATATCGCCCACGATATCGGTATGCGGGGTAAGGTAATTAGACAGGTAGACCACGCGTTCGAACTCGTAGGCCTGATCCAGGTGTTGCAGAAGCTCTTTCCACGAGGCATGGGGCGATGACTCATCGCGGCGTGCTTCCGCGGCAGCGACGACCTGCACATGGTCCCCGGGGAACGCCTTGGCACAAAAGTCATCGTCAACATATGCGGTGTTGCCAACAACCAGCACCTCCATGGCGCACCCCTCCCCTAAAATCCACTTCGTTCATAGTCAAACATGCGTATTTTACGCTGTCAACGCGAGTTGAAACGCCTTTAAGGCTGTTTTAAGAACTTTTTTAGAGGATGTGGGGACATCGAGAGTGCTAAATGAGCGCCCAATCCGGAAGTAAGGCGAAAATCCGAGAACTGCCGACCAGGCCCCAGTTTTGAGCTCCGGCGACCTGCACTGATAATTGTTCTCGGGGGAAGCGGGCACTGCGGGGCGCGGCAACGGCGCGCGATTTCCGCGTCGCAGCGCTACCCTGATGCTGAATGCC
>JAHABQ010000062.1:0-1018 GCA_018376265.1 Collinsella sp.
GTTGGACATGGGATCGGGATAGCGGTTGAGCGGTGTGGCAGCCAAGGCCGCGTCGATCGCCTCGCGCACGCCAGCGGGCACGGGATAGGTGTTCTCGTTTGCCGAAAGGTTGATGCGCGTGGGCGTAAAGTTGGGATCATAGGGCTCGATGCCAGACAGGTAGAGCTGGACGAGCTCCTTCATGCGGGGTGAAAGCTCGGCCATGTTAGGCCTCCTCGCCGGTCGCGCTAGCGGAAGCCAGGTCCACGCCTTCGGCGACCGTCGCGGTCGCATCGCCCGGCCAGGCAACCTTGGTCAGGTCGGCCGCGGCCAGCGACTCAGCGCTCACGGAGTCCTCGCCCTGCTCCAGCACACGGCGACGAAGAGCGGCCGAAAGCGCGTGTGCCCACAGGCCCTCTGCCTCGGCCAGGCGCTGCGTGGCGGGAGCGTCGGAAAGCAGGCCCTCGGGCGTATAGCAAATGACGCTCGAGCGCTTGACGAACTCCTCCACCGAAAGCGGGTTGGAGAACATGGCCGTGCCGCCGGTCGGCAGCGTGTGGTTGGGGCCGGCGACGTAATCGCCGAGCGGCTCGGAGCTCCAGGCGCCCACAAAGATAGCGCCGGCGTTACGAATACCGCCGAGCAGGCCCATCGCATCCTTGCAGTGCAGCTCCAGGTGCTCGGGCGCCACGGTGTTCACGGCCTCGACGGCGGCGGCCATGTCGGCGGCAACCACGATGGTGCCCTCGTTGTCGAGCGAGGCACGCGTGATCTCGGCGCGCGGCGACTGCGCGACCAAGATGTCGATGCCGGCCTCGACCTCGCGCGCAAACTGCTCGTCGCAGGTCACCAGATAGCAGGCGGCCAGCGGATCGTGCTCGGCCTGGGCCATCAGGTCGGCCGCAACCACCATGGGCTTGGCCGTGGCGTCGGCCAGCACGCAAACCTCGGACGGGCCGGCGACCATGTCGATGCCCACATCGCCCGACACGATCTGCTTGGCCGCGGCGACAAAGGCGTTGCCCGGGCCGGTGATCTT
>JAHABQ010000039.1:0-9910 GCA_018376265.1 Collinsella sp.
TTGAAGGGCCTGACGCCGGAGGAGTTCCGGAACCGGGCCCTTGCGGCGTAGTCGCTATTTATTCAGTCCAAGTTTCGGGGCGCAGTTCACAGGCACCTTTGTGGTGGTTTTTGCTTTTGCGATGCAGCTCGAGGAGGTACTCGATGTTTTATATCCCGTTTTGGATTTGCATCTTTGCCGGCGCGGCGATTGATGCCCGTCAGCGACGTTTTCCCAATGTGCTTGCCGGTGCGTGTGCGGTGACGGCGTTAGTGGGCGTTTGGCTCGACAAAGGCGTTAACACGGCGCTTGACCATGCCGGTCTTGCGGTCATCGTCTACCTTGCCCTTGTTCTGACTGAGTCCCTCTGGCGTCGTTTTCGCCAAACCTCGGGCATTGGCATGGGGGACGCCAAAGCACTCTTCGCGCTTTGCACGCTCGACCCTATGGGTGGCATCGTGGCATTTGCCGTCGCACTCCTGGTCCTGGCCCTCTCCTGCCTCTTCACAAAATCGCGCTCCCTGCCATTGCTCCCGTTTTTAGTGCCGATTTTTGCCATAATCGAGGTCGTGGGCTGCACATTGTAACCGATTGCGCATCCTTCTTAAGGAGCATGCCATGGCATCTAATCAAGAAACGGCCGTCATTAAGGCGCGCATGGACCGTATTCCCTCGGCGTTGTCGCCTGAACTAGTCGAGCGCATTGTCGCCGATCGTGCTTCGGGCTATGTCAACCCGTATCGTTGCAACGACGATCAGGCTATTCGTTGTATTGATCGCGCCGCCGACAAAGGCACGCTTATGCGTCCGGCGTTTATGCGCGATACCGAAAAGATACTTCATCTTCCGGCGTACACCCGTTATGCAGGTAAAACGCAGGTCTTTAGCTTCCGTAGCAATGACGATCTGTCACGCCGCGGTTTGCACGTGCAGCTTGTCTCGCGCATTGCGCGCGATATCGGTCGCGCCCTGGGGCTCAATTGCGATCTGATCGAGGCGATTGGCCTGGGCCACGACTTGGGACACACGCCTTTCGGCCATGCCGGCGAGCGCTTCCTCAACGATATCTATCATGAGCGTACGGGGCGTTATTTTTTCCATAACGTGCAGTCGGTCCGCGTGCTCGACACGCTGTACGGCCGCAACGTGTCGCTCCAGACGCTCGACGGCGTGCTATGCCATAACGGCGAGTACGAGAAGCGTGTGTTTGAGCTCTCGGACATGAGCTCCTTTGACCAGTTTGACCAGACGGTTGAGGATTGCATTGCCACGGGCTATAGCGCAATTGAGCATCTGCGTCCCATGACGCTCGAGGGCTGCGTGGTTCGCATCTCGGATATCCTTGCCTACGTTGGGCGCGATCGCCAAGACGCCATTGCGGCGGGCCTGCTGTCACCCGACGTCTTTGATGATGGCCGGGGCGGTGCCTACAACAGTTGGATCCTCACGCACGCTTCCATCGATATCGTTGAGCACAGCTATGGTAAGCCGCGCATCGAGATGAGCGAGGACCTGTTTGAGGAAATTCGCCGAGCCAAGCGCGAGAACTACGAGAAGATCTATAGCAAGGGCGGTATCGAAGGCGATTCCGAGGCGGAGCTGCGCGAGGCGTTCGTAAAGCTCTACGACCGTTGCCTGCGGGATCTAAACAGTGGCGACGAATCCTCTTACATCTTTAAGCACCATATTTCGCGCATTGAGCAGCAGCTTTCCTACTATGATCGCACCTATGCCTGGCAGGACGACAAGGATCAAGCCGTGGTGGATTATATCGCGAGTATGACGGACGGTTATTTCTGCGAGCTGACGAGCAAGCTGTTCCCTGGTCTGGAGTTTCCGCACCGTACCTATATTAACGAACGGTAGTTCGTATATATTCGGTATACTGGTTAGTTGAAAACGTTTTTGATTGATGCACGGGATGGCTATGGACGACCTTTTTTCTGCTTCGACGCGCGAGCGTTCCTTTCAGAATGCGCCGCTTGCGGTGCGCATGCGCCCCAATTCGCTCGACGAGTACGTGGGCCAGCAAAAGGCCGTCGGTAAGGGTTCATGGCTGCGTGCCGCGATCGAGCACGACGTGCTTTCGAGCGTGATTCTGTACGGGCCTGCCGGTACGGGCAAGACGACGCTGGCCCACATTATCGCCAACCATACCAAGAGCGAGTTTGTCGAGGTCAGCGCCGTCACGGGTACCGTGAAGGACCTGCGTCGTGTGATTGATGAGGCCAAGACGCGCCTGAATACGTACGACCGCCGCACCATTCTATTCATCGATGAGATTCACCGCTTCTCTAAGTCGCAGCAAGATGCCCTGCTGCATGCAGTTGAGAACCGTACCGTCATTATGATTGGCGCTACGACAGAGAACCCGTACTTCGAGGTCAACTCGGCACTGCTCTCACGTGGTCGCGTCGTGGAGCTTGAGCATCTGAAGGATGAGGATATCGCCACGCTTATTGAACGTGCGCTTGAGGCACCGCAGGGCTTGAACGGTAAGTTCTCGGCCGATGAGGATACGGTCAAGACCATTTGCACGCTGGCAGCGGGTGACGCTCGCTCGGCGCTCACGACGCTCGAGCTTGCGAGCGAGATTGCCGTCACGCGTCCCGATACCGAGGGAACGCCAGCGCCTGCGGCGGGGGAGCGCTATCCCATCACCGTGGATGACGTGAAGATCGCCAACCCGCGTCGCGGTTTTACGTATGACAAAAACGGCGACATGCACTACGACATCATCAGTGCGTTCATCAAGTCCATGCGCGGTAGCGACCCCGATGCCACGATCTATTGGCTCGCGCGCATGATCGATGCTGGGGAGGATCCTAAGTTTATCGCTCGCCGCATTATGATTCACGCTTCTGAGGATGTTGGCAACGCCGACCCGCAGGCGCTTTTGGTGGCGCATGCCGCGTTTAAGTCTGCCGAGGTCATTGGCTATCCCGAGTGCCGCATTAACCTGGCTCAGGCTGCACTCTATGTGTGCTTGGCGCCAAAATCCAACGCGTGTGAGGCTTCGATCGATGCGGCGCTGGCCGATATCCATTCTAGTGGGCTTCGCGAGGTGCCGAGTTATCTGCGCGATCGCCATCGCCCGGGCAGCGATGAATACGGTGTGTATAAGTATCCACATGATTATCCCGAAGGCTGGGTCGATCAGCGCTATTTGCCCGAAGGCTTGGAACGCGGTGCATTTTGGCAGCCTGCCGGGCGCGGCTGGGAAGAGTGGCGCGTAGAGCAAAGCGAACGCGACCGCAGCGGGAATTCACCGAAGTAGCTGCTGATAATTTTGTCCCACGTTGCTGCTCTTGGCATGTTCGGTCCCCTTTGGGGTACCATGAAAAGCGTCTGTATTTCGATTCTTCCGGGAGGCTTGTATGAGTCCCATTCAAATCGCCCTGCTGTTGCTCGCCGTTGCCGGCGTGTGGGCCATCGCTGAGCTCGCGCTTACCCTGCGCAAGACCCGCAATGTTGTCGACTCGCTCGATAAGACCGTGAACGACCTCAACAACACCATCGCCGAGGCTCAGCCTGTGGTGGCAAAGCTCGATGGCGCTGTCGATGAGCTTACGCCGGCGCTTGCCCAGATGGAGCCGCTGCTTAAGTCGAGCAAGACGGCAGTTGATGCCCTTACCTCCAATCTCGTAGAGGTCGAAGCCGTGGTTCGCGACATTTCCGAGGTTACGGGCAGCATGGCCGAGGCCAGCAATGCTGTGTCGAGCGTGACCGACTCTGCCGCCGGTGCTGTGCAGAAGCTCTTCAATAAGGTGAAGGCCCCTGCAGCCGACGCCGATCGCAAGCTCGCCGCTTCCGCTGCGGAGGCCGAGCAGCCTACCGAGCGCGTCCTAATTGGCGAGGACGAGGCCGCCGCGGGCGACGATGATGGTCAGAAGTCTGTATCCAAGTCGGTTCAGTATTACACCTATACACCCTCCGAGACCTCTGAGGAGTCCTGCGATGAGTAGCGAAGCAACCTGCCCCATCACGCTGACCGTTGCCGGCGACCCGCGTCTCGCTCGCCTTGTGCGCATGACGGCAGCCAACGTTGGTGCCCTGTGTTCCATGTCTGTCGATCGCATCGAGGACATCCGCATGGCTGCCGAGGAGGCTTTCATCTTTGGTTGTACCGCGGTCGACTGCGATGACATCACCATCAAATTCGATGTCGATGAGACCCACGTTGGCATGACTATTACCTTTGGCGATCAGGCTACGGTCGATGAAGACGACCAGGCTGCGGTGTATGCCGAGCTCATCCTCGCGAGCGTGTGCGACTCCTACGAAAAGACTGCGGCGCCCCTGACGCTTTCCCTCGACCTCAAGGCGGATATTTAAAATGACCGAACGTTCCCGGAGCGGCAAGACCGCTTGGGACAAGGAGAAAACCCGCGAGCTGTTTCGTCGCTACAAGGAGACCGGTGATCCGGACGCCCGCGAGCAGCTCGTCATGTCCCATATGAACCTGGTAAGGTTTCTTGCCAACAAATTTAAGAATCGCGGCGAGCCGCTCGACGACCTCATGCAGGTCGGCTATCTGGGTTTGCTCAAGGCTATCGACCGCTTTGACCCCGAGCGCGGGCTCGAGTTCACGACGTTTGCAACACCCACTATCCTGGGCGAGATCAAACGCCATTTCCGCGACAAGGGCTGGAGTGTGCGCGTTCCGCGTCGCCTGCAGGAGCTCTCTGCCAAGGTCAACCAGGCTACTGACAAACTTACCAACGAGCTGCAGCGTTCGCCCAAGGTTGAGGAGATCGCTGAGTATCTAGATGTGACTGTCGATGAGGTCCTCGAGGCTATGGAATCGTCTTCGGCCTATACCTCGGTGCCCATCGAGGCTCCTGGTGCGTCCGATTCCGACGATGCTCCCTCGATTCTCGACCGTTACGCCGACGACGACAACGAGCTCGACTTTACCGATGACCGCCTAGTGATCGAGGAAGCCATCCGTGATTTTTCGCCGCGCGAGCGCGAGGTGATCGAGCTGCGCTTTGTGAAGGGCATGACCCAGATCGAGATCGCCAAGAAACTGGGTATTTCTCAGGTGCAGGTTTCGCGTCTGCTGCGCCGCACGCTTAAGAAGATTCAGGATAAGATCGACCCCGACGGAGTGATGATTCGTTCATGAGTGAGCACCCCCAACAAACCGATCGCGTGCTGCGCGACACCCGCATTCTGACACTGCGCATTTGGGCTGTTGTCGGCTGCATTGTTATTGCTGCTGTCATCTTTAACCTTATGGGCATCCTGGCACCGGTTATCGAGTTTCTTGCCGTCGGCTCCATCATTGCTTTTGTGATGTCCCCGATCACCAACTGGCTCGAGCACCATGGCGTGAATCGCGGCATCGGTTCGCTTATCGCGCTTATTGTTGTTGTTGCCGTGCTCGTCGGTGTCGTTTGCATCTTGTCGCCGATTCTCTTTGGTCAGATCATGGAAGTACTGAGCCGCCTGCCCGAGCAGCTTCGTGTTGCGGGTGGCGATCTCAATGAGATGATCTCGCATGCCAAGACGCTCAACAACACGCCGCTCAAGGAGTATTTGGACGATAATCTTTCGTCGCTGGTTGCCGTGGCATCGAAGTACGTGTCTCAGATCGCTGCCGAGCTTGGCCGCGGTGTGTTCCCGCTCATCACCAATACGGCCTCGCAGTTGTTCGTGATCTTCCTTGGTCTGGTGCTTGCGTACTGGATGGCCTGCGACTACCCTCGCATGCACCACGAGATTTGCACCATCATCGGTCAGGAGAAGGAGACCTCGTACCGCTTTATGGTCGCCATCCTTTCTCGCTCTGTCGGCGGCTACATGCGCGGTATGGTCGTGACGTCCATCTGCGGTGGTTTCCTCGCCTTTATCGGTTTTATGATCATCGGCCATCCGTATGCGGCGCTCATGGCTATCTTTACCGGCATCATGCATTTGGTTCCGGTCGTCGGTCCCTGGGTGAGTGCAGCAATCGCCACGGTGCTCGGTTTCATGTTCAGCCCCATGTTGGCGTTGTGGACGCTCATCGTGACGATGGTCGCGCAAAACGTCACCGATAACGTGATTTCGCCCAAGGTTATGCAGAGCTCGGTGCAGGTGCATCCCATTATGAGCCTCACGGCGCTCGTTATTGGCTCAGCACTCATGGGGCCCATCGGCATGATTATTGCCATCCCGCTTTGTGCGGCCCTCAAGGGCATCTTCGTGTACTACTTCGAGAATGAGACCGGCCGTCAGCTTGTGGCCTATGACGGAGCCGTGTTTAAGGGCACGCCGTACCGCGATGCCGATGGCAACCCGGTCGCCGCCTACGACGCGCTCGGCGACGACACCTTCATCTATGAGTCCGAGCTCATCGGTAACGAGACTGCGCCCGAGGCCCAGGCCATGCCCAAACCCGAGCTCGATAATCCCTGGATGAAGCTCTCGGGCCTTCAGCCCGATGCTACGGGCTTTTTCAAGAATCCCTTCGCCAAAGACGACGATTTCAATATGAACGACGACACCAAAACCGGCATCGACGGCTCCATGGACGATGACGACAACTAGCGGGGTAATTCGGATTAATATTCATACGCGCTAACATGCAATTTCGCTGAAGGGCCGGCATTGTGCCGGCCCTCTTTTTTGCACAGGCGCGGCGGGATGGTAATATCGTTACGTTTGAACTGTTTCGATGTGAAACCGAGGAGATTCCCTCTATGAGTGCTGACTACCCGTCAATGACTACGGCCGAGATTCGCTCCAAGTTCCTCAACTTCTTTGAGGAGCGCGGTCTTAAGCTCTATCCTTCTTCGTCTCTTGTTCCCGACGATCCTTCGCTGCTGCTTGCCAACGCCGGCATGAACCAGTTTAAGGAGTACTACCAGGGCAAGAAGACCATGAAGGAGATCGGTGCGATTTCCTGCCAGAAGTGCGTCCGCACCAACGACATCGATTGCATCGGCGAGGACGGCCGTCACCTGTCCTTCTTCGAGATGCTCGGCGACTTCTCTTTTGGCGGCGTCTCCAAGGAGCAGGCTTGCGCCTGGGCCTTTGAGCTCATCACCAAGGAGTTCAAGCTGCCGCTCGACCGCCTGTACTTCACCGTCTTTACCGAGGACGACGAGACCCACGACGTGTGGCGTTCTCTGGGCGTTGCTGAGGACCACATCTCCCGCCTGGGCGAGGACGATAACTTCTGGGCCGCTGGCCCCACCGGTCCCTGCGGTCCGTGCTCAGAGATCTACTTTGACATGGGCGAGGAGGTCGGCTGCGGCAGCCCCGACTGCAAGCCTGGCTGCGACTGCGACCGCTTCCTGGAGTTCTGGAACCTCGTCTTTACCCAGTACGACCGCCAGGAGGACGGCTCCATGCCGGAGCTGCCGCACCGCAACCTCGATACGGGCATGGGCCTGGAGCGCATGGCCGCCATCATGCAGCACAAGACCGCCAACTACGACGGCGATCTGATGCAGCACCTCATCAAGCTGGGCGAGAAGATTAGCGGCAAGACCTATGACGCCGACGATTACTCTGGCGCCAGCCGCTCCCTGCGTATCATCGCCGACCACTCCCGTGCCGTCGACTTTATGATCTCGGACGGCATCCTTCCCGGTAACGAGGGTCGCGAGTACGTCCTTCGCCGCCTGCTCCGTCGTGCCGTGTTCCACGGTCGCCTGCTGGGCATCGAGGGCGCCTTCCTGACCAAGTTCATCGACGAGGTTAACGCTCAGATGGGCGAGGCTTATCCCGAGCTGCTCAAGAATGTCGCGCTCGTCAAGGGTATCGTCGCCTCCGAGGAGGAGCGCTTCTCCACGACGCTCGACAACGGCCGCGTCTATCTGGACGAGGCCCTGGCAGCGCTTGCCGAGGGCGCCGTGCTTCCGGGCGATGTCGCCTTTAAACTGCACGACACCTTTGGTTTCCCCATCGATCTGACCGTCGAGATCGCCGGCACCGCTGGCCACGACGTCGATATGGACGGCTTCACTGCCTGCATGGAGGACCAGAAGGCCCGCGCCCGCGCCAATGCCAAGGGCGACGCCTGGGGCAGCTTCAACGACGTGTGGGTCGAGCTTTCGGACAAGGTCGCAGCGACCGAGTTCGACGGCTATGACAACGATGTGATCGAGGGCGCCAAGGTTGTCGCCATCGTGCGCAACGGCGAGTCCGTCGAGTCTGCTGCCGCCGGCGAGGATGTCGAGGTTGTGCTCGACCGCACCCCGTTCTATGCCGAGATGGGTGGCCAGCAGGGCGATGCCGGCAAGCTTTCCGCCGAGGGCGTTGTTCTGACCGTTGCCGACACCAAGAACCACAACGGCCTGTATGCCCACGTCGCGCACGTTGCCGAGGGCACGCTGACTGTCGGTGCCGCTGTTACCGCCGCGCTCGACGCCGAGCGCCGTGGCTTCCTGCGCCGCAACCACACCGCCACGCACCTGCTCGACGCCGCCCTTAAGCAGGTCCTGGGCGAGCATGTCTCCCAGGCCGGTTCGCTGGTGACGCCCGAGCACCTGCGCTTTGACTTCACGCACTTCGAGGCCCTGTCCTCCGAGCAGCTCAAGGCTGTCGAGGACCTGGTCAACCAGCAGATCTTCGCTTCCAAGCCGGTTGTGACCCGTGTCATGGGCATCGACGAGGCTAAGGCTGCCGGCGCTGTCGCTCTGTTTGGAGAGAAGTACGGCGATGTTGTCCGCGTCGTCTCCGTGGGCGCCGAGGACCAGCCGTTCTCCCGCGAGCTCTGTGGTGGCACTCATGCCGCCAATACCGCCGAGATTGGCCTCTTCAAGATCATTTCCGAGTCCTCCACGGGCTCCAATGTCCGCCGTATCGAGGCCGTGACCTCTAAGGGTGCCCTCGACTACATGGCCGACCGCCTGGCGCTCGTTGACGCTGCCGCCGCTGCGCTCAAGTGCCGCGTCGACGAGGTTCCCGCCCGCGTGGAGAACCTGCAGGCCGAGCTGCGCGAGACGTCCAACAAGCTCAAGAAGGCGCTCACTGGTGGCTCCTCCGATGCGATCTCCAACGCCATCGAGGGTGCTGTCGAGCTGAATGGCTACAAGCTCGTTGTTGCTGAGCTTCAGGGTCTCGAGGCCGCTGACCTGCGCAACGTTTGGGATACCGTGCACCAGAAAGTCGCCGGCCCTGTCGCCTGCGTTGTTGCCAGCGTGACCGAGAAGGGCACCCCGGCCCTGCTCGCCGCCGGCTCCGATGACGCCGTGAAGGCCGGTTTCCACGCCGGCAACGTGATCAAGCAGATCGCGGGCCTGGTCGATGGTCGCGGTGGCGGCCGTCCCAACATGGCCCAGGCCGGTGGCAAGAACGCTGCCGGTATCGCCGATGCCCTTGCGGCCGCCAAGACCGCGCTCGGCGCCTAAGAACCTAAGTAGTCGCTGTGGTCGCGCTTGCGCTGGACATAGGGGAGACCAGGATTGGCATCGCCGTCTCGAGCCGTGATGGCAAGATGGCGATGCCTGTCAAGGTGCTTCCGGCTGCCGAGGTCACTGGCATGGCAAAGACGTTTCGCTACCTGGTGGAGGACTATGAGCCCGATATCCTGGTAAGCGGACGTCCCTTGACCATGGCCGGTGAGCCCGGCCCCCAGGCCGAGCGCGTCGCCGCCGTGGCCCAAAAGATTGCCGACGAGCTCGAACTTCCTCTGGAGTTTGAGGACGAGCGTCTGTCCTCGCAGGAGGCCAAGCGAATCCTGCGAGAGCAGGGACTCAACGAAAAGCAGATGAGGGGCAAGATTGACATGATCGCCGCCAGCCTGTTCTTGCAGACATGGCTCGATCGTAAAAACGAGGAGGTTTCGCATGCCTAGCGCTTCCGATCCGCGCCGGCAGAGTCGTCAGGGTCAGCCCTCGTCGCGCCCTACTCAGCCTGGTCAGCGCCCTGCGCAGCCGACGCAGCGCGCAGCTCAGCCTGCCGCGCGTCCGGTGCAGTCCTCCTCTCGTTCGGCCCA
>JAHABQ010000040.1:0-9892 GCA_018376265.1 Collinsella sp.
ACGAGATAGTCGAGAAGCGCGGTCTCAAGAAGGAGTAACATCGGGACTTGCAGCGACGGACCTCAGGACACTCTTACACCACGTCTGCGCGCGCGACCATCCGGAGCCCGTTTTGTTGCTGATTTGCGATGGTCAAAAGTCCCTCTGGTCAAAAAATGCCAAATATGAGTACTGGCACTAATTCTGTAGCATATAAATTAGACACAATTTGACGAATTGGACCGCATATGTCCAGTTTTGCTGTCAGAAAACATGCTCATCTGGACCGTTAGCCGTTGCTTTGATGTCAGATTTGCCCTTTGGGACCTCGAAAATGCTGTTACAAAAGAGGTAGCAGTACTCATATTTGGCATTTTTTGACCACTGCCCTTGAAACGAGTGAGCTGTGGGGTTCGAATCCCTCTGCGATGGGTCCAAAAAAGAAAGGCCCCCATTGCTGGGAGCCTATCAAATCAGTGGTGGGCGATGAGGGATGTCCGCGTGCGGCTGACGCCGCCCGCTTTCGCTTCGGGCCTACGGCCCTCGCGTGCTGCGCTGGAAAACGCTTGCGCGTTTCCTCAGCTCCGCACCCTGTCGGGTTCGAATCCCATGCACTGGGCCCAAAAAAGAAAGGCTCCCATTGCTGGGAGCCTATCAAATCAGTGGTGGGCGATGAGGGATTCGAACCCCCAGCCTTGTGCGTGTAAAGCACCTGCGCTAACCGTTGCGCCAATCGCCCGTGCGGAGAGAGTATAGCAAAACAATCGCCCCATTCACCTCATATCCATTAAAGGTAACCGGTGCGTGTCACAGCGGAGCTGATTCAGTTGAGATTGCCTGAACATTCCGCCCCTCTTTACGCCCTCGGGTATACTCAAAAGCTACTGATTCGATTTGATGCCCAGCAACAGCAGAGGGGATAGTATATGTGCGGTTTTGTCGGTTTTGTCGGTGGGACGGATAACCAATCCGAGGTGCTCACCAAGATGATGGACCGCATCGTCCATCGCGGTCCCGACATGGGCGGTCAGTTTATCGACGGCCGCGTTGCCCTCGGCTTCCGCCGCTTGTCGATCCTCGACCTGACCGAGGCTGGCGCCCAACCCATGGCCAACGAGGACGGTAGCGTCGTCATTGTCTTCAACGGCGAGATCTACAACTTCCAAGAACTCCGTTCCGAGCTCGAGGCCAAGGGCTACAAGTTCCACTGCGGCGCCGACACCGAGAGCCTCCTGCACGGCTACGAGGAGTGGGGCGAGGCCGTCCTCGATCGCCTGCGCGGTATGTACGCCTTCGTCATCTGGGACAAAAAGAAGAACAAGCTTTTTGGCGCCCGCGACATCTTCGGCATCAAGCCGCTTTACTACTATCCCATGGCCGATGCGGGCGACGGCGCTCCGGGCGTGCTCTTTGGTTCCGAGATCAAGAGCTTCCTGGACTACCCGCACTTCCACAAGGCGGTCAACAAAAAGGCTCTGCGTCCGTACATGACGCTGCAGTATTCGGCAACCGAGGAGACCTTCTTCGAGGGTGTCTACAAGCTGCCGCCGGCGCACTACTTTACCGTCGATATCCCGACCGGCAAGATGAACATCGAGCGCTACTGGGATTGCGATTACTCTGCCGTCGAGAAGCCGTTCGAAGAGTATGTCGATGAGCTGGACGAGGTCGTGCACGAGAGTGTCGAGGCCCATCGTATCGCCGACGTCAAGGTCGCGTCGTTCCTCTCCGGTGGCGTCGACTCCAGCTACATCGCCGCTTGCCTCATGCCCGACAAGACCTTCTCGGTGGGCTTTGACTACAAGAACTTCAACGAGACCAACTACGCCAAGGAACTTTCCGATAAGCTTGGCGTCGAGAACGTTCGCAAGATGATTACCGCCGACGAGTTCTTCGGTGCGCTCGAGGACATCCAGTATCACATGGACGAGCCGCAGTCCAACCTGTCTTCCGTGCCGCTGTGGTTCTTGGCCGAGATGGCCCGCAAGGACGTTACCGTCGTGCTTTCGGGCGAAGGCGCCGACGAGCTCTTTGGCGGCTACGCCTACTACGAGGACACGGTCCCGGTGCGCAAGTACAAAAAGATGGTGCCGCTGCCCATCCGTCGCGCGCTCGGTAACCTGGCGCTGCATATGCCGTACTTCAAGGGACATAACTTCCTGGTCAAGGGTGCCGAGATCCCCGAGAAGTCGTTCCTGGGACAGGCTCTGGTATGGCCGGAGCGCGAGGTCGACGGCGTGCTCAAGCCCGAGTACAACACCGGCGATGGCGCCTTTGAGCTCGCTGCACCCATCTACGCACGCGTGAAGGGTCAGCCCGAACTGGTCAAGAAGCAGTACCTGGACATGAACATGTGGCTCCCGGGCGACATTCTGCTCAAGGCCGACAAGATGTGCATGGCGCACTCGCTGGAGCTGCGCGTGCCCTTCCTGGACCGCAAAGTCATGGAGTTCGCCGAGCACATTCCCGACCGCTACCGCATCAACGAGAACGGCAACAAGCAGGTACTCCGCCACGCTGCCAACAAGTCGCTGCCCGATGAGTGGGCCACCCGTCCCAAGGTGGGCTTCCCGGTGCCGATTGTCTACTGGCTGCGCGAGCAAAAGTGGTACGACTATGTCAAGGAGTACTTCACCGCGCCGTGGGCAAGCGAGTTCTTCAATACCGACGAGCTCATGCACCTGCTCGATCTGCACTTTGCGGGCAAGGGCGATTTCCAGCGCAAGATCTATACGCCGCTCGTGTTCCTGGTGTGGTACAAGCGCTTCTTTATCGACGAGGACCAGCCCGCTGTTCAGGCTGCCTAGCCTCGGCTTACGAACGCCTGCGCGTAACGGCTCCTCCGGGAGCCGTTTTTGCGTGGGTGCGTTTCAGTTACTATAAAACCGTCCCTGCCAAATGGCTGAGAAAGGTGAAAGATGCACCATTCGGATTCCGCGACCGTGACCACGGTCGATACGCTTGCCAAGCTTCTCGATGTGTGCGGCGAGCTGCGCGCATCAGAGCAGGTTGACGAGCGCGCCGTGACCGGCTGCTCGTTTGATTCGCGCGCGGTCTCGGCAGGTGACGTATTCTTTTGCAAAGGTGCTGCCTTTAAGCCCGCGTTTTTGAGCATGGCGCTCGATGCGGGCGCCGTCGCATTTGTGTGCGAGGAGTCGCTGGTCGAGTCTCTGGAGCCGCTGGCGCAGGAGAGCGGTGCTGCGATGCTGGTTGTTGATAGTGTTCGCACGGCCATGGCCCTGTTGCCGCCGGAGGTCTACGACCGTCCCGACCACGACGTCAAGATCGTGGGCATCACCGGCACCAAGGGAAAGACCACGGCCGCTTTTATGCTCCAGTCCATCATCAAGGCGGCGGGCGAGTCCTGCGGCATGATCGGCTCGGTGAGTACCGACGATGGTATCGAGTGCTACGAGAGCACCAACACCACGCCCGAGGCCCCCGAGGTTTGGCGCCATATCGCCAACTGCCGCACGTCCGGTCGCCAGTCCATGGTCATGGAGGTCTCGAGCCAGGCGCTCAAGTACCAACGCGTCGAGAATCTGCCGTTTGACGTGGCGTGCTTCCTCAACATCGGCCGCGACCACATCTCGCCGATCGAACACCCCACGTTTGAGGATTATTTTGAGAGCAAGCTTAGGATCTTTGACCAGGCAAAGACCGCCGTGGTGAATCTGGGCACCGATGAGGTTGACCGTGTGCTAGAGGCAGCGTCGACGGCCGAGCGCTTGGTGACCGTTGGCGTCGAGCATCCCGAGGCAAGCCTGTGGGCGAGCGATGTCCGCATGCTCGGCTTTAACATCGAGTTCAACTTGCACGGCATGAGCGCCGACGAGCCCGAGGCGGGGGAGAAGGTCCTGCTGGGTATCGCGGGCGACTTTAACGTGGAAAACGCGCTGGTCGCTATCGCCGCTGCGCGCGAGATCGGCATCGGTATCGAGGCTATCAAGAAGGGCCTCTCCAAACTGCGTGTGCCGGGCCGCATGGAGGTCGTGGAGTCGAAGGACGGCCGCGTGATCTGCGTCGTTGACTATGCGCACAACCAGCTTTCGTTCCGTTCGCTTTTCTCGTCGGTCAAGCGCGCGTTTCCCGCTAGCCCCGTCATTGCGCTGTTTGGCGCCGCCGGCGGCAAGGCGCAGGAGCGCCGCGAGCAATTGCCACGCGAGGCCGCACCGTATTCCGACCTGATGATCTTTACGAACGAGGATCCAGCTCACGAGGACCCGATGAAGGTCTGTCGCGAGCTTGCCGAGCATGTTCCCGACGATACGCCGAACAAGATCATCCTCGACCGCGAAGCCGCTGTGCATGCGGCGTTCAAGGCGGCGCGCGAGGAGTACGTCAACCCCGATGCTCCCACCATTGTCTTGCTGCTGGCAAAGGGTGACGAGGAGCTCATGCACGTGGGCGACGAGTTCGTGCCCATCGAGAGCGACCTTTCGCTGGCCAATCGCCTGATCGATGTTACACAGTTTGACTAATGAACCATGATGGCGGCGGCGCCCTGAGTGCGCTGTCGCCATAAGCGTGTTCCCTCAATCAAAACATGCCGTCCAAGTCCAAACCCTTCTACGTAAACGGAGTAACCATGTCCCACAATACCCTGCCGACCGTCGCTGAGCTTTCGGGCGAGATGCGCGAGCGCTTGGCCAAGGTCAAATACGTCTTTACCGACCTGGATGCCACGATGCTCGCGCCCGGCTCGTGCGTGCTGCGCGACAACGACGGCAACCCCTCGACCAAACTCGTCGAGGCCGTCGTGGCGCTCGCTCGTGCTGGCATTCAGGTGGTTCCCACCTCGGGCCGCAACCGTACCATGATCCACGAGGACGCGCGCGTGCTCGGCCTCAACTCCTACATTGGTGAGATGGGCGGCCTGGTTATGTACGACCTCAAGGCCAACGATTGGGAGTATCTGACCGGCGACATGCCTTACGACCCCGTCTGCGGCCTTACTCCGCACCAGGTGATCGAGCAGACCGGCGTGTGCGAGAAGATCCTTGCCCGCTGGCCGCACAAGATCGAGTATCACAACGACATGTCGACCGGCTACAAGTACCGCGAGGTCACCGTCGGCATGCGCGGCGATGTGCCCGACAATGAGGTCCAGGCCATCCTGGACGAGGCCGGCTGCGGCCTGGTGTGGGCCTGTAACGGCCATCTGACTCACCTGTCCAAGCCGACGACGCTCGAGCTCGATCGCGTCGAGGACGGCCGCGCATTCAACATCAATCCCGCGGGCCTCAACAAAGGCGTCGCCATTGCGCGCTTCTGCGAGCACCTGGGGATCGAGCGCGAGGAGACGTTGGCGCTCGGCGACTCCGAGTCCGACTTCTACATGGCCGATCACGTGGGCACGTTCTGTCTGGTCGAGAATGGCCTGACGAGCGCCGGCGCGCCCGAGTTCCTGGCTGCTTGCGAGAACGCTTTCGTTACGCGCGGCAAAATTGTCGATGGTTGGGCGGCGACGGCAGAGCTGCTGGTCGCGGCGCGTTCGTAGCGCGGCGTCGCCGCACTTGGACATGTCTTTTCGAGAGAGACTGGTGAGGTAATGTCCGATATCGAGAATTCGGCAGGTGACACGCGCCCGATTGGCGTGTTCGATTCTGGTTTGGGCGGTCTGACGGTTGCGCGCGCCATCGCGACGGCGCTGCCGCACGAGTCCGTCTACTACTTTGGCGACACCAAACGCTGCCCCTACGGCACGCGCACCGAGGATGAGGTGCGCTCGTTTGCGTTGCAGGCGGGTCGTTGGCTTTCGAAGCACGACGTCAAGATTATGGTCATCGCCTGCAACACGGCGACCGCTGCGGCCTTGCGTCTGGCCCAGCAGGTGCTCGACGTTCCCGTGATCGGTGTGATCGCGCCGGGTGCCCGTGCGGCAATCAACAGCACGCGTACGCGTCGCGTGGGCGTGCTCGCCACCAACCTCACCATTCGCTCGGGCGCCTACACGCGCGCCATTCAGGACCTGGATGCCGGCGTCGATGTATACGGCTGTCCTGCCTCGAGCTTTGTCGAGGTTGTCGAACACGAGCTCGCCTCGGGTGCACATCTGCAGGAACAGTGGCTTGAGAACGAGGACATCTTCGATACGCCTGCCGTGCGTGCGCTGGTGGGTGCCACGGTTGAGCCGCTGCGCGACCACGGTATCGATACCGTGGTGCTCGGCTGTACGCATTTTCCGCTGTTGGTGGGACCTATCCGGCATGCGCTGGGGCCTGGGGTGCGCGTCGTGAGTTCCGCCGAGGAGACCACGCGCGAGCTGACCGATATCCTCACGCGCCGCGAGCAGCTGGCGGGCGACGCCGCCGAGCCGCAGCATCGTTTTGCCACGACGGCCGATAACATTGCCGAGTTTGCGGTGGCGGGCAGCTTTATCTTTGGTCAGCCGCTCAAGAGCATCGAACATATCGATATCGATGAGCTGAAATAGATGTGAGGCAGCCGCCAAAGCCTTCGCCACATATTTTGCCGAAAGGATATTTCTATGGAGTACATGCAGGTCAACCGCGCCAACGGTCGCGCCGCCAACGAGTTGCGCCCCGTTAAGCTCGCCCGTGGCGTCATGAAGCACGCCCACGGCTCGTGTTTGGCCGAGTTCGGCGACACGCGCGTGCTGTGCGCCGCCACTATCGAGGAGGGCGTGCCGGGCTGGCGAAAAGGAGCTAAGGCCGGCTGGGTGACCGCGGAATACGCCATGCTGCCGGCGTCGACCGGCAAGCGCTGCAAGCGCGAGCACGCCAACCGCAAGGGTCGCTCCATGGAGATCGAGCGCCTCATTGGCCGCAGCCTGCGTACCGTCGTCAACATGAAGGCGCTCGGCGAGTACACCGTCACCGTTGACTGCGATGTGATTCAGGCCGATGGCGGCACGCGTACAGCGAGCATCACCGGCGCCTGGGTGGCGCTGCACGACGCCCTCGCCATGTGGGTCGAGGCGGGCAAGATCGAGCGCATCCCGCTTATCGGCCAGGTGGCTGCCATCTCCATGGGCGTTGTCGACGGCAATACACTGCTTGACCTCGATTATTCCGAGGACAGCCATGCCGAGGTCGACATGAACCTCGTCGCCACCGACACCGGTGAGATGATCGAGCTCCAGGGCACCGGCGAGCAGGCGCCCTTTGACCGCAAGCGCCTCAACGCCCTGCTCGACCTGGGCGACAAGGGTATCGCCGAGCTCATCGAGCTTCAGCGCCAAGCCATCGCCTAACCTGCCAAAAAGGGACAGGTTTATTTTGGTAGGTTTTATCTGCTGAAATGCTGCGTTGAAAGGTCCGATCGCCTGAGAGGGGAGGGGTCAAGTGCCCAAACGCCCCTCACGCGGCTTGCTATAGAGACAAGGAGGCCAGTCATGGCACTTGAGAAGATTGACATCGACACCCTCGACCCGGCGGCGACCATCGTCGTGGCAACGGGCAACGCCCATAAGCTCACCGAGATCGAGGCCATTTTGGGCAAGGTCATGCCCGAGGTGCGCTTTGTGGCGCTCGGCCAGCTGGGTGATTTTGAGGATCCCGAGGAAAACGGCACGACGTTTTTGGAGAACGCCATCATCAAGGCCCAAGCCGCGGTCGAAGAGACGGGGCTCATGGCCATTGCCGACGATTCGGGCTTGGTCGTTGATGCCCTGGACGGCGAGCCGGGCGTGTATAGCGCGCGCTATGCGGGCGTGCACGGCGACGATGCCGCCAACAACGCCAAGCTGCTCGTTAACCTGGAAGGCGTGGCCGACGAGGATCGCACCGCGCGCTTTATGAGCGTCGTTGCGCTCATCGACACGGACGGTTTGGTCACCTATGGTGAGGGCGCCTGCGAGGGCACTATCGCACACGAGGGCCGCGGCGATCACGGCTTTGGCTACGACCCGCTGTTCCTGCCGGTCGACACGCCGGGCAAGACCATGGCCGAGCTGACGGCTGACGAGAAGAACGCCATCAGCCATCGTTTCCACGCGCTCGAGCATCTGTCCGCCAAGCTGACGGGCGAGGAGTAGACCGTGCGTGCGGTGGTGCAGCGCGTGCTCAACGCCGGCGTGACGGTCGACGGCGAGTGCGTGGGCCGCATTGGACGCGGCTACCTGGTGCTGCTGGGTGTGGGCCATGGCGATACGCGTGCCGAGGCCGACAAGCTGTGGGGCAAGCTCCGGGGCTTGCGCATTAACGAGGACGAGAACGGCAAGACCAACTTGGCGCTTGCCGATGTCGACGGCGAGGTGCTCGTGGTGTCGCAGTTCACGCTGTTCGCCGACTGCCGCCACGGTCGCCGCCCATCGTTTACGGATGCCGGCGCCCCCGATGTCGCCAACGAGCTCTACGAGTACTTCCTGACGCTTGTGCACGAGGACGTTGAGCATGTGGCGCACGGTATCTTTGGCGCCGACATGAAGGTCGACCTGGTCAACGACGGTCCGTTCACCATCGTCCTCGATACCGACAATCTTTAGGTTACGCGGTTTTACCAAACCGCGTAACAACTGGTCATGCGAGGTTGTCGTCTGGTACGTATTTGGGACCGGGCTTATTTAGCTACTTGCGTATGGCCACAACAGGGTGCTATAGTATTAGAGTTTTGTCTATCTTAGGGGTATTATCCCCTTTTTGAATTGCACCTTCTGGAGGCCCTGTTCATGGAAGAGATGGAAGTCAATCACGTCGACGACATCCACGAGAAGCTGACCGATATGGTGGGCGATCGCGTCAAGGTTAAGGCCAACATGGGCCGTACCCGCGTCGTCGAGCGCATGGGCACCATCAAGAGCGTCCACCCGGCCGTCTTCATTGTCGAGGTTGACGAGCGTCGTGGCCGCAAGTCGCGTCAGTCCTACCAGTATATCGATGTGCTCACCGGTCAGGTCGAGCTGTTCGACCCCGAGAGCGGCGAGCACATCTTTACCCCGCTCGGCAATCAGCTCGAGGAGCATTAACGGTGACCGATTGGTCCCTGACTCTTTCCGCGCCGGCAAAGATTAACCTCTACCTGGGGGTTCATACCGAGCGCGATGACCGCGGCTACCACAGGGTCGATTCCCTGATGGCGGCCGTCGGTCTTTCCGATACCGTGACGGTCACGCCGGCGCAGGCGCTGACCGTCCAGACGGTTCCAGCATCAGATTTTCCCATGCAAAAGAATACGGCGTATCGGGCTGCGGTTGCTATGGCCGAGCATTATGGTCGCGAGGCAAACATCTGCGTGACGATTGAGAAACGCATTCCATTGTGCGCCGGCTTGGGCGGCCCCTCGACGGATGCGGCCGCGGTCATTGTCGCCTTGGCAGAGCTCTGGGGCATTGATCGCACCGACCCAGCGCTCGACGATATTGCGCGGGGCATTGGTGCTGACGTCCCGTTCTTTTTGCACGCGAGTCCTGCGTTCTACGTAGGTGGGGGAGACGTGCTGGCAACTGAGTACCCCGCGCTGCCCGCGACGCCCGTCGTACTGGTTAAGCCGCGCGAGGCAAGCGTTTCGACAATTGAAGCCTATCGACGTTTTGACGAGGCCCCGGTGCCTGCGGACAAGCCCGGCGCGATAGCTTCTGCCTTGCGTGCTGGTGATGCCGAGACGGCATATGCGCTCATCCATAACAACCTGGGTGTCATTTCCGCACAGATGGAGCCGCAGATTCAAACGGTTCTCGATTGGCTGCGTAAACAGGACGGCACCGTTGCTGTAGATGTGTGCGGATCGGGTGCCTGTTCGTTTGCCATTTGCGACACCGCCGCCACGGCCGAAAGGCTTGCGGACGCTGCCCAGCAAAAAGGCTGGTGGGCCTGCGCGACGGAGCTCATTCCCAACACGGTTCGCGTCGAAGGGTTGATTTCCGATCTCAGCCGAACACTTTGAGCGGATAGGCCATTCCCGCAGTTAGCCGAACGCCCCCGCGGCCCCTCCTGGGGTCCGGGGGCGCCGT
>JAHABQ010000041.1:0-9786 GCA_018376265.1 Collinsella sp.
GCGCCCGTGGGAATGGCCTCGACCTCGAGCTCGGGACCACCGTCGCCGTACCTCATGATGGAACCCTGGCCGAATTTCTTCTCGATCTCGGCCTTGGTGGTGGCGATCATCTCATCGCGCTCTTTACCCGTCGTGCGAGCATGAACGGTACGTACGGGACCTGAATTCTTGGCCATGAATAGCCCTCCTCTTAACAACCTGCATCGATAATAAACGAACGGCTGTTCGTGGTCAACCGTTCAGATTCATCATATGTACCCGACCATTCCAAAACCCGACCAAACGCCGACCAATCACCGACCAAACGCTTGACCACGCCAATCACAAATAGAGGTGCACGAATAAATTTAGGCCTTATACCAGCGCAAACACCAATTCCGTCAAAGGTCCCTATCTCCACAATTAAGGGGCCCTAAGGCCCCTTAAACCATGTCTATTCCATAGAATTGAGCACGCGAACAATGCGCTCCAAAGCCTCCGCGACCGCATGAGCACGAACGCACGACCGATCGCCCTCGTAATGACAGCGCGCAGACTCGACAACCGGCGCTCCCCCATCGGCCGCGCGATACGCCCACCCAATATAGAACGTACCGGCGGGGTCTTGCTCGGTGCCACCACCGGGCCCAGCGTAGCCCGTTGCGCTTACGGCTATATCGCTCTGGTACAGCTCCAGCGAACCGGCAGCCATCTCGCGCGCCGTCTGGTGCGACACGGCGCTAAACCGATCGAGCGTTTCCTGTTTAACGCCGAGCACGCGATGTTTGATCTCATCGCAGTAGGTCACCGCGCCACCACGAAGCACCGCCGAGGCACCCGGGATATCGGCAATCGTCGAGGCAATCATACCCGCCGTCAGCGACTCCGCCGTCGAGACCGTCACACCACGGGCACTCGCGCGCTCGACAATATCGCGCGCCAGTTCCTCGTTGTTTGCGGCGATTAGCAAATAAGACTCCGTCATACCCACCAGGACCTAGACCGAAAAGACGATCTTGCGACAGTTCCAGAAGTACTGGGCGCCCGAGACAATGGTCAAAATCACGGCGATGACGTACAGGAAGCGCGACACCGAATAGACACCGAGCAGCAGCGACACCGGCCCCAGCTGGAGACCGGCCATCGCAAAGACGCACAGATAGCCGCAGATGGAAACCATCGTCGTCGCCGTCTTGTACTTGCCAAGCTTATCGGCGGCAACGACCACACCGGCCGCACTCGCGACCATGCGCAGGGCGCTCACCAGCAGCTCGCGGAACAAGATAATGAACACCGA
This sequence comes from Collinsella sp., assembly GCA_018376265.1. Classification (GTDB taxonomy): domain Bacteria; phylum Actinomycetota; class Coriobacteriia; order Coriobacteriales; family Coriobacteriaceae; genus Collinsella. The sequence goes on from JAHABQ010000041.1 coordinate 1,277, forward strand.
CCACACGGTTACGGTACCAAAATCCAAGAACAGAAGCAGAGCCGAGAACACGAGCAACTTATCGGCGATGGGATCCAGGAACTTACCGAAGTCGGTGATCTCGTTGCGCGAACGAGCCAGGTAGCCATCAACCTTATCGGTGCACGACAGGATGACGTACAGAACAAAGGCGGCAGCGGCGAGCGGGCCGTCGAAGGTGCTCAAATCCGTACCGGCAACGCTTGTGTGAGACAGCGCCGACACGATCATGAACACCGGAATGAAGACGATGCGCACGCACGTCACGATGTTGGCGGGCGTCCAAACACTCGTCAGTTCCTTATTGCTCTCGTTAGCCACGACGCTCTCCTACTCCACAACATGACCGATAAGCTCGTAGCAGAAGCTATCGGTAAACTCGACCGTCAGAATATCGCCCACAGATGCCTCGCTGGCATCCAGATGCACCGCGCCATCGGAATCGGGCGCCTGGAACCAGGCATGTCCGATGAGCTCGGCACCGTCTTCGGTCTCCTCGATACCGTCGACGATCACCTGGGCGCGTTCGCCCACATGTGCGGCAGTTGCAGCAAAACCGAGCGACTCGGCCAGGTCCATGGCCTCCTGGGCGCGCTCGAGCTTAACCTCTTCGTCAACCTGACCTTCCATCTTAGCAGCCAGGCTGCCCTCCTCCTGCGAGTAGGCAAAGACGCTCGTGTAGTCAAAGCCGACGGTGTCCATAAAGTCAATGAGATCGCGGAACTCGTCGTCGGTCTCGGTCGGGAACCCTACCATGGCCGTGGAGCGGATCACGATACCGGGGATGCGCTCGCGCAGGTCGCGGAACAGGTCCTCGAGCTCCTGGCGCGAACCGGAGCGGCGCATGGCCTTGAGGATGCGCGCGTCGCAGTGCTGCACGGGGATATCGATATAGGGCAGCACCTCGGGCGTATCGCGAATGGTTTCGATAAGCTCGTCGGTCATGCCCTCGGGCTGCAGGTAGAGTACGCGGACCCACACGTTATGAGGACGCACCGCCTCAGCAACGGCCTGCAGCAGCTGCGCCAGATTGCGCGGCGCGCCCTCAGCGAGGTCCTCGTCGGCAAAGTCGGTACCCCAGATGCCCGTGTCCTGACCGATCAGAACGATCTCGCGCACGCCACCGGCGACCAGGTCGCGCACCTCGGAGATAATGCTCTCGGCATTGCGCGAGTGATAACGACCGCGGATATACGGGATCATGCAGAAGCTACAGAAGCGGTTGCAGCCATCGGAGATCTTGACATAGGCGACAGCGCCCTCGACGGTGCGCTTGACCTGCGGAATATAGGCGGCAATCTCGCGCTCAACACCCAGCACGTCATCGATAACCGCCACGATGCCGTCTTCCTCGTCGGCCTTCACAAAGGCCGCGACCTCGGGCAGCTCGTCGGGTAGGTCGTCGCCGTAGCGTGACGGCACGCAGCCGCACATGACGATCGGGCAGGAACGAACGCCGTCCTGCACCTCGTTGGCAAGCTCGAGCGTGGTCTCGATGCTCTCGGACGTTGCAGAGGCAAGGAACGAGCACGTATTGACGATGGCGATATCGGCATCCTGTGGATCGAATGCCTCCTCGTAGCCTGCGGCAGTCAGCAGCGAACGCATACGGTCGGTATCGACCTCGTTCTTGGCGCACCCGAGGGTGATATAGAGCACGGAGCCCAACGGAGTATCCATGTTGGAGAGCGGTCCTTTCGAAAGAATTAGCGGTAGTTGGTGAACTGCAGCGGCTGACCGTAGTCCTGGTCGCGCAGGAACTGGATCACGGTCTGCAGCGCATCCTTGGAAGCAGAGGAAACACGCAGTTTGTCGGCCTCAATCGTCACCTTGACCTTGAGCTTCTGATCCTTGATGTCCTTATTGATCTTCTTGGCAGTCGTCTGGTCGATACCCTCGACGATGTGACCGAGCACGCGCACGGTACCGCCCGATGCAGCCTGGGGCGCATCCCAGGACACGGCCTTAAGATCGATGCCGCGCTTGATGAGCTTGGAGCTCAGGACGTCGATGATCTGCTTGGAGACAAAGTCGGCCGGGGCGTTGATCGAAAAGAGCTTGTCGCCCTTCGAAAGCTCGATGGTGGCGCCGGAGTCCTTCAGGTCATAGCGCTGGGAAATCTCGCGCGTGGTCTGCTGGAAGGCATTGTCGACCTCCTGCATATTGACCTCGGACACGACGTCGAAGCTGGAATCTTTAGCCATGGTTAATCCTTTCGCTTACGAGCGGCTTAGTAGCTGTCGTACGAATAATCGGTGGAATCGGTCATCGTTTGACCGTCGGTGGCGGTATCGGTGCCGTCCGTGGACTGGGCGTCGGTTCCATCCGCACTGTTAGCATCATCGTTACCGTCAGTGGTCTCGCCGTCCTCGGCGTCGGTCGTCTCCTTCTTGGGAACGGTGATCGTCACGCGTGCCACGCCCGATGTCTTGGTGTCATAGCGGACCTTTTCGCCGTTCTTGGTAACGGTGACATCGGAAGGCTTGGACGTGGTGATCTCGATCGAGGACTCGGGCGTGTATTCCTGCTCAAAGGGGCCGGTCGCCTGGGCGCCATAGACCGACTTGCCATCAACCTTGACCTCAATCCAAGCAGTCTTGCCCTTGGCAACGGAGATCTTGACCTTTGTGACCTCGTTCTCCTCCTTCTTGGCCGTCGTCTTAGCGGCATCCGAATCGGTGGACTCGTCCGTCGTCTCATCGGTATCTTCATCCTCATCGACGGATTCGGTCGTCTTGGAAGACTTCTTAGTCGATGTCTTGGTGGCAACGGGCGTCTCGGGCGTCGACTCGGGCGCCGAGGAGTCGCAGCCACGCAGGAGCACCACGATGAGCACGATCAGCAGCAGCGCCACGGCACCAATACCGGCGTAAACGATACGTGGATCGAGACCGTTGTTCTGGGGAGCACGCCCACCGCCGCGTCCACGATTGGAACCACCGCGACCAGTGCCTTGGGGCATACGACCGCGGTTATTGTCGGAACGTCCGCGATAGCTACCTTGGCGCTGCATGTTGCGCTGGCCCGAGCGGGGGGCGAGCTCGCCGCGACCCTGGTAGTTGCGCTGGCCCGAACGAGGCGCCGAGGAGCGCTGGCTATAAGGTTGCGACTGAGATCGAAGGCGAGGCGTCACCTGCGTAGTATCGGCGTCTGCATAGCCGCCGAGCGGACGACCGGAAGAAACGCCACGGTACCCGCGATCGGAATAACCACCATCGCCGTAGCCGGCACGAGGGTCACGTGCGACACCGCGGGCAGCGGGGAGTGCGCGCTCCTCGGGCGCCGGCGTGCTGCGAAAACGATCGCGCTGGGAACGAATCTCCTCGCTCGAGCCCGTTTCGGTAACATAGCCAGCCTGCTGAGGGCGCTGGCCATAACGCGTCGAACGCCCGCCCTGAACCATCAGGAAGCGGCCGTTGTCGACCGAGGAACGCGAATTGACGTAGCCGGCGGCGTCCTGAAAACGACCGCCCTGCTGCGACGTCTCACGCTCATATGCCATCAGATCGTCAAAATAAGCGTTGACGACCTCCCGCGGATTGAGGCCCAAAAAGCGCGCATAGCTCGAAATCATGCCCTGCGCATAGCCGCGCGGAGGCATCGATGCAAAATTGCCATTCTCGAAAAACTCGATGATCTGCGGCCTGATTTTGATGGTGTTGGCGACCTGCTGAATGGAAAGGCCCATTCGGCGACGCTGCTCGAGCAGCATGTCACCAAAGCGTGCAGCCATCAGAATCCTCCAAACTCACGATCTTCACGTGCCATCTCGGCGTCGACGGATTCCAGCGCGGCAAGGCCTTCTTCATCCAGCAGAACCTCGCGCGGCTTGGAACCGTCGGGCGGTCCGACGACACCCTTTTCTTCCAGCATGTCCATAATACGCCCGGCGCGCGCATAGCCAACCTTCAGGCGGCGTTGCAGGCCAGATGTGGAGCCCAGCTGCGATTCCACCACAATATGAGCGGCTTCCCAGATAAGCGGATCGTCGTCCTGAGGCTCGGCAACGCCGGTTCGCACGATGCCGCCGCCACCTGCCATGGACATGGAGGCAGGTGCCACAGCCGACAGGATCTCCTCATGGTAGTCGGGCTCGCTTTGCGACTTAACGAACTCGACAATCTCGTTGATCTCGTCATCCGAAACAAAGCAGCCCTGGATGCGGCGGGGCTTGCCCCAGTCGACCTTTGAGAACAGCATGTCACCCAAGCCGGTGAGCTTTTCGGCACCCATCTGGTCAATGATGACGCGGGAGTCGATGCCCGTTGCGACGTTGAAGGCGATACGGTTGGTAATGTTTGCCTTGATGAGACCCGTCACCACGTTAGAGCTCGGACGCTGGGTCGCCACGATAAGGTGGATACCGGCGGCACGGCCCAGCTGGGCGATACGCACAATCGAGGCCTCGACGTCCTTGCCGGCGACCATCATCAGGTCCGAAAGCTCGTCGATGATGATGACCAGATAGGGCATCTTTTGCGGCGGGTTATCGTAATGCTCAAACTCGCCGGCGGCCTGCTTTTCGTTATAGGTCGAGATCTTGCGCACGTTCAGGCGCTCGAAGACCTTCAGGCGGCGCTCCATTTCGGACACCGCCCACTGCAAGGCGCTCGCGGCCTGCTTGGGCTCGGTCACTACGGGCACGTAAAGATGCGGCAGGCCGTTATAGCCTGCGAGCTCGACGCGCTTGGGGTCGACCATGATCAAGCGAACGTCCTCGGGGAGCGCGCGCATGAGCAGGGTCGTGATGATGGAGTTGATCATGACCGACTTACCGGAACCCGTGGTACCGGCGATCAGCAGGTGGGGCATCTTGGCGAGGTCGGCGACGACCGGCGTGCCCTCGGCGTCGCGGCCGATGGCAAGCTCAAGCGGACCGCCCTTAACATAGGGCAGCACGTCGCCCAAGTTGACGTTCTGACGCTTGCGATTGGGGATCTCGATGCCCACGAGCGAGGTGCCGGGAATCGGCGCGAAAATGCGCACCGACTGGGCGGCAAGCGAAAGCGCGATATCGTCCTCGAGGCTCGAGATCTTGCTCACGCGCTCGCCCTCGCCGGGCTGCAGCTTAAAGGTCGTGACCGTGGGGCCGGCAATCCAGCCGACGACGCGAGCGCTACGGCCAAACTCGAGCAGGGTAGACTGCAACGACTCGGCAGTCTGTTCCAGTTCCTTATCAGAAGACGCGGAGGACGCCGACTGCGGATTGGCGTGCAGGATTTCGAGCGGCGGGAGCTTGAGGCCGTCCTCTTGTTCGCCCTCGACACCGGCAGCAGTACCGTCCGCTCCCCCATCGCTCGAAGTAGACGCCTCGACAGCGCCCGCGACAGCCGTATCGGCAACCTTGGGATGCTTGAGGAAATCAGGAATTTGAGGGGCGGCCGAGACGGGATTCACGGCGAACGGCGGCTCGGACTCGTCGACCTTGTCCAGATCGTCCTCCATCGAAAGCTGACCGGTCACTTGGCCGCGCTTGGCATGGCGGCGCGGCAGCAAGGTGGTTTTAGCAGTCTCGAGCGGGGACTCGTCATCATCGTCATCACCCTCGGTAAGCTCAATCTCGCTCTCGGACCAAGACGGGTCGGGCTCACTCGTATTGAGCTTGGGAGCCGTCTTACCTTTCTTAGCGTGACGACGCGGCAGCAGCGTCGTCTTGGCGCGCTCGGCCTCCACGGCATCGGACACGTCGACAAACGGATCCTCGTCCTCGTCGTCATCGTCCAGAACCTGGTCCGCATCGTTGCCCATGACCGTGGTCACAGCAGCATCGGAGCCCTTTTGACGAAGAATGCTCAGGTGCGGACGGGCAACGCCGGGCACCGACAGGGCTTCGTCGTCACCCCACGGGCTGGCGTTGACATCGGCACGACGGCGCTCGGCAAAATCGGCCGCACGGTCGCGGGCAGAGCGCAAAACGCCGCCCACCGAAAAGCCGATGATGACAAAGCCAACGACGGCCAGACCCAACAGGACCACCATCGCGATAGGCTTACCCAGGGCATTCTGCAGCGCACTCGCAATAAACGCACCGATGTAGCCACCCGAGGCGGACAGGTTTTGCGGCGTGAACATAAGGTCGCACGAGTCGCTCGTACCCGGCACCATCAGCGAAAGAATGGAGACGACGGCGATAAAGACCACAGCGCCGCCCGCAACAGAGCGCACGTTGAGCGGCGAATCCTCGCCTAAAAAGAGCGTGGCGGCAAACAGCAAAATGACGATCGGCAGCACGTAGGCGCCCAGACCAAAGCCCAGGTGGTAGAAACCGGCAACCGCAGCCGTAACGGGTGCGGTCGCTGGCGAAATCACGGCAATGAAGGACGCAATCGCCAAAACGGCAATGACCACGCCGGCGATATCGCGGTTGGCCGAAGGCTCGACCAGGGGCTCAAAATCGTCGAAGTCGGCCTCGTGACCTTTATTGGCACGAAGATGGGAACCGGCACCCTTAGCAGATGCCGGTTGGTTGTTGGCTTTATTGCCTTTGGCGTTTTGTGCAGATCCGCGCGCCAAACTAAACCTCCATGACGACCGGGATGATCATCGGACGAGTGCGCGTACGGCTCCAGATAAAGTTAGAGAGTGAGTCGCGCACGGCCTTGCGAATGGCATCGGAACCGCTGCTGGTGAAGCTGAACTTGCCCTTCTCGATCGTCTTCATAATGGATGCGGAGGCATCCTCGGAGAACTGATCGTCGATGGCAAAGGAGACGCCGCGGCCCGAGAACTCGATAGCCTCGATCTTCTTGTGCTTGAGCGAAACGATAGCGACAGCCGTGACCATACCGTCGTTGGCAAGCTTCTGACGATCGCGCAGGACGATGGGGTCGGTATCACCGATGCGCAGTCCGTCGACATAGACGACGCCAGACTCGACAGGCGTACCGCGCTTGACGATACCGCCACGCATCTCAAGCGTATCTCCGTTGTCGAGGATAAAGATGTGATCGTCCTTGAGGCCCATCTTGCGTGCAAGCTGAGCATGGGCGCGTAGATGCACGGCCTCGCCGTGGACCGGCATAAAGTACGTAGGCTTGGCCATGGCCATCAGGAGCTTGAGCTCCTCCTGGCTGCCGTGACCCGAGACGTGAACGAGGGCGCGGTTCTTATCCCACACGTCGCAGCCAAGCTTGGCAAGGCTGTTGACGACCTGCTGAACGGCCTTCTCGTTACCGGGGACCGGCGTTGCCGAGAGGATGACGGTATCGCCCTCGTGGATGGAGAGCGTCTTGTGCTCGCCGTTAGCCATGCGCGAAAGGGCCGACAGGGGCTCGCCCTGCGAACCGGTGCACATGACGACGATCTTGTCGTCGGGCAGGTTGTCAATATCGAAGGCATCGATGATATCGGCGTCATCGATGTTGAGATAACCGAGCTCGCGCGCCACGCGGGTGTTGGTGAGCATGGAACGACCGGTCACGACAACCTTGCGGCCGCACTTGCGGGCGGCGTCGCAGATCTGCTGCAGACGATGGATGTGGCTCGAGAACGACGCGACGAACACGCGGCCCGGAGCATTCTTGATGGCATGCAGCAGATTGGGGCCAACCTCGGCCTCGGACTTGGTAAAACCGGGGACCGTGGCGTTGGTGGAATCGGACAGCAGCAGGTCGATGCCCTGCTTGGCAAAGCGGCTGATAGCGGCATAGTCGGGCGTGACGCCGTCGATGGGCGTCTGGTCGAGCTTAAAGTCGCCGGTGTGCATAACGGTGCCCTGATTGGTGCGAATGAACACACCCAGAGCGCCCGGGATTGAGTGCGTCATCGAGAAGAAGTCGAGCGAAATGCCACCCAGATTGACGTGGCTGCCGCCCTTGACCTCACGGAACTTGGGTGCACGAATACGAAACTCGGAGAGCTTACCCTCGATAAAGCCAAGCGTCAGCTTGCTCGAGAAGATGGGCACCTTGTTGTTGAGGTCCTGCAGCAGATACGGTAGCGAACCGGTGTGGTCCTCGTGGCCGTGAGTGACGACGATGCCGCGGAGCTTTTCCTCGTTCTCCAGAACATAGGTGTAATCCGGGAGTACCAGATCGATACCAGGCTGCGAATCGTCGGGGAACATAAGGCCAGCGTCGACGAGCACCATGTCGTCGCCGCACTCGAAGACCGTCATGTTCTTGCCGATGCCATCAAGGCCGCCGAGCGGGATGATCTTCAAGGGAGATGATTTTTTAGCTGCCATAGGTGAGTGTTGTTTCCTTTCTTCGAAACGGGTCTGAAACAACCGACGGGGCGCTTCTGGCAAACCGGCCGCCGGGAACGTACAACAATGCATCGCAGAGTCGATGCAGTAACCACAGTATGATACCCATTTGCACAACAACAGACCACCCATGCATCAAAGCCCCATCTGAACCCGTCTATCCCGCCGGTCTGGTCTCAGCGGGCCCGGCACGGGCTAAGTTTCCTGCTCTACAGTCCTGCGCAAGACGGAAAGCACATTAAGTGCTTTCCTTTGCGTGCGGAACTCGCGATAAACTTAGCCCGTG